>DHIZ01000270.1:0-1950 GCA_002404055.1 Chloroflexi bacterium UBA4733
CCACAGCCCTGCCACTCCAGCCGGAGGCTCGACCGTTCGATGGCGCCAGTACGACTGCCCGGTAGGCATAGACGGGGATCGCAGCGTTGACGCGGTGGCGGCGCACGCCGAATTGGACCAGCCCGCAGAACCAGGCTGGTTGAACGCTAATCATCTCCAAGGCCGGCGCTGGGGTGAACCCGCGGCGCATAACCTGCCGCGATCGTGCTAACGGTTGAGCGCGGCGTCAACACCTCGACGGTCATACCGGCAGGTAGCACTCTCCGCGTCGTGTAACCCGCGGGGGACCACAGAAGCAATCTGCCGTGCCAGACCATCCAGGCTTCGCCCGCCGCTGCAGCGGGCGGCATAGATATAAAGGTGCCGTTCGGCAGATCGTCGATCGCCATTCGGGCGGTTACCTTTGTGCGAGTGCGCGTGACGCGTTCGGCGTGTAGCTGCCGGTCCAACGCCGGCGCGCGCAGTATGGGACCCGATGCGAGGTCCGGGTTTCCGCGAAGCCACGCCGACCTGAAGCGGTTGAATGCCTGTCGCTGACACTCGGCGCAGGGCCTGTGGCCCGCCGCCAGCGCCGTCGCCTCGTCCAGGAAAAACAGCTCCGTGTAGCGTCCCGGCGTCATCACGGTCCGCCTGCGTCCTTTGAACTCCAATAAGCAGACGATCCACTGCGCGCTCCGCCAGCGCGCCACCCGCAGTTCGCCACCGGCGTCGTGCATACAGCCGCCGCGGTTCCCCATGAACGTGCCGCGCGCCGGCGTGCTGATGATCTCGCCCCAAGGAGTTACTCGGTTCTGCCTGGACATATACACCTTCGGCTGAGATTTAACTCCGGGGACGTGCGTACGTCAAAACAAGGTGCCCAGCGCTTGTCGACAGGGAAGGCTACTGGCCGACCGCGGCTTCATCGGCGCCGGCGGCGATTGTGACGCCTGCCGCCATTGCCGGCGCAGGCTGCCAGAGCCTCCGGGTTCGGTAGGCCCAGATGATTCCCCAGGCCATCATGAGCATTCCGCCCGCGAGAGCGGTAGAAATTGGGCCGGCCGTGTCGGCCAGCAGGCCGGCGGCGATCGTTGAGACACTGGTGGTCAAAGTCACCAGGCCAAAATCGGCCGCGAACATGCGCCCGCGGAGATGGTCGGGGACTTCCCGCTGCAAGCCGTAGGAGCTGATCATCCACTGAGCGCCGCCGCCCAGATGCGCCATGGCCACCGCCAGTGCGGCGACGCCGAGGAAAGGTGAAACTGCGAAGGCGGCGTATCCCACGCCATAGCCGATACCGCAGTAGCCGACCATCCGATAGCGATGGTCGTCGTCCCTGGCGAAATTGCGCACCAGGAGCGGCCCTACCAATGCGCCGACGCCTCGGGCCCCGTACAGGAGCCCGATTCCCAGCGATCCGCCGTGAAACACGTCGCGTCCAAACACACTCAATAGCACGACCGCGCCGGCGCCGATCCCGAACCCGCCTTTACACGTCAGCAACGCCAGCACCCGTGGATGGCCGCGGGCATAAGCGGCCGCTTCGCGTAGCGACTCAATGAACTCCGTCCGTACGCGGCCGAGGCGTTCCTGGAACGGCCGGTGGATGCTCCACAGCAGGAGCGCCGCAAAGGCGAAGGAGGCGCCATCGACTACGCAGGAGACGGTTAGACCGAACAGCGCCACGACGACCCCACCCAACGCCGAACCGAGCGCAAGCATGGTGCCCCAGGTTGATCCCATCAGCACATTCGCGAGCACCAGGTCTTCGTCGTCCACGATATTCGGGACCGCCGATTGAATGGCCGGCGACACGAAGGTCGCGCCGGCACTAATGCCCACGACCCCGAGGTAGGCCAGCGGCAGCAGCGCCGTGGACCGTGCCGCGATCGGCAACAGAGCCAGCAATGTCTGGACGCTCGCGATGCCGATGATCAACTTCCTGCGGTCGTAGCGGTCCACGATTGGACC
>DHIZ01000270.1:2245-2376 GCA_002404055.1 Chloroflexi bacterium UBA4733
GGCGCCATCCGTCCCGTGTCCCGTTGCGACACCCGGAAGGTGCCATGTTATCGCCCATGTTATGCGATGGCGCTAAATCTGACTGTAACCGCTGCCGGTCCGGTCGGCGCCCAAGCTCTTCGCCTGGTCGA
>DHIZ01000270.1:2667-2825 GCA_002404055.1 Chloroflexi bacterium UBA4733
CGGTTACCTTGTCGAGCGGCTCGGCCGCGAGTAGCAGCGCGGCCTTTGCCATGTACGCGACCGGCTCGCCGCGCGGATCGTCCATGCCCGTGACCAGGTGGTGGAAGATCGTGCCCGGCGTCGGAACCACCTGGGACGGCGACACGCAGGTGACGTTG
>DHIZ01000270.1:3010-3341 GCA_002404055.1 Chloroflexi bacterium UBA4733
GCAGGTGACGTTGACACCGAACTGATACACCTCCTGGGCAAGTCCCTGGGTGAAACGCTCCATGGCCGCCTTCTCAGCGCCGTAGCAGGTGCCGCCGCTATTGGCTGGGGCGTCCGGGTACGGCCCGCGGCCGGGACCGATGGCGGAACCGGATGAGATGTTAACGATGCTACCGCTCTGCCGGGGGACCATGTCCTCCAGCGCCAGTTTGCTGAGGACAAACACCGCCTGGAAATTCACCGACCACGAGCGCAGCCAGCGGTTGATCGGATAGTCCTTCACCGGGATGAAGTAGGTCAGCGCCGCATTGTTGACGAGGACGTCGATCGGT
>DHIZ01000270.1:3529-3764 GCA_002404055.1 Chloroflexi bacterium UBA4733
GTTGGCGGCGACCGCGGTCGCTTCACCGCCGGCCTCCTTGATGCCGTCGACCGTGGTCTGCAGCGACCCCTCCAGCGGATGATCGCCCTCGTGTACCGTGCGCGCCGCGCACACGACCCTGGCGCCCTCGGCGGCAAATAGTGAGGCGATCTCCTTGCCGATTCCCCGGCTGGCGCCCGTCACCACCGCTACCTTCCCATCCAGCTTGCCCACGACTTCACCTCTCTGTGCCCCA
>DHIZ01000195.1 GCA_002404055.1 Chloroflexi bacterium UBA4733
CCGAGAAGACCTCTTCTCGGCACCACGGGCTATGGTGGGTCAACGCCGCGGCTTTTCGTAAGCTCTCGCGCTCCATCTGCAGCGTCTTCACCTCCCGCCTTAGGTGACGCAACTCCTCGTGTTCCTCTGTAGTAAGCGCCCCAGGCGGCCCCTCACCGGCATCGATCTTCGCCTGCTGTACCCACTTGCGCAGCGATTCGCCCGAGACCCCGAGATCAACCCCCACCTCGGCGATGCTCTTCCCGCTGCGCCGCACCGGTGCTACCGCTTCGGCGCGAAATGCCTCCGGATATGGCGCGTGACTCTTCGGCATCGTGGACTCCTCCTCTGGGTATCATGCCCAGTGTTTTGGTGTCCACGAAAGCGGGGCAAGACCATTTGGGACGACCACGACATTTTCAACTGCTGGGGATCACGACTAGCCAAGTCGCCGCAGGATTGGCGAATGTTCGAAGCCGCCAGCCGCGCCTACGGAGAGTACCAACACACACGTAACCCTGACGGGCGGATCGGGCCACCACCCTACAACTACGTGTTTCGCTATGGCACCGTGGGCTTCTTAGTGCTTGACCCGCGTGGCTGCCGCGACTACGAGCAACGCGAGCTGCTGGGCCAGGAACAGTGGCAGCAGATCCAGGCGTATTTGGCCGGCCCCGATGCCGCGACGGTCCAGACACTCTTTGTCGTCTCCAGCATTCCCGTCGCCCACACGTCGCGCTGGCTTGTGGCGCTGTTTGACCGCATGCCCGGCACCGACGGCAACATCGTGCGTGACCGGTGGTGTGCCTCCGCCTTCATCACCGGCCGTGATGCGTTACTCGATGCCCTGTTCGCGTGGCGGAGGGCGCAGCGGGCTCGACAGGTCATCTTCCTCTCAGGCGACGTGCACTGCGCCAGTGCCTTCACCATCCGCCCCCGGAAGGGCGGCGGCGTCATTCAGCAGTTCACGAGTAGCGCACTGACGACCCCGGACCCCTGGTCCCAGCGGGCCATCAACCGGATAGCCGTGCAGTGGCCAAACCTGTTTGAACCACGGTTCTCCCTGCGGGGACGCTTGTTGACGTTCCGGAACAACTACGGACTGGTCATTGCAGACCCGCTTTCGTCAGGCGGCCACCGCGTGACCTTCACCGTGCGGGCCTGGCATCGCCGCACCCGCGGACTCGCGACTGCCGGCCGCGTGGTCGCCGATCCGGGGGGCCGTTAGTTTTCAAATCGACGCGGACCGGGCCCACACTCCAGTGGGCGTCCACGATCCGAGCCAGGCCTCCGCGCGGTACCCAGAGCCCGATGCTGGCACGCGCTCAAGAGCGGCTCCTGGGCGGACGCTTGAAACCTGCTCTGCAAAAACCGTCCCCGGTGATGTCACCACGATCCTCACAGGGCTCAGCAGGCGCGTGATGCCGTCTTCAGGGGGGCGAAATACCAACAACCAGCTGCTTCAAGTAGTCGGCGCGTCGCAGGGCGAAGACGGCACAAGGAGTAGGAACTGCGTAGAGCAGGGCAGCGTTTGTGCGTATGTGCCGGCGTGAACGCGTTCCTATGATGGGTTAAGCAGAGAAGAAAGGTCGTGTCATGCTACTGATTATCTTGATTGTTCTGGTGCTCGTGCTCCTGCTTGGTGGCGGTGGATACTACAGCCGTCGGGGCAGGTGAGTCAGCGCATGACGACGGCTACTGACTCGCTGAGCGAACAGGCGGTCGCGACCGGAAACGCCATCGGAGTGCCTGCCGCCTCGGGTCTCCGCTGCGGCGACTTCGTGCGTCGCACACTGGCCGGCGCTCAGCGCGACCGGCTGTCCGTCTTCGCGGGCAACCTGGCCTTCCGCACGCTGTTTGCCTGCTTCCCCTGTCTGTTCACCCTCTTCTGGCTGCTGGAAGCGTTCGGGGGAACTCGCACGGTCCAGAGCGCGGTGGGCCTGTTCAGCACCGCGCTACCCACAAGCGCGGGCGCCGCCGTCCAGCAGCAGTTTGCCGGCACGACGGCGGACCAGGCACGGGGAGCGCTCACCATCGGTGCGCTGGTAGCCGTTATGGTCGCCGTCTGGGCCGTGATAGGCGCGGTCCGCAGTTTGATGAATGCTCTAAACACCGTGGCTGGGCTGGAGGAATCGCGCCCGGTTTGGCAGCGCTATCTGGTCGCGATGGCGCTCGCCAGTGCGGTTACCGCGCTGCTCGCAGGCGCCGTCATACTGGCCGTCTTCGGTGCGGCCATTACCCGGCATTTGGGGCAGCTCGCCGGCTCCGGGCCCGTCCTGCACTGGGCCTGGACCATCGTGAGCTGGCCGGTGCTGGTGCTCGCCGTGCTGCTGGCGTTTTCGCTGGTCTACACCTGTGCACCTGCCCGACGGGCACCGTTTCGCTGGCTGACGACCGGCTCGGTCCTCGCCACGCTGCTGTGGCTGCTGTTCACTGTCGCCTTCTCGGTCTACATCAACCGCTTCGCCTCGCCGACGCGTACCTACGGCGCGTTGGCCGGGATTGCCGTACTGATGCTGTACCTCTATGGCAGCGCCTTCATTCTGCTGCTTGGTGCCGAGATGAACCGGGTCATCGAGACGCACGCCGCGGGAACCGATCGACCCTGAGAGAACCATTAAGGGTGAATACCAGCGAGCTGGTTCGTACCATCGGTTACGGGGGTATTCTCGCTATACTCCTCGCCGAAAGCGGTCTGCTTATCGGCTTTTTCCTCTCGGGCGACACGCCGGTCATCGCGGCCGGGCTGCTTGCGGCCCGTGGCCGGCTGGAGTTCCCGCTCCTCCTGCTCGGCGAAGGCATCGCGGCCGTGCTTGGCGATACCGTTGGCCACCTTATTGGCCATGAAGCCAGCAGGCGGCTCTTTTGGCGCGCGGACTCGTTCTCGTTTCGGCGCATTCACCTCCAGGCAGCGCGGCGCTTCTAGGACCGTCATGGCGGCAAGACCGTCTTTTTTGCCGCGCTATTTCGTAGCGGTGCGGACGTTTGCGCCGGTTGTGGCCGGGGCAACGGGGATGCTCAACCGTCGCATTGCCTTCTTCAACAGCGCGGGCGGGGTGAGCTAGGACATGTGTCATGACCCTACTGGCCTGCGGCCTCGGCAGCGTCATCGCGACGCTCGACCGCTACATGCTCATCGTGCATCGAGCTCTGTTCTCCAGCGACTGCGGCGTTGCGGAGTGCATCCCGGAGACGAATCGAACGTTCGCGCTCAACAGGGGACACCGGTCTCCTCCACTACAGCCGCTCAGGCAGCGCCACCGCAGCGACTTCCCCATAGCGCTGCGCCACAGCATGTGCGTGTTGCCTCAGCTCGCGCCCGATCCGTCGGAATTGAGCTGGCACCCAGGGTCGTGCGCGTACTGCCAGTAGACTTGCGGGGTCCATGCGGTGCTGATCTGCTGCCGCCATCCGTAGCATCCAGCGGGTGATGCGCTTCTGGTGTGGAGATGCTATCCGTGAGCAAGGAGGATGGAATGTCGTCATCGTCCGGGGACAGGATTCGGGCGTGCCTGATCATCAATCCAAGTGCAGCCCGCGAGAACTTCGACCTGTCGGAGCCGCTCGCGGTGCTTCAAACCAACGGATGGGAGGCCACTCCTGAACCTGTCCGGTAGAACGCTGGTTGCAGGATGACGACCGCGCCG
>DHIZ01000118.1:0-1669 GCA_002404055.1 Chloroflexi bacterium UBA4733
GGCCAGATCGCGAACAATGACGGCCCGGTACGGCGCCGGCCCTCGGACGAAATCGAGCGTGAAACCGTGCTTCCAAGGGGTTCGGGCGAGCAAGGTGCGAGCGTCCGCCAAGGCTTGCCCCCGTCCCGTGTCACTCACATACTTGTGTGCGATTGGGTCCCACTGCCCGGTGAGCCGCGGATCTGCGAACGGCTGCCGCAGCAACGGCGAGTTTACCCAGGGCGTCCAGGCCACCAGCTCGCGGGCTTCTTTCACCGGCACCCCAAGCGCATCCTGCGTCACGGTCGGTCGGTCGAGTGCCAGAGCCAGCGCCAGCCGCACGTTCGTGCTCGCCAGGGGGTTTGGCGCGCCGTTGTAGGTACGGTCGAGGTTGAACTCGAGGTGCTCGAAACTGAAAGAGGGAGGCGCGTGAACTAGGTACACGCCGTGCAGGCGTTTGAGGCTCCCGATCTGGCTTGCCAGATAGCCGACAGCCACGTCGAGGTGTCCACTGCTCGCTGCTGCCTGCATAGCAGGCCACCCCGATGGGTCGTTCGCAAACCCGATATCGCGGATGGTCTTGACGTAGCCTCCGCAGGTCATGTCGTCGTAGTACTTCATGGGGCGCAGGTCTACCTCGTGGTCAGAGACCACTCGCGCTACCTGATAGGGCCCACTGGTTGGGTACGACGGGCTCAGGAAGTTGTAGGCGGGATCCTGCGACAGCTTCAATGCAGCCGCGTGCGGATCCCCGTTCCAGGCATGCGGCCAGCGGACGGGCCAAACTTGCCAACCGTTGGCTAATTGTGCCGGTGGGGTGAGGATGCCGCCGAACACCCTCCTCATATGAAGCATGTCGGTGTAACGGTCGGGGGTACTGATGCTGCGCACGCTGTCACACGTGCCCGAACAGAGGGGACCGGTGACCGGATCCATGTCTATCTGCCAGCCGAACTTAACGTCAGCCGAGGTGATCTCGGTGTCGTTCGACCAGCGCAGCCCCGGCTTGATATGAATGACGATGGTCTTTCCGCCGTCGCGGATGCCGCCGTTCTTGAGCGTCGGCATCTCGCGGGCCATCATGGCGTAGACCTTCCCGGTAGGACCATAGCGGAAGAGATCGTCGAGCATGGAGCCTGCTATGGTTGGTGCTGCGCCCAATGGGTTGAGATTAGTCGGCAGCCCGACGTCCGAATAGCGCAGGACCCCGTGTGCCGCGTTTCGCTTGGCGCAGCGCACAGGCGCAGCACGCTGCGTACTCCCGTGTGCGCGGGCCGCGGTTCCGCTGGCAGGCAGCACACCGGCCACCATCACAAGACTACCGATGCCCGCCAGACGAATGCTACGGAGACACATGGTTCCTGCCCTTCTCCTGGTCCCACCGGTTGCAGTCAGCCTACATCCTGGATAGAGGGGTGTCAACCGGCGGCGGAACCTCTGAAAACGCTACTTCACCTTCCACTGATATGCATACGCCGCGTCGCTGGACAAGACGGGACTCGTGTGGAATCCTTCGATACGCCTNNGTGTGCGCGGGCCGCGGTTCCGCTAACAGGCAGCGCACCTGCCGCCATCACCAGACCGCCGAAGCCAGCCAGACGAATGCTATGGAGCCACACAGTCCTGCCCTTCTCCTGCTCACACCCAGTGCGGCCAGCCTACATCTTGGGTAGAAGGGTGTCAACCGGCC
>DHIZ01000118.1:1706-6090 GCA_002404055.1 Chloroflexi bacterium UBA4733
CGCTCAAACTCACTGTCGATGACGCGATCGCGGATGCCGGCGTAATTTTGATCCGCGACCGACGCCCGAGAGGGATGATCACGGGCAACAAAGCGGCTCTCGAGCTCCGTCTTCATCGGATCCGGATCGCTGCCTCCAACGAAGACAAAGCTGGTGACCTGAAACGCACCGTGAATCAAGATGCCTCCCTGTTCCCAGGTGCCGAACAGCTCTGTCCTGCCGCTTGCCTCGTGGTCGTTCACCTTTACGCCGAGCCGCCCCCAGGCCTTCGCCAGGTCCCGGGCGATTGTCGCTCGGTAGGGGCGTCCACTCCGCTCGAAGGAGAGCGTGAAGCCATGCTTCCATGCCGTGCGCGACAACAACGTTCTGGCATCGGCGAGCGCCTGCCCGCGACCTGTGTCGCTCACGTAGCGCTTCGCCAGAGGGTCCCACTGGCCCGTGACCTTCGGGTCGGCGTACGGCTGACGCAGTCTGGGAGAATTCACCCAGGGCGTCCAAGCGACCAGACGCGCGGCGGCTTGCGTCGTGGCGCCAAATGCATCCCGCAAGATTCGCGGCTTGCTCACCGCCAGGGCCAGCGCCAACCGTACGTCTACATTGGCAAGCGGATTCCGCGCGTCATTGTAGGTGCTGTCGAGATTGAATTCGAGGTGCTCGAAGGTGAAAGACGGCGGCGAATGCAGACGATAAACCTTGTGCACTCGCTCGAGCGCGCCAAGTTGCTCCGGCTGGTAGTCGACTCCGATATCTAGGTGGCCGCTGCCGGCGGCCGCTTGCATGGCCAGGAAGCCCGAAAAGTCATTCGCAAAGCCCAAATCGCGGATGGTCTTGATATAGGCGCCGCAGGTCATATCGTCGTAATACGGCATCGGTCGCAGATCGACCTCGTGATCGGACACCACGCGCGCCACCTGGTACGGACCGTTGGTCGGGTACGCCGGGCTCAAGAAGTTGAAGGACGGATCCTGCGCCAGCTTCAGGGCGGCAGCATGGGGATCGCCGTTCCACGCGTGAGGCCAGCGCACCGGCCATGGCTGCCAGCTGTTGCCACTGACCACCACCTCAGGCGGGAGACGTTTCAGGTGCACTACCGCGGTGTAACGGTCCGGCGTGGCTATGGACTTGACGCTGTCGCAGAAGCCGGCGCAGAAGGGGCCGGTGGCCGGGTCCATGCCCACCTCCCAGCCGAACTTCACGTCTGCGGACGTGATCTCGCTGTTGTTGGACCAGCGTAGGCCGCCTTCAGATGGATGAGGATCGTCCGGCCCCCATCCCGGATGCCGCCGTTCCTCACCGTCGGCAACTCGCTGGCCATCATGGTCTGGGTCTTGCCATTCGGGGCATAAAGGAAGAGATTGTCGAACAGTGCCAGGGGCAGCCCTCCACCAGCAAAAGCGAAAGGGTTCATCGTGGTCGGTAAGAAGTTGTCTGAGTAGGTGATTACCCCGTGTGCTTGGTTTCGCTTCGGGCAGCGTGCCGGCGAAGCTCCCAGCCTGCCGTGTGCGTGAGCCGTTGTCCTGCTCCCCGCGACCACACCGGCCATCAGCAGAAGGGTCAGCGCCGCCAGACGAACACCATAACGCCCCATGGTCCTGCCCCTCTCCTGCTCGCAGCGGTTGGGGCAAGCCTACATCTTGGGTAGGAGGGTGTCAACAGCACGCTCTGCCAGTCCTCAAATCCGCGGGACTTTTTATGAGCCACGCAGGAGCTTCCGCCTTAGCCGATCGAATCCTTCGCCTCTTATCGGTGCACGGGAGCGACCAGCGCTAGTTTGATCACCGAGGTGCCGCTCTTGCTGTTGACGCTCATATAGAGATCGCCCCGCGCGTCGACGGCAATACCGTTGGGCGTTGAGACCAGGCGGGCAATGGAGTCGGGCGTCTCGGCGAGAAGCACGCCACGTGCTGAGAACTTGAAGACCCGGCGCTGCTGGGCGTCGACGACGAAAAGGTTGCCATGCGCGTCGGTTGTGATGCCGGCTGGATTGGTAAGGTTCACCGGGGCGGCGCTCTTGCCCTGCCCGGAGAGGAGCCGCCAGCCGCGATCGACCTCGCCCAAACCGGCTCCCGAAGAGACGAACCTGACAACTTTGTTCCCGGCTATGCCGTACACCGTTCCCTTTAAAGGATCTACGGCCATGCAGGCCGGCGCGGCGCTGCAGGAGAGCTGCGTGCCCTGGTCGAACTGCTGCCAGTTGCGCCCGGCGCGATATTTCCCGGGAAGCTCCTCGATGTACTCGCCCTGCGGAGAACTGGCCACGAAGACGTCTCCGGCGCGATCCACGCCGATTGCGTAGGGAGTTTGGAATCTGCCCAGGCCGAAGCCCTGCGGGGAACCGTTGTCCAGCTCCGCAGCAGGGTGACCATCCGGGTAGAACTCCCAGACCTTGTTGGCGCCGGTGTCCGCTGCGAAGACGTCACCCACTCGATCGACCGCCACTCCCTGCGGCGCGTTTAGCCCGCTGATCGTACCCGCCGGACGGCCATCGTGCGTGACCAGGTCAAGCCTACCGCGAAGTGAATCCGCCACATAGATAGTGTTCGCGGCGTCTGTGGCGATCGTGTATGGCACTCCCCAGCTCACGCGGGGCTCCGGTCGTGGTTTCCAGCTCCGATCGAGCGTTCCGCTCAGCGTGAACCTCAGAACCCGGTTCGAGCCGCCGTACGCCACGTATAGATGCGCATGTCCGTCCAGTGCGACGCCGTTCGGCTGAGTCGTCCCCCCCAGTGCGCCCGGAGTCGGCCAGCTGGCGAGCCATTTTCCCGAGGATGTGAAAACCTGGATGCGGTTGTTGTTCACGTCCGCTACGTACACCCGCCCGCTTCGCGGATCGACGGCAATCGCGCCCACGCCGCTCAGCTCGCCGGGCCCGGTGCCGCCGGTTCCCCATTTCTTGACGACCCGGCCGTCTCCGGCTGTCAGCTCCCACACGGTGTTCCCCCCATCGGTTGCGAAAACGTGGCCGTGGCCGTCCAGACTCATGCCCGCGACCCCTAAGGAGGCGTGCCACTGCCGCCAGACCGAACCGGAATGGACCTGAATGCCGGAGTTTCCGACGTCGCCGACGTAGACGTTGCCCGTCTTATCAGCCACAACCGCACTCGGCTGGCTGAACTCACCCGGCGCCGATCCCCGAAACTGCCCGCCCCAGTGCTGCAGCGGAATGCCGGAGGCAGACAGCTGGTCCACACCGTGTGCCTCCGAGTCGGCCACGTAGACACGCCCTCGGCCGTCCACCGCGACGCCCACCGGACGCGCAAATTGTCCCAGACCGGTTCCCTGGGCGCCGTAGGCTTGCAGGAAGGTTCCGTCGGGCGCGAGTCGCACGATCCGGTAGTGATAGGTGTCGGCCACGTACACATCGCCGTTGGGGCCGGTCGCCACTGCATCCGGATAGCTGAATTGAGGCGTGGGCGCTCCCTGTAAGCCCCACGACGGGACCCGACGCACGTTCAGTGACGGGACGGCTGCGGAAGCTCGTGGCCATGCAAGGTACGCAACGACGCCTATCACGGCCAGCAGCAGGACGGCAGCGGCGCCGGCCAGCATTAGCAACAGAGGCGAGGTGGTGGTCGCCGGCATCATCGCGGTTTCGTGTCTCACCTCGATAAGCCGCACCGGCTCCTCGAGGCCCTTGAGCTGCACTCGCTTCCGCTCGACGAAGGTGAGCCCCTCGACTTTGCGCGCCAGGTGCATGACGCCTTCGCTGATCAGTACCTCGCCCGGCGCGGCCTGGCTACAGAGCCGAGCCGCGAGATTCAGTGCCCCGCTTCGATACCCGCCCTTGACCGCGACCCCCTCGCCGGCGTCCATCCCGATGCCCACCTTGAGGTGCAGCGTCGGATCATCCGCCATCGCCTCCCTGCACCGATCCTGAATCGCGACCGCTGCCCGGATTGCTTGCCGCGCCGAAGTGAACACCACCAATGCTTCGTCGCCGCGCAGTTCGATCAGCCGGCCGGCGTAAGAGGTAACGGTTCCTTCTACGATGTCGGCGAAGCGGCTCGTAAGGGCTGCGGCGGCTTCGTCGCCATGCTCCTGCGTGAAGTTGGTGTAGCCCCGCACGTCGGCGATCAGGAAGGTGAGCAGCTCGCTGGAGGGCTGCTCTTCGCCGGGGGGTACCACCTTGAGATGCCGTTCCACGGTTGCCCTGCGCTCCTCCAAACTTCGGTCTTGAGGATAGCACTAGCCGGCTTGCCTTCTCTCCTCGGTTGGATGCCCTACGGGCTGCCGGGCGCGAGAGCACGACGTGATGGCCTTCGCGCAACTCGACGTGCTCTGCCACGTAACCGCGATCTCGGCGGAACATGCCTCCAACGGATCGTACAGGCGACTTGTATTCGCCCTTGCCGCGCAGGACACCCGTTTGCATGCGCCGTTCTGC
>DHIZ01000137.1 GCA_002404055.1 Chloroflexi bacterium UBA4733
ACACGTCTCAAGCGTAGGGCTAACAACACCAAGCCTGCTGAAGCAGGCTGAGCGCCGTCGGATTCGTAGCCCAGCCTGCTTCAGCAGGCTTCGCCCGTGTTAGCCCTACGCTTCAGCGTTAGGGTGCGCCTACGCGCTGACCGTGCCGTTGTTGCCCGTGGATGCAACAGGAGCGAGTTCGCGCACCAGCGCCGCCGCGGCCGCCACGCGCTCTGCTTCGGCAACGGGAGAATCGGTGGTCGGCAGGTCGCTCAGCACGTCGGCCGATTCGCCGGCCAGGCGGTTCAGCCCGTTGTGGGCGGCGATCTTGTACAGTTCGCTCAGCGTCGGGTAGTTCATCACGGTGTCGACGAAGTAGTCGACAGTGCCGCCCAGCGCCATCACGGCCTGGCCGATGTGGACCAGTTCCGCGGCGTTCTCGCCGATGATGTGGACGCCGAGAATCTTGTGCGTCTTCGGACTGAAGATGAGCTTGAGGATGCCGTCGCTGGCGCCGATGATCTGCCCGCGCGCCACGTGGCGGTAGTAGGCCTTGCCGATCTCGTAGGGGACGTTGGCCTGGGTCAGTTCTTCCTCGGTCTTGCCCACCATGCTCAGTTCCGGCACGGAGTAGATGCCGTAGGGGAAGACCTCAGGCATGATGTTGAACGGCACGTGCGCCGCGTGGTTGGCGGCGACCCGGCCCTGGCCCATTGAGGTGGACGCCAACGCAGGGAAGCCGACCACGTCGCCCACTGCATAGATGTGCGGCACGACCGTCTGGTAGTGCTCATTCACCGTCAGCTTGCCTCGTTTGTCGGCCGCCAGACCGGCTGCGGCGAGGTTGAGGTCGGCAGTCGCCCCCTGGCGCCCGATGGCGTGCAACGTCTTCTCGGTGACGATGACCTTCCCCGAGGCCAGCACCGTCCTGACGTGGCCGTTGGGCAGCACGGAGCAACTCTTCAGCGTCTCCCCCAACCAGAGGGTGACCCAGACGGAACGCAGGTAATGCGCCAGTTCGGCGGCAATCTCTCGGTCCACGAACGGCAGCATTTCGTCGCGGGCGTCGATCAGCGTGACGCGGGTGCCCAGCGCTGCGAACATGCTGGCGTACTCGCAGCCGATCACACCGGCGCCGACCACCGTTAACGTCCTGGGGATGTCGCTCATCGTGAGGATCGAATCCGAGTTCAGGATGTGCTCGCCATCGAAGGCGATGTCCCCCACTTGCGCCACCTCACTGCCGGTGGCGATGATGATGGTCTCCGCCGAGATCGTGCGGCTGCCCTCACCGTCGGCAAGTTGCACCTGGATGTTATGCGGGTCGACGAAGGAGGCTATCCCGCAGATCATGGCGATGCCGTTGCGGTAGGCCTGTGTCTGGACCAGGTCGCGCTCGCACTTCATAACATAGGAAGCGCGTGCGTTCAGGTCTTCCATCGTGATGCCGCGTTTGACCGCGTAACTCTCGCCGTAGATGGCGTGCTCGCGATAGCCGGAGAGGTAGACGACGGCCTCCCGGAAGGACTTGCTGGGGATGGTGCCGGTGTTGATGCAGGCGCCACCCACGACGGAGCGCTTCTCGATCATGAGCGTGCGCCGCCCCGACTTCACCGAAGCAATGGCGGCGCGCTGGCCTGCCGGGCCGCTGCCGATCACGACGACGCCGTAGTGCGAATGGTCAGTCTGAGCGCGGACAGGAGCCATGGGTCACGCCTTTCACTCGTCTCGCCTACCGTCGCCCTTAAGGTAAAGTAGTTTAGTTAGTGGCGACACTGCTCCCTCCCTGCCGTCGCGGCCTTATCTAAACCGTATTCGCCGTTAGGGTACTCCTTCGGCAGCCAGCATGGCGTCGAGCGCCACCGCGAAGTCCACGTCCTTGACGCTCAGCGCGCCGTCCAGGTGGGAGTAGAGCTCGAGCTGGACGAAGCACCACTCGTGGAGCCGGATGTTCGGGTGGTGGCCGAGCCGTTCGGCCAGTCCCGCCACGCCGTTGATGAAGGCGATGGCGGCGACAAAAGAGTCGAAGCGGAAGTCACGGTAGAGCCGCGCGCGCTCGACCACCCAGTTGGGGTGGTCCTTGAGCGCCCGGTAGGCAGCCTCCGGCGTTATCGTGCGGTTCCTGCCGCTGGACTCAGCCACAATGGAAACCTCCTCCCAATCCGGCGACCACGCGCTCGCGCCGATCAGCCCAGTGTACTGGCGGCCGACGCCGGAGACAACCCGGCACGCGGCTTGCTTCATTCCTTTTTGATCGGACGTGTTGACCGTCACCGCTCAAAGGAGGCAATCATGATTCGTGCCACGTCGCTGCGGGGGCGCGCTGTAGTGGACCTGGACTCCGCGACGAAGCTGGGTCAGTTAGACGAACTGATTTTGGATCCAGAAGATAGGCGGGTGGCCGGACTGGCGATGAGCCAGGGACCGATGTTGCTGGGCGACCGCCACGAACGGCTGTTGCCGGCGTCGGCCGTCAATGCCATCGGTCCCGACGCCTTGACCGTACACGCGGGTGGCGCCGAGACCCTCCATGACGATCACCTCGCGGAGCTACCGCGCTTGTCCGCCATGACCGGGCGCAAGGTGGTGACGCATAGCGGCAAGATGCTCGGTGTGATTGCCGACGTGCTGATTGCACCGGAGGATGGCAGCATCATCGGCTATGCCCTGGACGGTCACGGGCCGGTGGGACGCCTGGAAGAGCTGTTCGGCAATGACCGCCGGGACGATGACGGCGACTATATCCGTGCGGAGGCGGACTTGCGCGTCGGCCCGGACCTGGTGGTAGTGCCGGACGATGCTGTGGTAAATTCACGGTCGGCCAATCGCCTGTTGGAAGAGGATGGCACCGAGCGCCAGGCAGCGCCGGTACGCTGGCTGCCCACTCTGCGCCGGCCGGGGTCGGGCAGCGCCTGGTTGGGTGGCGGCAAGCCGGTTGCTTCGGCTGAGGAGGACCCGGATATCGACATCCCCGTGCAGCACGTTCCGGCGCAGCCCGTCCAGATTCACGAGGCTCGTACCCGCACGGTCCCGGTAGACGGCACGCCAGACGTGTAAGCGGTCCTCACTCCTCGCCGGCCGGACGCTTCGCCCGCCAGGCTGCAAACTCTTGCAGCGTGCGAGCATCCGGCGGGTACACACCGACGATGCTGCTGCCGGCCGCCACTTTGGCGAGGATGAACTCCTCGCGTTGCTCCTGAGCGTAAGCGTCCCGCGCCACCTCTTCCGCCACTGCCAGCGGTATGACGATCACCGCCTCGGCGTCGCCAACGATGACATCCCCCGGCAACACCGCCACGCCGCCGCAGGCGATGGGCACGTTGATGTCGATCGGGTGGTGGATGGTGAAAGAGATGTTGGGATGAGATCCGCCGGCGTAGGTGGGCAGGTCGAGGGAACGGATCGCCGGCGCATCGCGGAAGGCGCCATCGGTGACGATCCCGGCGGCGCCGCGGCCGGCGATGCGCGTCGCCAGAATGTTGCCGAGCGTGCCGGCGCGCATGTCGCCGCGGGCGTCGATCACCAATACGTCCCCCGGCCCCACCTGCTCGACGGCGAGACGCTGCTTGTTGGTGCGGTTATCAAACTCCCCGCTGCGTTCCAGGTCTTCCCGCGCCGGAATGTAGCGCAAGGTAAAGGCCTGCCCGGCCAGGCGCAAATCCGGCCGCAGCGGCGCGACGCCGCGCATGACCAGTTGTCGAAAGCCTCGCTTGTGCAGTTGACTGCTCAGGGTGGCCGTGCTCACGTGTTTGAGTTGTTCGATGATCTCCGGCGCGATGCGCATGGAAGGGTCGAAGTCGGCCATCTTTCTACTCCTCAACAAGGAATTACCGTTTCAGCGAAGTGAGTGTACTGCGGGGATGGCAAACGCCTATTTGCTCCGCCCAGGCAGTCCGAAGTCGGGAGCGACGGTTAGACTGTCGGTGAAGCAATGACTGACATCCCGACATTTTCTCTAGTAGCCGCTATCCGGCCCCTATCGCTGCAGGCGGAGCGGCAGACGGCGTACCGCTCCCGGCTCCGCGCCGAGGCTGTGGAGGCTCATGGAACCCGTGGCTTCCTGCAAGGCGACCTGTATGCGCGCATCATCTGGTTTCACCGTGATAAGACGACACGCGACGTTGACAATATAACCAAGGCGATACTGGACACCTTGAAGGGCGTCGTCTTCGGCGACGATCACCCGGGGCGAAAGTGCGTCACCGAAAGGGTCGATCAGGGACGGAACTATGAAGTCACGGAGCCTCGCATTGCTGACTGGGCCTACGAACGGTTGCTTGGTTTTCTGGAACGAGACATTGCCGATATCCTGTACGTTGAAGTTGGACCCGTAGTCGGCCAGCGCGTGATCTTCGGGCCGATAGATGGAGGTAGCGAGTGACTGCAGCCGTTGAGTACTTAGAGGCCGCGAAGGTTGAGGAGATTGCCGAAAGCCTGCGATCTCAAGGATTCCAAGTTGATGTGCCTAAGGCAAATGGGACTGCGCCTTTCGACCTTGTCGCCCATAAAGGCGACAAACACGTCGCGGTGGAGGTACGAGAACGGACGGCGCTTCGTGGAACAGCGCAGGAAATCCGTGACCTTCGCCGGCTTGCGCATAACGACGGCTATACGGAATTTCGGCTCGTCGTGGTAACGCCGCCTCACGAAGCTCAGGTAGATATCCCAGGGCTAAGTCGTGTATTGCAGGAAGCATTGCGGAAACACGTCCCCCCCGTACTTGGAGCGCTTGCCGCTCGGATGTCGGTCGATTCTGTGGACATGCTGGAGATTGATGCGGTGCGAATCACTCAGGAGGCCATTGACGTTGCCGGCAATGGCGTCGTGAACATCGTTCGTCGGGATAGGAGCAGCCAGTCACTGGACGAGAGCACTGTGGAAACGGACTTCCCCTTCAAATTTCATGTATTGCTGGACCGTGATGTCTCACTGAGGGAGATATACGAACTCACTGTAGACACTTCGAGTTACGACGAGTAAGGGGATGTCTACGGTTTCAGGTACTGTTAAGGCGGTTTCCTGCGCCATGCGTTGGCGGACTGTTGGCAGATGGCGTTCGCTCAGGAAAGCAGCGGGGTGATCTGCTCCTGGGCCGATTTCGCCACGGTATCCGCCGGGCGGGCGCCGCTCCAGAGGAAGGCCAGTTGGGTGTTCAGGGCGTCGTTGATGCGTGACCAGTTGGGGTGATGGGGCACGAAGCCGGTCCCAGTGGCGTCGGCAACCTGGGCGAAGACCTGGTTCACCTCCGCTCCCACCCAGGACGGTTGCACCGAAGCCAGGAACTTGGGGTCGTTGGCGACACTGCGCCGCGACGGGTAGCCGCCGAACTGGGTGAAACGGGCGAGTTGGGAAGCGGCAGAGGCCAGATATTGCAGCAGGAGCCAGGCCTCGTCGGGATGCTTGTTCGGCGTCTCGATCACGAGTTGTAGCGGCGTGATCTGCGAGCCGCTATGTCCGCTGGCGGACACTTTGGGCACGGGCGCCGCCGCAATCTTGAAAGGAGCCGTTTGGTACACCGTGCCCAGCGCGCCGCGATTGACGATCACCATGGCGACTTTGCCGGCCAGGAAGGCGTTGGCGCCGAGGCTCGCCATCTGAGCTGGCAGTGGGTTGACGTGATACTTGTTGTTGAGATCGCCAAGGTAGTTCAGCACCTGGAGGGCGTGCGGGCTGTCCATCGTCGCCGTGTTGGTCGTCGTGTCGATCACGTTGGCGTCGTTGGCGAAGAGAAAGGAGAGCAAGTTCGCGCCGCCGCCGGTGAAGGTGCAGCCGAACTGCGTGGTGGTGCCGCCGCTGCCTTTGGTCAGTTGTTGCGCCGTCTTCAGGCAGTCGTCCCAGGTCCAGGCCGCGGTCGGCGCCGGCACGGAATTGGTCTGAAAGAGGTCGGCATTATAGGCGACCACCACCGGGCTGCCGTCCGGCGGGATGCCGAACTGCTTGGCCTGGTACTGGCCATCGGCCCAGTGCGCCGGGAAGAAGTCGCTCTTGTTGAGCGTGGTGCTGCGGGCGATATATTGGTCCAGCGGGATAACGGCTGTCTTGCTGGCGAACACCGTCAGATCACCGGGCACAAGGCCAACCACGTCGTGGACCACGCCACCGGCGATTTCCGTGAGGAGCTTCGCCTGGTAGTTGGCATTCGGCGCCGAGACGAACGTCGCTTTGGATCCCGGGTACGCCGCGCTCCAGCCGCTGAGCATGGCGATGTACGCTTTGTCTTCAGCCGGACTGCCGGAGGGGCGCATGAACTCCAGCGCCGTGACGGCCGCCGTTGCTCTGGTGGCGGCAGCGGGTGTACTGGCCGTCGTGCTACCCGTTCCCCTGGACGTGGCGGCAGCTACAGCGCTGGCGGCCGTGGACGTGGCGCTGCTCCTACCCTGGGTTAACGACGCCGTTCGACTCGTCGTGTGTACGGCGCTGGTGCTGGCGGTGCTCACCGCCGTTTGACCGCAGGCGGCCAGCAGCGAGGCGGCCAATAAGGCAGCGGCGCCGCAAGCCGCACGAACGAGGGTTCGACGACTCAGACGCTGTACTCCCATGTCACACGGTTCCTTTCTCTCTGGTCGTCAACTGACCGATGGGGACGGGTCGGACGACCGCAGCGCAAGGAAGTCCCCAGTCCTACGTTGCCAGGCTGCCATTTCCTCCGCCAATCTTCGAAGGTGCTCTTTTTGCGTGGGGTCAGAAGAAAGATCGTGCATCTCCCACGGGTCATCTTTCAAATGGAAGAGCTGGGTGCGGTTACTGCCCACGGCAGGGTCGCCTGACCGGTAGTAGCGTATCAGCTTCCAGTCGCCATCGCTGACAGCGCGCTGCACATCCTTATACATGGCAAAGACGCTGTCGCGCCAGGGGGCATCGTTGTTGGTCAACAGGGGCAGCAAGCTCCGGCCCTCGACGGTGCTGGGGACGGGAATGCCGGCCAGGGCGCAAAGGGTAGGGAAGCCGTCGGCGTGGTGGGTCAGGGCCCGGACCGTGTTGCCGGCCGGGAGGCCGGGTCCGGCCATGATGCGCGGCACGCGGATGCTGTGCTCGTAGAGGTTCTGCTTGCCTAGCAGGCCGTGCTGCCCAACCGCCAGCCCGTGGTCAGCAGTGTAGACGACGATGGTGTGGCCGGCGTCGCCCCGTTCCGCAAGCGCAGCCAGGATGCGGCCGATCTGGGCATCAAGGCTGCTGATCATGGCGTAGTAGTCGGCGATGTGCTGGCGAATGACCGCCGGCGTGCGCGGGAAGGGGGCCAGGAGCTCGTCCCGCACGCGCATTTCGCCGTTATCGAAAGGGTGTTCCGGCAGGAAGTTCGGCGGCAGCGTGATGCGCTGCGGGTCGTAGAGCGCCGCGAACTCGGGCGGCGCCGTGCGCGGGTCGTGCGGGGCGGTGAAGGCGACGTAGAGGAAGTAGGGGGCGTCACCCTGAAAGTCGCGCAAGAACTGGATGCCGGCATCGGCGAACAATGCGCTTGAGAACTGTTCCCGTATCTGCCGCGCTTCGACCGGGTATTGCCCCGTCGGGTCGTAGTCGAAGGTGGGGACCCTCCACTGGTCGCTCATCCCGCCGAAGAAGAGGCGGGAGCCACCGGCGAAGCCCCTGGTGAAGCTCGCCTTGTCGTTGTGCCACTTGCCCACGCCGTAGGTGTGATAGCCGGCAGCGCGCAAGACCTCCGGCAGCGTCGCTAACGCCGGGTTGATCGTGAGCGAACCGGGGCCATCACCCGGCACTGGATGGATGGAGGCGCGCAACGGGTTGGTACCGGTGAGCAGGGCGGCACGGCTGGGGACGCAGACGGCCGGACTCATGCCGCCCATGGTGTACGCCCGCCGGAAGGAGACGCCACGCTCGGCCAATCCGTCGAGGACGGGCGTCTGGACTTCTGGGTTGCCGAAGGCATGAATGGCGTCGCCGCGGTGATCGTCGGCGATCAGGAAGATGATGTTCGGCCGGTCGCTCAACGCAATGTCACCCTTCAATTGGTCGCCACTCGCATGTTCACCGGGCTTATGGTACAGTGCTCGCGTCGTCCCACGCGTGAAAGTGATGGTGCTGCATGGCGCTCTACTTCTTCCTGCCGGCTCCTCCCGTTGCTGGGGGAATGCTGTGCCCGGGAGAGGGAAGCCTGCGTCCGTAGGCAACTGAGCGACGTAACGTTCGCAACCTCCCGGTCAGCCGGGAGGTTTTTTGTTGCCCGTTTCGCTGGGGCGGCGGGCAAAGGGATCCCCTCGGTATTCCGAAACACAGGAAAGGCGCCGGCCTATTGGCCGGCTCGTATGGGGAGAACTATAACGATGTCGATCTCTCTCACTCACCATCGCAGCCTGCTATTCACGTATTTGCGACCGCAATTGGCACGCGTCGCGATCCTCACTGCGTTGCTGTTGAGCAGCATCGCGCTACAGCTCTTGAACCCGCAGGTCCTGCGCGCATTTTTGGATGCTGCCAAATCGGGCGACACGATGGGCTTCCTGACACGGGTGGCGCTCCTTTATGTCGGTGTTGCTATGGTCCAGCAGGGCTTGTCGCTGGCGGCCACCTACTTCAGCGAACGGGTCGCCTGGACCGCCACCAACGCGCTGCGCGCTGACCTGACATTACACTTGCTGCGCCTGGACCTCGGTTTCCACAAGGAGCGTACGCCGGGCGAATTGATCGAGCGAGTGGACGGCGATGTTACCGCGCTGGCCAACTTCTTCTCCCAGTTTGTGGTGCAGATTGTCGGCAACCTGCTCTTCATGCTCGGCGTCCTCGTCGCTCTCTGGCTGGAAGACTGGCGGGCCGGTCTGCCGTTGTCGATCTTCGCTGTCATCGTGCTCGGTGCCATGATCCGTCTGCGCGCTATCGCCGTTCCCCACTGGACGGCCTCCCGTCAGGCCAATGCCGACCTCTTCGGCTTCCTGGAGGAGCGCCTGGGCGGCACGGAGGATATTCGCTCCAGCGGCGCCGGCGATTATGTCTTGAGTCGCCTGTATCGGTTCACGCGGGAACGGCTGCGCACCGGCCGACTGGCCCGAGTCGTTGCCTCCATCGGCTGGTCGGTGCAGGGCATCCTGATGACCAGCGGCGTGGCGCTGTCCATCGTGCTGGCGGCCACCCTCTACCGCGCCGGCGCGCTCAGTATCGGAGCAGCGTTCCTGATCTACTACTACACCCAACTGCTCTTCCAGCCGCTCAACGTCATCTCCTATCAACTGATGGACTTCCAGAAGGCGAGCGCCGGTCTGCTGCGCGTGCAGGAGTTGTTGCAAACGCAGAGCATCCTGACTGATGGCGCCGGCAGCACCGACGGCATCCTGCCGGCCGGCGCACTATCAGTGGAGTTCACGGGTGTGGCTTTTGGCTATGAAGAGCAAGACATGGTCGTGCGCGATCTCTCGTTTCGGCTGGAGCCGGGGAAAGTGCTGGGGCTGTTGGGGCGCACCGGCAGCGGCAAGACGACGATTGCGCGGTTGCTCTTTCGCCTCTACGACCCCGCCGCGGGAATCGTGCGCCTGGGCGGCGTCGACGTCCGATCCGCTCGCCGGGCGGAAGTGCGCGCGCGGGTCGGCATGGTGACCCAGGATGTGCAGCTCTTTCGCGCCAGCGTCCGCGAGAACCTCACCTTTTTCGACGGGGCATTGGACGATGCACGCATCGTCGGGGTGCTGGATGACCTCGGGCTGGGCGACTGGTACCGGGCGCTGCCCGACGGGTTAGATACCCTCCTCACTGGAAGCGATGGCCTCTCAGCAGGTGAGGGGCAGTTGCTGGCCTTTGCCCGCGTCTTCTTGCGTGACCCGGGCGTGGTGATCTTGGACGAAGCCTCGTCGCGCCTGGACCCGGCGACCGAACGCCTGATCGAGCGCGCTGTCGATAAGCTGCTGGCTGGTCGCACCGGTATCATCATCGCCCATCGCCTGAGCACCATCCAACGAGTGGACGACGTGATGATTCTGGAAGCCGGCAGCATTTTGGAACACGGTCCGCGCCTGGAATTGCTAGCCCGTGCTGATTCGAGGTTCGGGCGCCTTCTTGAGGCCAGCGGCGCGGAAGTTGAGGAGGTGCTGGTGTGAAGATGCGCTCAACCGCCTGGTTTCTCAGCCGTCTGGTGCGATTTCGGCCATGGCTGTGGGGTATAAACCTTTTCTGCATCACGGCGCTTGTTCTGATTAACATGGTTCCGGGCCTGATCGTGCGGGAGTTCTTCAACCGTCTGACGGCTTCAGCACCGGCTGCCTTGGGTTTGCCGGCGCTCGTCGCGCTGCTGCTGGCGGCCTCGCTCGGTTCGGTGAGCTTTTTGGTCGGCCTGCAATTGACGAATGGGCCCTTTATGTTGACTGCTGCTGCCCTGCTGCAAAAGAACATGCTGACGCGCGTGCTGCACCTGCCGGGGGCTGCCGCTTTACCATCGCCTTCCGGCGAGGCAATCAGCCGCTTCCGGGACGACGTGGACGAGGTCACGAACTCGCTGATCGACTTCAACGACGTGGTGGGCATGGGCGTCTTTGCGCTCGTGGCGTTGGTGATCATGCTGCGCATCAATGTACTGATCACGGTGGGCGTCTTCCTGCCCATCGTCGCCATCGTGGCCGCTGTGACGCTGGCCGGCCGGCGCATCGAGCGCTACCGCAAGGCCAGCCGGGAGGCGACGGGCAACATCACCGGCTTTCTGGGCGAGGTCTTCGGCGCAGTCCAGGCAGTGCAGGTTGCCAACGCTGAAGGTCGGGTGGTGGACCATTTCCGCCGCCTGAACGATCTCCGGCTGCGCTCGACCATCCGCGACCGCCTGTTCGACCAGATGATGCACTCGCTGTTCTGGAATATGGTCAACCTTGGCACCGGGCTGATGCTGCTCATCGCCGGGCAGGCGATGCGCACGGGTACCTTCACGCTCGGTGATTTTGCGCTCTTCACCTTCTATCTCGGTTGGATTACCGAGTTCACGACGATCCTGGGCCAGTTCCTGACCCGCTATCGCCAGGATGGCGTCTCGCTTGGCCGGATGTACACGCTGATGCGCGGCGCGCCGCCGGAGGAGTTGGTCCGCTTCGGCCCCGTCTACACCGCCGGTCCTTACCCAGCGGTACCGGCGGTCACGAGAACATCGGACGATCGCCTGGAGCGTCTGACCGTGCGCGGCTTGACGTACTGTTATCCGGAGGGTGGCCGGGGCGTGCAGGGCATCGACCTGCATCTAGAACGCGGCTCCTTCACGGTCGTCACCGGGCGCGTCGGCGCGGGCAAGACGACGCTAGTGCGGGCGCTCCTCGGCCTGTTGCCCCTTGACGCAGGCGAGATGCACTGGAACGGCCGGCTCGTCGCGGACTCCGACCTGCCCCCCGGGCATTTCTTCGTGCCGCCGCGCTGTGCCTACACGCCGCAGGTACCGCGCCTCTTCAGCGAAACGCTGCGCGACAACCTGCTGCTGGGCATGCCGGATGATGGCAACGCCTTGGCAGATGCCATCCGTCTGGCAGTGTTGGAGCACGATGTCGCCAGCATGGAGCAGGGCCTGGACACGCCGGTGGGACCCAAAGGCGTGCGCCTCTCCGGCGGCCAGCTGCAACGCGCGGCGGCCGCGCGCATGTTCGTGCGCGACGCCGAACTTCTGGTCTTCGACGACCTCTCCAGCGCCCTGGATGTCGAGACGGAAGAGGTCATGTGGCAGCGTGTCTTTGCCCGGCGCGAGACCACGGTGCTGGCGGTGTCACACCGACGCACCGTGCTGCGGCGGGCCGACCACATCATCGTGCTGAAAGACGGCAGCATCGAGGCGCAGGGCAGTTTAGAGGAACTGCTGGTCGCGTCGGAAGAGATGCGGCGACTGTGGCAGGGGGACGCTTCGGCCTGACGCCGCCTTTGTCGGACAGAACGCCACAGACCCGGCGGAAGGCGTGACTAAAGGCCGGTATCGCCATTGCGGCGTGGTCGGCGCAGGCCGCCGAGCAGGCCGCGGCGTCTCCCCTTCGTCTGCCCTGGCTACTCCGTGACCACGTCGCGGAAAATGTCGGCCACGGGCATGGAGACGTCGGGGAGAAGCGGAGAACGCATCCTGTCTCCGTCGCGCAGCAGCACCGGCTTGCCATAGTGCCCGGCGACATACTCCTCCAGGTCCGTGTAGGTGTAGCGCCGGCTGGTGGTGATCATCAGCGTCTTCCTCCCCGATGGCTAGCGTGCCTGAGCATGGGACCTCCAGGGCAACATGCTACTATGAGGATCGGCATGAGGCTGCGGCATTTTACGGTTCGATTGTTACCATGTTTATACTTTCATCGCTCCTGCTCGTAACCTAGGGAGGCAACATGAGCGTGCATCCTCCGGCGCGTTCTGAGGCGCCGAGTTCCTTGACGATCAGTCCGGCACCGCCGGTGATCCCGACCGTCGACGCCGGTGCATCGGCGCGTACAGTAGACGTGGCAGCCCCCACGTCGGCGGAACTGCCCGAGTTCGACTGGAACGAGATCCTCCAGCATGACAAGCCGGGTGACTTTTGGGTAGTTTTCCGGGGTGGCGTCTACGACATCAGCGAGTGGATGTACCGGCATCCCGGCGGCGCAGAGGTCTACATTGAGCTCTACGGGCGCAACGGTACCGGCGCTTTCAACGCGGTTGGCCACTCGGAGGAAGCCTGGAACCTGGCGCAGAAGTTCAAGGTCGGCCGGCTGAAGGCCGGCGCGAAGCCGCCGGCGCAGGTCGGGCCTCCCACTATGACCGAACCACTGGGTCCGGCAGTGCGTGGTCCCGGAGCGGTGGCGGCCGGCCCGAAGGTCCGACCGCTCGCGGAGCCTGAAGGGGCAGCCGCCGATTCGCGTACTTTACCCGAGTTCGATTGGCACGAGATCCTTCGGCACGATAAGCCGGGTGACTTCTGGGTAGTCTTCAGCGATGGCGTCTACGACGTCAGCGAGTGGATGTATCACCACCCCGGCGGCGCCGAGGTCTTCATCGAAAGCTATGGGCACGATGTCACCGCCGCCTTCAACGAGATCGGCCACTCCGACGAGGCGTGGAACCTGACGCAGTCGTTTAAGGTCGGTCGGCTGAAGGAAGGCGCCAGGCCGCCCAGGCACGTTGGGCGACCGGCCCTGACGTCAGGTGCTCCCCCGCCGCGGCGCGCGGGCGAGGAAACCCAGGCTGCCGCACCTGCGGCGAGTCCTATCGTGAAGGACGCGCTCGACATCCCCTACGCTGTCCGGTGGCTGGTGCCGCAGGGCGAGCGCTTTGCCAACTTCGACATCATCAACGACAACGACACGCAGCTTGGCTACTGGCGCAAGTTCGGCCACATCTATGCAGTGGGCATCCCGACGAAGAAGTGGCGCCTGGTCGTCGTGTCTGACCCGGAACTGCTCGACGAGGTCGCCGGCAACGAGGAGCAGTTCGGCAAGCGTGTTGAGGATATCAACTTCTTCGATCAGCTCGCCGGGTCGCGCGGCGGTGGCATCTCCGTGGTCAGCGATGGCGACTATTACAACCGGGTGCGCCGGATCATGCTGCCCTGGTACGCGCCGGCGCACCAGAAGACGCAGTTCGGGCGTATGAAGGAGATGGCCCGGATGACGATGGCGGCGTGGGCAGCCATGCCGGACGCCGAGCCGCTGAACATGCGCGAGTGGATGGAACGCTACTCGCTGGAGATCTCCGGCCGCGGCGCCTGCAACTACGACTTCGGGCTGCTCGATAAGGACGCTGTCAAGAGCCCGTTCGCCGCGGCAGTGCCGGAGAGCACCAAGGAAAGCGTGGCACGCATCGCTGAGTCCCGACCCGACTTCACGCTGCTCTCGGGCCGGGCGAAACGGGCTCGCAAGCAGAAGTATCACCAGCAGAACGAGGTCCTGTTCTCGACCGCCGAGGCCATCGTCAAGGGCCGCTTGAACACCTGCCCCATCGGACAACAGACCGACCTCCTCACCCGGCTGATCACCGTCCCCGACCCCGAAACCGGCAAGCGCCTGGATACCGAGACCATCCGCGATCAAATCCTGATGCACCTGTCGAACGGCTTCAACGGCCCGTCGGTGACCGGCTCCTGGCTCGCTTATGTGCTGGCCACCCACCTGGATGTCGAGGAAAAGTTGATTGCGGAGATCGACGGGATCACCGGCGGCGACCCCGACTACGATCTGCAGTACAGCGATCTCATGGCCTTGCCTTACATGACGCAGGTGATCAAGGAGACCTTGCGCGTCTACCCGCCCATGCCAGTCACCGTCCGCCGTAGCCGCAAGGACGGAATGCTCGGTCGCTACCGTGTGCGCAAGGACGACATCATCCTCGTCGGGACCCTGGCCGCCCAGCGCGACCCGCGCTACTGGGGGCCGAACGCCGACGTGTTCGATCCAGATCAGTTCGCCATGGAGAAGGTGGTCGAGCGGCCTCGCCACGCCTTCATCCCCTTCTCGGTCGGTCCACGGCAGTGCATGGCCCAGGAAGTGACGTTCATGATGCTGCGCGTCGGGCTGTTCGAGATTTACAACCGCTACCGCTTGCGCTTGCCTCCCGGCGTCACTGTCAAGAAGAACACCGTCGCCACGACGAAGCCGGTCGCGGTGCCGGTTGTCCGCCTGCCGCGCGAGGGTAAGGAGGAGCGGCGGGCCGCCCTCGCCCAGCGCAAGCACAAGGTCGCTGCCGGCGTGGCGGCCGGTCCCGGTGCTTCCCGTGCCTGGGACCGCCCGTCGGAGATCCCGGAGACCAGCGCCTATCGGCACGTCGTCGTGGCCTACGGCAGCAACTTCGGCAGCAGCAAAGAGTTGGCGATGCGCTTCGCCGAGCGCAGCCACGTCTACGGCTACACCAGCGACCTCGTCACCTTGAACGAGCTGGTCGACCTGCCGGCGCGCACGCAGCCCTGGTTGCTGGTGGTCATGACCTCGACCTATACCGGCAGCCCGCCGGGCAATGCGATCGCCTTCAAGTCCTGGCTGGACCATACAGCGGAGGGTTGCGAGAACTGGAAGAACTGTCGTTACCTCGTCTGGGGCCTCGGCAACAGCCAGTGGAACGCTTTTCTTGCTTTCCCACGCTACGTGCAGCGCCGGCTCGACGAGCTCGGCGCCACGTCGCTCAGCCCCATCGCCTTTGGTGATGTCGGCTCTCCCGTCTGGGAGGATGCCCACGTCGCCTGGAACGACCGCACCTGGCCCATGCTCATCGACATGTCCGGCGCTCGCCCCAGCGACGCCGCCGCCGCTCGCATCGCGGCGGAGAAGGCTGCCCACGAGGCGCTGACCTCCACCGACACGACCACGGCCATGGCGCTCTCACTTGACGGTCAGATCGTCGCCCCAACGCTCATGACCAACGCCGTTGGCCTGACAACCTTCGAGGTGCGGGTGCTGGTCTGCCGTGAGCTGCAGGCTCCCGAGTCACCGACGCGCACGCGCCACCTGGAGGTCAGCCTGCCAGCCGATTGCCGTTACACGGCCGGTGACCACCTCGGCGTCTGCCCGCAGAACGACGAGGAGATCGTAGAGAAGCTGGCGCAACATTTGGGGGCCGCGCTGGAGGGCGTCTTTGCCGTGCCCAAGAGTATGAACGTGCGTGCCGTGCCCAAGGGTGTCGCCCTCCAGGTGCGCAACGTCCTCACCTGCCTGGTCGACATTACCTCGCTGCCGCGCGTGGCGCTGCTCGACCTGGTGCTCGACAAGGTCGCGGAGCCGGACGAGCGGGCCAAGCTGCAGCAAATCAAGGACGTCCTGTTGACACCGGACGGCCCGGCGTCGCCGTTGCGCACCGCCATCAACGACAGTGGCTACGACGTGCTGCAACTGCTGGAGGAGTTCCGCTCCTGCTCGATCAACATCTTCGAGTTTCTGCAGGTCGCCCAGCCGCTGCGGCCACGCTACTACTCCACGAGCTCGAGCCCGCGCATCCACGGCAACGCCACGGCGCACGTCTCGGTCGGTCGCCACGCGACGCCGGTGCCGGGGATGCCCGGTCGCGAGTTGCGGGGCATGAGTTCGCATTATGTCCATACCCGCCGCGCGGGCGACCGCATGAACATCTTCATCGACCGTGCCGAGGGCTTCCATCTGCAGGAGGACATCACGAAGCCGATGATCTTCGTGTCGGCGGGCACCGGCTATGCGCCGATGCGGGCCTTCCTGTGGGAGCGGCTGGCGATGCAGCGCGAGGGCGTCCAGCTCGCCCCGGCGGCCCTGTTCAACGGCATCCGGGCGAGCAAACTCGATTACATCTATCGTGACGAGATTGAGATGTTCGTCCAGGAGGGCGTGCTCGACTACCTGTACGTGGCCATGTCGCGCGAAGTGCCGGGGCAGCGCGACTACGTCCAGGACCGGATCGTGAGCCAGGGTCCCCTGGTCTGGGACCTCGTCCGGCAGGGCGGCTTCATCTACGTCTGCGGCGCGCAGGTGATGCGCGACGACGTCCGGAGCGCCTTCGTCAGCGTCTTCGCCCAGTACGGCGCGATGACGCCCGAGGCGGCCGAAGCGTACATGGTGCAGATGGCGACCACGGAGAACCGTTACCGCCCCGACGTGTGGGGATGAACGTAATACCTTTGGGTTCCGCGACCACCGTCGCGGTTCTGGAGAGGCATACAGGGAGACGCGATGGACCTACTGGCTCTGATCTTGACGCTGGCAGCATTGGCGATGTTCGCTTTTGCCGCCAGTGGCCGTGAACTCCGGCACTTCAACGAGATAGCGCTCGGGCTGGTTTTTCTGACGGCGGCGCTGATCTGTCAGTTCACGGCAATTACCACGATTCACATTGGGCGATGATGGCGAGCAGGGCAGCAGACTGCGGGTCGCAGCCTCGCTCGTGCGTTACCATACACTGATACCCCGCAGTGAGCGGCGTACTGATCAGAGGAGCTACCGTGGCGGAAGTGACAATTCGGGCAACGCGTAACGGCCCGTATCATGTGCAGGGCAAGGCGACGATTATCGACCCGCGTGGCAACGTCGCTGAGTATGATGGTGAAGAGGCGTGGCTGTGCCGCTGTGGCGGTTCGACGACCAAGCCGTTCTGCGACGGCACCCACACGAAGATCGGCTTCAAGGCGGCGGAAGCGGCGGTAGCGGCGAGCGAGTAGGAGCGTGGCCAGATGCCGGACGAGTTCATTACTGTGGCCCGAGCCGAAGAGGTGGGCGACCACCAGTTGCGGCGCGTCGAGATCGATGAGCGACCGGTCGTCCTGACACGCGTCAATGGGCGTGTCTACGCCCTGAGCGGCATCTGCACGCACGAGAATGTCGAGCTTATCGATGGGGAGGTGGACGAGGACACCATCTGGTGCCCCATCCACGCCTCCGGCTTCAACGTCTTTACAGGTGAGGTCAACAGCCCTCCAGCCGCCATACCGCTGCCGGTGTACGACGTGCGCGAGGTCGACGGCGCCGTGCAGGTGAGTCGGCGGCCCCGTGCCTGACGGGCCATCGTGAGCGGTCGCCTGGGAACACGCCCCCTGGAGTTGCGGCTGCTCGTGCTGGCGCTGCTGGTATTCTCTGTCGGCCAGATGACCCTGGCCGCTGTCGGCAACCGTTCCGCCGCCAGTGTGGCCCCGGCGGTTGTTGCGCTCGGCCTCGTTTTCCTGGCGGCGCACTTCTGGCTCTCGGTGAACGGCGCGACGGGCGACGAGGTGCTGTTGCCTGCCGCCGGAGTCCTGACGGCGATCAGCCTGACGGTGGTGGAGCGCCTGCATCCCACGTCCTTTCTGCCGCAGTTTGTCTGGATTGTGCTGGGTTTCGCCATTGCTACTGGTATTGCCGGCAGCCGCTTTGAGTTGTGGTGGCTCTCGCGCTACAAGTACACCTTCGCTGCTGCCGGCTTCGCCCTGCTGGTCATCACTGCCCTCTTTGGCCGCAAGGTGAACGGCGCCCGGCTCTGGATCGGCGTCGGTCCCTTGCAGTTCCAGAGCACCGAAGTGATGAAGCTGGTGCTGGTGGTGTTCATTGCCGGCTACCTGGAGGAGAAACGCGACCTCCTGACCCTCGGCGAACACCGCTGGGGTCCGCTGCGCCTGCCACCCCTGCAGTACGTCGGACCGCTCGGCGTGATGTGGCTGGCGTCGCTGCTCTCCCTGCTCTGGCAGCGTGACCTCGGTGGCACGCTACTGTTGCTCGGTGTGGCGTTGGCCATGCTCTACGGCAGCACGGGCCGCCCCTCCTACGTTGTCGGCGGGCTGGCGCTCTTTGTGCTCAATGTGATCCTCACCTATCATTTCTTTGGCTACGTACGCTCGCGCGTCGATGTCTGGCTCGACCCCTGGACCTACGCCGCCAACCAGGGCTACCAGATCGTGCAGGCGCTGTATGCCGTCAGTTCCGGTGGCGTCTTCGGCGCCGGTCTGGGACAGGGGCTGCCGGGCTATATCCCCGAGGTCTATACCGACTTCGTCTACGCGGCCATCGCCGAGGAGTTGGGACTGCTCGGTGCGCTGGCGATCCTTGTGCTGTTCCTGATCATGGTGTTTCGGGGCTTGCGCATTGCCTTGCGTTGCCCTGGCCCATTCGAGCAGATGCTGGCCCTTGGTCTGGCCTGCCTCTTAGGGTTGCAGTGTCTCGTGATCGTGGCGGGCAACCTGGAGGTGATCCCCCTCACCGGCATTACCTTGCCCTTCGTCAGCTACGGTGGCAGTTCGATGGTGATCAACTTCATCGTGCTGGGCATCTTGCTGCGCCTGTCCTCCCTGGCTGAGGCGGCGCGCGCTACCTGAGCCGCGGGAGTGGCGTTCCACCATCGCCTTTGGCAGGGCGATGATGACGCCGAAGGCCAGCACCAGCAACGCGCCGAAGCCGAAAAGCTTCTGTGTCTTTTCCAGGAACAGGGCGGCCACGCCGGCCAGGATGGTCAAGGAGTAGAGCAGCCCGAGGATGGCGGAAGGTGGCAGGCCGGCGCTGAGCAGCCGGTGATGCAGGTGGCCCAGGTCGTAGCGCATGGCAGCGCGACCGGTCCGCAGCCGAGTGTAGATGACGTAGGCATAGTCGAGGATCGGGATACCCAGGACTAGCATCGCCGTGGCTAGGCGTGCGCCGCCCAGGATCGACAGCATCGCAAGCGTGAACCCCAGAAAATGCGACCCGGTATCACCCATAATCAGACGCGCCGGCGGCCAGTTCCAGAACAGGAAGCCGACGCAAATTGCCGCGAGTAGGCCAAGCAGGTAGGCGACGCCTATTTCCTGGCCCATGTAGCGCGCAGTATGCAAGGCGAGCACGCCGGAGGCGATGGCGACCACGCCTCCCGCCAGACCGTCGATGCCATCCAGCGCATTCACTGCATTGATCATGGCGACGAACCAGAGCACGGTCGCCGGGATCGCCAGCACCAGCGGCAAGGTCACCGGCGCGGCCAGGGGGTTTGGATTGAACGGGTTGTTCAACGGCGTCGAGATGTGGTCGATGCGCAGGCCGGCGGCCATCGCCAGCACAGCAACGGCGACCTGCGCCAGCAGCTTGAGCCAGGGCGGCAGACCAAAGAGGTCGTCCGGGATCTGCGAGAGCATGATCAGGAGCGCGCCAAGCAGGCCCCAGTGCAACTCCGGCAGGAGGTTCGGCGCCAGCGTTAGCCCACCGATCCACCAGGCCAGGGGCAAGAAGGCCAATGCCATCGCCACGCCGCCCAACCGGGGCACCGGCACGCTGTGGATGCGCCGCGGACTCGGCTGATCCAGCCAGCCTCGCCGCCGCGCTAGCCGGTTGATGACCCAGCAGAGGAGGAACGATGTGACGGCGGCAAGGAGGAGCGCGGAGGGGATGAGGAGATGGGCGATAGTCACGGCCCAATCTGCACGGTGAACCCGCCTTGCTCGCTGCTCTTCGGCGCTAACGCGCTGACCACTACTACCACGCTTTGCCCTGGTTGCGCGATAGCGGTGAGGGAGAGACTGCCGCCATTGGCGGCGTCCAACGGCATGCCGTATACCGCCGGGTTGACACCGTTGGCGATCACTTGCACGATGAACCGTACCGGCACGCGGTTATCGGTGAGCAGCCAGCCGGAGGAGGTCCAGCCGCCATAGCCGTTTTGCCCGTCGACGAAGCCGATTTCCGGGATGTAGATATCGGCCAGGCCCACGCCTGGACCGCTGTACGCTTCGTCGGTGACGTACTCGAAGCGCAGCAGCGCCAGCGTGCCGGCGTAGGGAGTGAGGTCCACATGTTCCTGCCACCAGCCGGGCGCTGCGCCGGCTTCGGCGCTCTGGCCGGTGTAGCCGTTGCCGTAGTTCTGGCCGTTGGGATCGGCGGTGGTGCTATGCGTGCCGGGCAGTGTCGTCCAGGTCGTACCACCGTCCTGGGACACCTCCACGTAGAAATAGTCATAGGTATCCTCGATATTGAGCCACAGCGAGAAATCCAGTGATGCGCTGGTGACGCGACGCAAGTTGATCGGGCGGGTGAGCGTCGTGTCCATCGTGTCTGCCCGGTTCCCCCACCACTCCAGCCCGGCGTGCGCCGGCTGCTGCATGAGGGGGACGCTCGTTACCCCTTGAAACTGTAGCGTCCCTGTGGCTGAGGCGGCTGGAATTTCGTAGTAGCGGGCGGCATACGGGTGAACGGCGCCATGGAGCGGCGCGTCGGCGGTCAGCGGCAACGGGCTGATCGCCGCGTGCAGCGAGGTATCCGCGTAGGCAAAGCGGCCACTATCCACCGACGGGTCGTCCAGTTCGTTGGCGACGAGCCAGTCGGCAAAGACGCTGTCAAACGTCGTGTCGGGAGCGTGACGGCGCAGGAAGTTCGCGAACAGTTGTACGTCCGGCGCCTTGCTCGCCAGCAGCTCTTTCATGATGGCCGGACCACCGTAGTGTTCCAGGAAGTATTCCAGGAACAGGTAGGCAGCACCGTAATGGGGGACGGCGGCCTGGGGCGCGCTGGCCCAGGCGTCGAGTTGGGTGTCGGGCGCGGCGAGAAAGAGTGGCACGACGGCGCCCACTGGGTAGCCGTTGATGTGTTGCGCCAGCATCGACATGCCTTCGTTCAGCCAACTGTCGTCGTGGGGGCGCACGTTCCAGTGGATCATGTGCTGGAACTCGTGGGCGATGGTGGAGAGATAATCGGCGGAGCCGATGCGCTCGGCCTGGGCGTTGATGTAGATCGCGTCGCGCTGGTTGCTGTACGGGATAACGGCGGTTGGGTATCCATCCGAGGCCGAAAAGTACCCGCCGACACCCGGCACGGCGGCGTTGACGATGGATATGCGGTTATCGCCGTCGGGCCCCGGCTGGCGCGGCAGACCAAAGATGCCGGTGTCGGCAGGATAGATCTGCGTCTCAAACGTCTGCGCGGCCTGTTGGAGTCCGGCGGTGTCATAGGGCAGCTTGTCCTGCACGTAAAAGTAGGCGTGCTGCGTCTTGAGACGGACCGTCGCGGTGATCGGAAAATAGCGGCGGTTAGCCTCATCAGCGATTTGAAAGGTGGTTTGGTAGCCCACCGGGTAGTCAAGCGGCAGGGCGACCGGCGTTGTCACCACAGCGCTGATGTGGCGCAGGCGCTGGGCCAGGGCGACCAGATGGCGCGGCGGCGTCTGTGCCGCGATGTCGGCCTCGCTGGCGGTGGCGACGGGGGCAGGCAATACGGTAGTCGCCGGCACGACGCCGGCAGTCGCCGTCGGTGTGGCCGACTGTTGTTCCGGCGCAGCTTCTCGCGGCGTGCCACCGTATCTGCTGATGGACGTAGTCGATGCCTGTGCCGAGGCGGATGACGAAGGCGCCGGTAGAGTGGTCCTAACGGCCGGAGGTGAGGCGGTGAGGGATGCACGGGCGATGGAGGCGGGTGTGACAACCTGATTGCTCGCTGCGACGGTCGGTGAGATCGTGGCAGCGGGATGGGCGCAGGCGCTAACGAGCAGCATGAGAACGGTCAACGTCGCAGGAAGATGCGCTATTCGGTGCGGCGACTTGATATGCCGGCATCTGTTGGATGTTGACGAACTGCGGCGGTGCTCGGTAGGGGCAGGCC
>DHIZ01000154.1 GCA_002404055.1 Chloroflexi bacterium UBA4733
TATGATTTCTGAAAGCCCTCTCAGGCCACGTCGAGTCCTCAGCCGCAGGCAGCAACATCCCCACGCTGGCGCTCACCTGCATCTCCCACCTCGCGCGCTGGGTGAAAATACTCTAACCAAGAAGTCGCTCCTCTATTTTTCGGCGCGTCTGCTGCGCCTTGACCGTGACCTGCGTCAAGCGGGAGCAGTTGGGGATCCGGCATATTCAGCGACACCCCCTCCTAATGATCCTTCGCTCGAAGGATAGGCCCTCCTGTTAGGGGAGAGTCAAGGGGATACGGGCCAGCGCCGCCGTTCAGGGTCCGAAGGCGACCGACTGGACGCGCAGGTCCGGGTTGCCTGGCAGCGCCGAGCGCCAGCGCCACTCACCCGCCGCCGAGCGAAGTAGGCGGCCACCGGAGCAGATGGCCCAGACGCTGCCGTCGGGCGCGGCGACAAATAACTCAACCATGTCCGGCATGGGCGCCGCGATCCCGTTGCTTGCCGGCTGCCAGGTGTCGCCGCCATCGGCCGAGACGACGATGCGCCCGCCCCGCCCCACGTCCGGCGATGGGCCGGCCAGGACGAGGTCGGGCCGCGCAGGCGGGATCAGCACTGCCCGCGTATAGTCGGTCTCCAGCTTCTGGCAGCTCTTGCCTCCGTCCCGCGAGCGGGCGACACCGCCCAACCGCTGCTCCTCCCCGTCGTCCCGGGCCAGCGGCTCGGCTACTATACTCCTGCGGCGCGCGGGGCCGCCGCGACACGAAGGGATGGGCGAGCGATGGAGCACCACAATCTCGGGCGCAGCTATACACGTTCCGTCAAGGCTTCACTCGGGCCACGTGAGGAGGTCCGTGAGATGGACGAGGGTCTGGTCCCCTACTCGACTTTCTTCCCTGAGCAGGCGGCGCGCGAGACGCGATCGTTCACGACGCGCGGCGACCCAGTGCTGGCAGACGATGAGTACGGTCTGCTCGAGTCGTATTGCGCGGACCCCGCCTGCGCCTGCCGCCGGGTGATGCTCAACGTCCTCTCGAGGCGGCAGCGCGAGGTGCTGGCAGCGATCAGCTTCGGTTTCGACCGTAACAGCGAGTTTGCGGGGCCCTTCCTGGACCCGTTGAACCGCCAGAGCGCTTCAGCCGGCAACTTGCTGGTAGCGGTCAGGGAGGTGCTGGCTGATCCGGTCTACGTCGCTCGTCTGGAGGCCCACTACTACCAGGTCAAGGGGGCGGCGGCTGATCCGAAGCATCCCGGCCACCGCCGCTCTCACCACGCCGAGCGGGCGCAGCGCGGACGGTCGGTGCGCCAGCCCGGAAGGCGCGCTAGATGAAGGGAGCGTACCCCGCGGCAACAAGCCAGCGTTCGGCCCAGGAGATAGTACCTGCGCGAATACCAGTGCAAGGACGGCGCAGTGCCGACCCAGGCGCAGGTCAGTCCATTTCCGGGCCGCCCCGATTCACAGGCGGGCGACAAACTCGTCTGGACCGACCAGGATCGTGCCCTCCGTCCGCGCCCGTTCGACCAATTGCGGCGTGAAGCCGGCGGCGGAGAAGATAATGAAGCGGGGCGTCGCCCGCCAGCGGCCATGCGGCGTAGAGGCAAGCTTGTGCTGGAGCGCCGAGAGCACGTTGACGTCGCTGGGCTGGCGCGACCACTTGCATTCCCCGACGAGATAGCTGCCGTCCGCCAGCTTGCCGACAAGGTCGATCTCGACGTCGCTCGGTCGGCTCCACCACCGGCCAAGATCGAGGAGCATCGGCAAACCGTAGCCTCGCCCAAAGCGGCGCAGGTGCTGCGCGCAGATCCCCTCAAAGACATACCGGCCCAGGTAGTCGCTGAGGTAGGGCTCGACCAACTCGGTCCAGGCATCGCCAGGCGGTACGCTCTGCAAGGCGCTGCGCCCGCGGAAGACGAATCGGTACCAGAACTTGAGAAAGTTGTCGTCGAGGCGGTAGATCCCCCGACGGTCCGGCTCCTCGAAGGGTTTCTCGTGGGCAACCCAGCCGAGCTGGCGCAGGCGATCCAGGGCGCCAGCGACAACATGCCTTTCCAGATGGGCCTGATTGGCGATCTCCCCCCACTCCGTAGCGCCGACGGCGATGGCCTCGAGCACGGCGTTGTAGTTGGCGTACTCGCGGATGTCCCGCTCCTGGCGGATGAGGATCTCTCCCTCGCGATGGAATGTCCCCTGGGGGTCAAGTACCAAGCGGGCGATATTCTCACCGAGGGAGAGTGCGGGATCGACCGCCGCGAGATAGCGACCACTTCCACCGAGGAGGCCATACAGCAGCAGAAGGTCGCGCGGGCCGTAGGCTTGGTTCGGCGGCGAACCGACCAGGAAGAAGCGAGACGCGTCATAGTAGTCTAACGGCCGGTAGGGGTGGACCCAGTCGAAGCGGCCGTGGAGGGGCCGCCCGTAGGCGTCGAGCGCCCCGAGCAGCCCGATCTCCGAGCCACAGAGAATGAGCTTGATTTGGGAGGATCGCGCGTCCTGGTCCCAGACGGCCTGGAGGATCGACGGTAGCGACGGGTCCACGCCAACGAGGTAGCTGAACTCATCAAACACGACGAGAAGCCGCTCCTGGGTGGCCAACTCGCAGAGGAGTCGAAGGGCGACCCGCTAGCTCGGGTAGTTCTCGCGGATGATATCGGTACGCCCGGGGAAGGACTGGCGGATCTGGGCCAGGAGCTCCTCCAGATTCTCGAGCGAGGAGGACTCCGCAGCGAGGAAGTAGATGCCGCGGCGCCCCTCCAGCGCGTGCTGGAGAAAGTATGTCTTCCCGACGCGTCGCCGCCCGTAGATTAGGGCGAGGGCGGGCCCCGGCCGGTTCCACAGTTCCGCCAGGCGCTGCTGCGCGTTCTCCCGGTTCACCAAGCCGACCACGTTCGCCTCCTTTTTGCAGGGTATGAACTACTAGTGTGTAGACTATTAGTCTAAACCGTGGGTCATCCCGCGTCAAGGAATCGTCGTCCGGTACGATGGCAGAATGTAGGCGGAACCGACGTCGCAAAGGAGCAACGCAGGTCTGCAATCGAGCGCGCCTTCGGACGGACCAACGGAAACTGAGGTTCGCCGGCAGATGGCGTTCTCCGAGCACGTTATCCAGGAACATCATTACGGTCCGTTGGCCGATCTGGCGCCCTGGTCGCGCAGCCAGGTCACGAGCGCCTCCCGCGCCGTGTCAGCGGCGCCGGCCATGTCCAGAGGGGTATTTTTGGCGTAGTCGGGGATCCAGTTCAGGTCGGCGTTGCCATTCTGTAGAATCCCTTACGTTTGACCTACCCGAGCACGGTCCTTGTTGCGCTGGATAAAGCAAGGTGGCGCTGGATCAGAGGATGCAGAGGCCAGTGCCGCCAGCGACGATGCTGGCCGGGGCGCATACCGGCAGCGAGTACCGACCCCAGCTTCCTCCGCTCGGTGGATGTGGGGCCAACGCTGACCGGCGCCTGCGGCCTGGCGATGGGGCCGCAAGTGCAGGGGCACCACCTGGCGGTAGCGTTGCTTGGGGGTACGAACGCCATCGCAAACAGCGCTTACATGGAGGGCTATTTCCGCCCGGCCTCAGCCGATTCACCTAACGAGCAAAACATACCCGAGCACTGGCGAGCCTTGCGCACGCCGGAGCACCTGGTTGTCACAGATTTGCACGGTACGGTCCATCTGCTGTTCGATTTGCGTACCGACCCGCTCGCTGTCCACAACCTGGCGGGGCTGCCGGACGCGCAGGATACACAGGGAACGATGCTGGCTCGCCTTTGCGCCGAGGCTCGCGCGCTGGGCGATCCGGCGCCACTGAGCAAGACGCCAGCATAGCGCGGCTTGACGGCGCATTGAGCGCAAGGGCACCGTCAGCCGACCCTACGATGAATGACTTTGTTGGCGAAGAGCGACCAGGGGATGAATCCCCCGGCTAGACGGGACGAAGCCCCTGACGGGGCTGTCCGTGGCAACCGTTGGATCGCGCGTGCAGAGTGGTCGGGGTGGACAGCCTGCCGTAGCAGGCTTCGTCCTGCCTAGCCGGACGCTTCAGCGTCCGGTCGCTCTTCGCCAACAGATTCATTCATCGCAGGGCGGATTTCGTTCCAGGCGCTCCCGGTCGGCACGCCGGAGCAGTTCCCTTACCTCGTCATCGCTCGTCGGCGAAAAGTCCTCGTACCAATAACCGACTGACGAGAACAACTCGGGCGTGAGGAGGCAGACTGCCTCGTCCACGTCGGCACGGAGCCGTTCCCAGGATGGTGCGGCGGCGACGGGCACACCAGCGACGATCCGGGCCGGCTGCCACTGCCGCAAGGCCAGCGCCGCAGCACGCATGGTCGATCCCGTCGCTATTCCGTCGTCCACCAGAATGACGGTCCGTCCCTGCACCACGAGCGGCGACCGTCCTTCCCGATAAGCGCGTTCTCGGCGATCCAGTTCCTCTTGTTCCTGCTGCGCCACACGGTCGATCACGGTAGCCGGGATAAATAAGTCGCCCACAACGTCCTCGTTCAGGACCCGCACGCCGCCGCTGGCAATGGCGCCCATGGCCAGTTCCGTATGCCCCGGCAGGCCCAATTTGCGCACCAGGAAGATATCCAGCGCCACTCCCAGCACATGGGCCACGGCGTAGCCAACGGGGACACCGCCGCGCGGCAACGCCAGCACCAGCACGTCGGGCCGTCCGGCGTAGGCCCCCAGGTGCTCGGCCAGCGCGGCCCCAGCCTCCAATCGGTCACGAAACATGCGGTCCACCGTACCCTCCTACCATGGCGGTGTAGTTATCGTCACCGGCAATCGCCAAGTTACCGGCAAAGATGGTAAGCGTAAGGCCGGCAGCGCGTTGAAGACGGCGGTTAAGCTCAAATGTCGGCTGCTCATCAGGAACCTACGTGACACCTACCTTGGTAGGATAAAGTCCATGTCGCCGCTGCGCCAGAGCAGGTCACTCCGCTCGTCGGCAGTCCGCCGCGCTTCTGGCGGTTACGGACGAGGATACGGGAGTAGCGTCTGCACGTTGTCGGGGCGAGCAAGGAGAATCTGATGATCACACGGCGGTGGCGATTGACACCTACTCGCCGTTGCAGAACAGCGCCTCGCCGACTGGAGAAGGCGTGGACGTGGCAGAAGTGCGCCACAGATTATCGCGC
>DHIZ01000229.1:0-1281 GCA_002404055.1 Chloroflexi bacterium UBA4733
GGAGTATTGCCGGCAGCAGGAAGAAGACGAGGAGCGCCGGCCCCGGCGGGGTGGGCACGGCGAGACCAGGACGCACTACCGGCTGGTGTTGTCCTTTGAGGACCAGGTGGACACCCGCGAGGCACGCGACCTTGCCGACGACTACCTGGAGCGCACCTTCCCCGATGCCCGGTCCCTGGCCGCCGTCCATCAGGACACCGAGCACACCCATGTCCACGTGCATCTCCAGGCCCGTGATGTCGACGACCACAAGCTGCACTTCGACCGCCACGCCTACGAGCGACTGGATGAGCAATGGGCGGAGGTGTATGCGCGGGAGTACGGCCACGAGAAGCTGGAGGAGCACCTAGAACGCAAAGCGGCGACGCGGGAATGGAAACAGGAGTATGCCCGCGCTGCCGAGGATGGGCGGGAGCTACCGCCGGTGCCGGAGCGGGCGGGGCATGCCTGGAGCCGAGAAGACGGCGAGCGCTGGGAGGAGCGCCACTATGGCCACGATCACGAAAGCGGAGCTGGAGACGATCAACGAGGCGTTGCAGCTCGAAGTCCGGACGCTGCGGACCGAGAACACGCGCTTGAGCGCAGCCTTGGCGCAGCTGACGACGCAGTACGCGGCGTTGACGACCTCCATTGCCAGGGAGAGCGAACGGACAAAGAAGCTGGAGCAGCGGTACGCACGGCTGAAGCGATTGCTGGACGAGTACGCGGAGCAGACCGAGACGAGGGTGCGCAAGACGAACGGCTGGTAGCACCCGATCGTGAAGACGACGACCGGGGACGCTGACCAGTCTCGCCGCCATGCCGGCGGCGCCGTGGCCGGGTCGCGCTGACCGGCCGCTTTCCTTCGGGGCCAGTGCAGCCCCGCCCGACGGGGAAGCCCTTCCCCGCCGCTCCTCGCCGGCGTCCTGCACGCCGTGCGCAACGATGGCCCGCGCCCAGGCGCGGGGTGATGAAGGGATCTCTCAATGGGCGAAGACATGTTGCTGGCGTTCTGCCGGCTGCTGGTGCTGCCGGTGCAGCTGCTGTTCCGCCGGGGCGTCTGGCAGGGCCTGCGGCGCCTGAGCTACGGCGCCTTCCTGGTGGTGTTCCTGAGTGACCTCCACTCAGTCGGCTGGAACCCGGTCGTGTTTGTCGGCGAGGCCAGCCAGGCCCAGATCGCCCTGCTGATCGGGCTGATGTTCCTCACCGGTGGGTTGATGTACTTTGGCCCGGCGCCGGCGTCGCCGACAACGCATGGCTCGGCAGGCTGGGCAGCCGGGAGCGAGCTGAAGGGGCTGCTCA
>DHIZ01000229.1:1497-2269 GCA_002404055.1 Chloroflexi bacterium UBA4733
GCTGATCGTGGGGCCATCCGGCACTGGCAAGACCAGGAGCCTGTTCTTGCCCAATGCCGCCTGGGCGGCCGGGAGTTTTGTGGCGACGGACCCCAAGGGCGAACTGTGGGAGCATACCAGCGGCCTGCATCCCATCGCCTGGCGCTTTGCACCGAGGGAGCCGGAGGCGTCGTGCTGCTGCAACTGGATCCCCTGGTGCCGTGATCCCCGGCTAGCGAACCTGCTCGCTGCCGCCGTGATGCAGACGGAAGCCGATCGCCACGAGCAGCAGTTCTGGAAGCTCAGCGACTTGCAGCTCTGTGCCGCCATCTTCGCCCATACGGCGTATCAGCCTATCCCGACGCCAGCGTCGGCCTACGCGCTGCTGGAACTGGGGCCGCAGCCGCTCATGCGGGTGCTGGCGCCGTCCCCGGCCAGGACGGCACGCACAGCGGCGCGGACCATGGCGGGGTTGAAGGCGGAGACGCTGGCTGGCATCGTGCTGGCGGTGGCGAACAAGCTGGCCTTCCTGGAAGACGAGCGAGTGGCGCGGGTCACGTCGGCGGATACGCGGGCGCTGGACTTCCGACTGCTCTTGCAGCGGCCGGTGGCGGCGTACTGGGTGCTGCACGAGGCCGACGTGGCGCGGCTGGCGGGACTGTCGGCGGTGTTCTTCACCCTGCTGCTGGATCAACTGACGCAGGAACGGGGCAGCGTGCCGGTGACCTTGCTGCTGGACGAGTTCGCCAACATCGGCCCCCTGCCGCACTTTGCGACGACGGTGACCGTGGCC
>DHIZ01000229.1:2346-5951 GCA_002404055.1 Chloroflexi bacterium UBA4733
TTTGCGACGACGGTGACCGTGGCCCGAGGACGAGGCATCGCCCTGGTGTTGGGCGTGCAGGCGCTGTCCCAGCTAGACGGCTTATACGGCCGGGAAGGCGCCGACACCATCCGCACCAACTGTGCGACCAAGGTGATCCTGCACGGCCTGGACTATCCCTCGGCGGAGCAGGTGTCGCGCCTCTTGGGGGAGTGGACGGTGCAGCAGGAGTACACCAGCCGCCGGCCAGAGGGCCTGCTGGTCACGTCCGTAAGCTACAGCGAGCACCACCCCTCCCCGGCGGCTCCTGACGGCGGACGAGGTGCGGCGGCTACGCCAGGATGAGCTGCTGCTCGTGAGCGGCAACCAGAAGCCGGTGCGCACCGGGCGCTGGTTCTGGGAGCGGCCGCCAGTGCCGGCCCGGGCGATAGCGTTAGGGCCGGCCAGGGTGCAACCGGTGGCGTTGCCAGTGGCAGCAGCGGTGAGTGCTGCGGGGCGACGGTCGGAGACGAGTCTACGAGACCGGCTGCGGACGCTCGATGAAGACGAGAACGATGCCGAATGAGTATTGGCACTCGCTACGCCACCACTCGCCGAACCGATCCGCGCATCGCGGCACTGCTGCTTCGGCCATGAACGTGGGCGCGGGGACGGGATCCTACGAGCCCGCCGACCGACAGGTCGTGGCGGTGGGTGAAGCCGGCTCCGCCGTCACTCTGGCGGCTGGGAGAGGATTGCCGGCCACGCCTTGCACGCCAGTCGGGGGGACAGGGGTACTGGGGGACAGCGTGTCGTGCCCCTCGGGCACGGTCGGCGGGCGCAGCCATGCCTGCCGCGTGGCGAGCGCCGCAGCCAACTGTCCCGGCGATCGCAGCATCGGGTAGGGACCTCGCCCAGTCTGGGCGGTCACCACGGTCTGCTGCGCAGTCCCGACACCGGTTGGCACGGATGTGCCAGTCACCGCGCTGCTTGCCACACGCTCTTGGGGCGTTCCCTTGGCACACGGCGCCGCCTGCGCGGCGGCGCCCCCTCTCGACCCGCACCCCGTCGCGAGCACGAGGACCAGTGCCGCCGCTGTGAGCGGGGCCAGGGCTGCTCCAAGCGGAGATGGACGAGCCCGCGGACCGAGCCATCCCATCGATCCTCACCCCCTCTCGTGCGATGCCCGGCTCCGGGGCAGAGCGGTTATCCGCCAGGTACGGTCGGGGGATGATCAGGGCGTCGGTGTCTGATCACGCTGCCGGCCGAACCATTGGAAGAGTGGCTGTACATTCGCGCAATTGTTGCCGGGGCAGGGTCCCTGCAGCGTGTAGTCCGCCGCAATCCACGTGTTACTGCTGCCGGAGGCCGGTCGTACCGTCAGGTAGTCCCCCCAGCGGTTCGTCCCTGGGCCATTGGTCCCGACGCCCACAGCCACAAGCTGGAAACCATTCGGGCTGATGTCGTCGCGCACGCCGATGGCGGCACTCGGATTGTTCGAGCCACCACCGTAGGCAATGCTGAGGCCAAGACCACCCCGGTTGTTGGCCGCCACCGAGGAGAACCAAAACGCGTAGCTGGGGTTGTAGATGACCGGCTCGTCGATCAGTGCCATGCTCGATTGGTTGATCTCCACGACGTCAGTATAGGGGTAGGCGAAGTTGCCGAGCCTGTCTTGCCCTTGCGCGGAGTCCCACATGAACCCGAGCACGCCATTGGCGGACCAGCCCCCCTTGATGGCGCCGTCCTCATACCCGCACATGTTGGTTCCATCAGGGCCTGAGCACTGTCCGGGACCTTGAATGTAGGAATGGTGGGGCACATCGACCCAGGAATAGGAGGAGCCCGTCTCGGGCCAGGCAAACACGCGCAACGTCGCGGTGTCCTTATGTTCCGCGAAGTACATCGTGGACATGAGGTTCTGAATGCCAGCGGTCGGCGTAATCCCGCTGATGGTGTCACTGAACCAGCTGACGCCTATGCCGCCACGCTGGGACAACTCGGACAGGTTCAACCGGACTGCCACAGCGGCGGCATAGGCGCCGGAGGCATTGTGGACGAACGCCGTCATATAGAGGAAGCTGGCCCCCAGCGCCAGTTGCGGTTCATCGAGCGAGTATCCCGAAGGATAGCCGAAGCCTTGGGCGCTGAAGTCATACCACGTCCACCCGGTATTGGCTACTTTCGTCGGGTCATCTCAGGGCAATTTCATCACCTGCGCGGGCGGGTAGAGTTGGGGGCGGTCGGACGGCTGCGACCGCGCAGAGGAGGTCGTGATGGCCAAGCCCTTTCCCGAAGCGTCGCCCCCCCCGCCTGGTTCATTGGCGGCGGCGCTGGCGACGATTCCCGAGCCGCGGCAGCCCTATGGCTGGCGGCCGGAGTATCCGCCGCTGCCCCTGGTGGTGCTGTTGCAGTGTTGCGTGGCGGCGATCCTGTGTGGGGCGCGCGGGCTGAATGCGATCGCCCAATGGGTGAAGGAGCGGCAGGAGGAAGAGCCAGCGCTGTTGCGCGAGTTCGGCTTGCCGGCGGGGCGGCGGCCGTGCGCAGCGACGTGGCACCGGATTTTCAAGGCGCTGGACGCCGACGCCTTCGAGGAGGCCGTGGGCGGCTGGCTGGCGCGGACGGGTGTGGCGCCCGAGGATCCGCTGGCGGTGGACGGTAAGACGCTGCGCGGTGTGCATGGGGCGGCGGTGCCGGGCGTCCATCTGGTGGCGGCCTACGCCCATCAGGCCCAGGTGGTCATCGCCCAACTGCGCACCGAGGGAAAAGGGCAGGAGATCGCGGCCGTCAAAGACGTGCTGGCCACGCTGCCGCTGGAGGGCCGGGTGGTGACGGCGGATGCCCTCCTGACGCAGCGGGAGGTCTGCGAACAGATCGTGGAGCAGGGAGGCGACTATCTGTTCCCGGTCAAGGACAATCAGCCCGCTCTGGAGGCCGACATTCTCGGCGCTTTTTCCCCCTCTGCTTGCCCTCGTGCCTGATCCGACCGTGCCACCGGTCCTGCCGATCTGGCAACAGCGGGAGTGGCAGGCGCGCGGGGCGACCCTCACCATCGCCGTCGACGCCCCGGCCAAAGCCCAGCACGGGCGCTTTGAGCGGCGCATCCTCTGGGCACTCGCCGACCCCGCCCAGAATGGCCGCATCGGGGACACCGGCACGGTGGGACAGCCCTGGCCGCACGTCCAGCAACTCTACCGAGTTGAGCGACGGCGCATCCGCCAGACCACTGGCGAGACCGAGACGGAAGTGACCGTCGGCATCGCCAGCCTGCCCGCCGATCAGGCCAACGCGGCCGACCTGCTCGCCTTTGCTCGCGGCCATTGGGGCATCGAGAACAAAACCCACTACGTTCGGGATGTCACGTTCGACGAAGACCGCTGCCAAATCCGCTCCGGCGCCGCTCCCCAGGTCTTCGCAGCCTGCCGCAATCTCGCCATCGCCCTCCTGCGGCGCTGGCACTGCCCCAACATCGCCGCCGCCCTGCGCACGAATGCTGGCCGCCCGTATCTCGCCATCCACCTCGTCCTCGCCAGAGGCCAACCCTGAGGTGATGAAATTGCCCTGGGGGACGCGGCCCGCTCGTTGAAAAACAAGTGAACGGCTGGTATTCTCCTGCTATTCACCTGTCGATCAGTTTCCGCTCACAG
>DHIZ01000229.1:6022-6744 GCA_002404055.1 Chloroflexi bacterium UBA4733
CTGTCGATCAGTTTCCGCTCACAGTGCCGAGGGGAGTGACGATGGCGTCCGAGGTTGGCCCCCAACTCCAAACTGTGGTCCGGGTGGCGCTCGGGCTGATTTTCCTTCTCTCTGCCACCGCAAAGCTGCGAGATCCCACCCGCTTCGTGCGGGCCGTTCTCGACTACGCGCTGTTGCGTGGCTCGCTAGCGCGCCTCTATGGACGGATGCTCCCGTTCGTCGAGCTCGGCACGGCGCTGCTCCTCCTGAGCGGATTCTTCCTACCGATCGCCGCCGCTCTGGCCATGCTGATGCTGACCAGCTTCGCCATCGCCATTACAGCCGTGACCGTGCAGGGACGCGAACTCGGCTGCCACTGCTTCGGTGAAGCCTCGACGAGCCACATCGGCTGGCACAGCCTCGTGCGCGATCTGCTGCTCCTGCTACCAGTCATGTGGTTGCTGGCGACCGGGATGAACACCAATGACGGAATGCTCGCTTGGCTACGTGCCGGCATGGGTTCAAGCGTGGCAACTATCGCGCTCGCCGCGCTCTTCGCGCTGGCCTACTGGTTGGTGGTCCAGTGGCTCGATGTCCTGGCGAGTCTGGTGCGGCCCCGGAGCGAGATTGCTTAGCGCTCGGGCGCTGAGGAGGTAGACAGGCTAAATGGGCGCAGAGAGCTGGTGGCACGCCGCGACCGCGGTGGCGCTAGTCTTGGTGCTAGGAGGCTGTCTGAGTTGAGA
>DHIZ01000319.1:0-7553 GCA_002404055.1 Chloroflexi bacterium UBA4733
GGAAGGGACTGTCTTGAGGCTTTCCACGACGCAGCGGCCGGAAACGCTGGCGCGGCGTGCGCTGCGGTGGCTCAGTGAACCGGCGCGCTTTGACTGACATGTGTTGGCGCCGCCAGCGCCGAGGTCGCGTGTTCCCGTATGGCGGCGCCGCCCGAATTGTCTGCTACGATGCGAGTGCAGCGTTGGCTCGGATCTGCCGTATCCGTCATCGCGGCGCGCAAGACCCACAGAGGGAGGACACTATGGCCGACATCGAGTTCACCGGCGACGCCTTCGTCGTGCATGTCCAGGGCTGGGACAAAGTCTGGGCACTGAAGAGCCAACTCACGATCCCCCTTGGGCACGTGGTCCGCGCTGAAGCCGCCAGCGAAGAGGCGCGCCGCTGGTGGCATGGCTTTCGGCTGCCGGGCACGAACATCCCGGGCGTCATCACGGCCGGCACGTTCTTCAAGGACGGCGGCCGAGTGTTCTGGGACGTGCATGATGCCGACCGCGCGGTTGCTATCTACCTGCGGGATGATGTGTACACGGAACTTGTCGTCGAGGTTGACGACCCTGCCGCGACCATCTCCTTAGTCAACCAGCATGCCGAACGCGTGGGTTCAGGCACGACATAGCTCGTGGACTTCAGGGTCTCGATGCGGGGACAAGCTGGCTCAGGTGAGCCAGGGAAAGCGATGCACCTGCTGCGGACGATCCAGTGGGGTGGTGCGCGGGCCACATGCTGGCGCATGTGGTTGATGGGGACAGCGTCGGCGGTGATCCGGGTGATGGCGTCGACCGGGATCAGCACCTTGGTCTCGCCCATCGACCAGAGCGGTTTCCTCGGTTAATCCCCGTATCGGGTCGCCCAGCGCAGTCGGACGATGGAACCAGTGTGCCGTCTGTGGGTGAATAAGAGGGTAAATAGCGGTCGCTTGTATCCACCGCCAGGCAGCGCTGGCAACGGCAGCGCCCCGGCCAAGCGTTCCCGCCCGTTATCGCTCATTCGTTCGCGCGTCTTTTGGCTCGGCCAGGCGCCCGCAGGCGATCAGGACGGGGATGGGAACGTGCCGCAACAGCCGTAAGGCGGTGCTACCCAGCACAAACCCGCCTATGCCGCCTCGCCCGTGGCTGGCCATGGCGATCCAGCCCGCCTGTACCTCAGTGGCCACGACGGCGATCACCTCGCTGGGCGAGCCGCTGCGGACTACCGCGGTGGTCGCAATACCCAGTTCTCGCCAGAGGACGGCTTCGGCTTCCAGCGACGCGCGCGTTGCAACCACGGCATCATCCACCAGTGTTTGTGAGAGCGTCGCCCCATAGGGCAGCATGGCTGAGCCAGTGTAGTAGCCGACGGGGTCGATCACTTGCAGCAAGGTCACCGGCACGTCCAGGCCCTGCACCAGTCGCTGCACTATGGGAAAGATGCTCGTACTGAGCGCCGAGCCGTCGGTCGGCACGATCACCGGACCGTGCAGCCGCGATGCATCGCCACGGGTGAGTGCCAGCGGCGACAGGAAGAGCACCGGCACGCGGCTGCGCCGCAAGACGTGGTCGGCCACGCCACCGAGCACCCAGGGCGAGCCGCCGCTCCAGCCATGGGTGCTCATCACGATCAACTGGGCCCGGCGCGCTCGTGCCGTTTCCTCGATCACCTCGGACGGCGCCGCCAACTCGACCACTACCTCGGTCGGCGCCCCTCTGGCGGTGAGGTCTCCGGCCACTGCCTCCAGATGAGCCAGTGCTTCGTCGAAGGCGCGCAGCCTGGCATGCTCCGTGCCTTCTCGCGTGCGTGGGGCGACGGCGGCTGCCTCAACGAGCACGAGTGGCGTACCAATGGTGCGCGCCAGACTCTCGGCGTAGGGCAGGGCCTGCTCGGCCAACCGCGAGCCGTCCAGTGGGACGATGATGGGATGTTGCATGGTGTGGTTCCTTCCAACGAACTGGTCTCAACGTTCGGTCAGTGTTGCTGCTTCGCCCCCAGTGACCACCTGCAGCATCACTCCTGGTGGTTGCACCTGAGGTAGCGTTCGGTAAACACCACGTCAATGTGCCGGCGGTTGTCGCAGTGCTTACACGAACGGGCCTCGCCTTTCTCCCCTTGTATCCTCAGGCCTTCCGCCGCGCATCTACCTCGCATTTACCCGCCCTTACCCGGATGTTCACCCCGCCCTGCCATGCTGTCATCAGTACTGGCTGCCGCGGTTGGGCAGACGACTGAGAGGAGAGAAGCAAACGATGTGCAAGATGATCCTGCTGGTCCGGCCGACGGCCGTGGCGGTAGCGCGGGAATGAAGGTTTCAGCCTGGCTTCAGTTGGCGCGCCGGCAGCCAGAGCCATTTCTCGCCTTGGCCGGCCTCACGGTTGGGTTGACCCTCCGTTACCTGGCCGGAGCGCCGGGACCAGCCCAGGTCGTCTTGCTCTTCACGCTGGTCTTGAGCGGGTTTCGCGTTGTCCTCGGCACCGTACGCGGGATGCTGCACGGCCACTTCGCGTCCGATGTCGTCGCGACACTCTCAATTCTGGTCGCCTTCGGGACTGGTGAGTTTCTGCCCGGTTGCGTGATCGCGCTGATGCAGACTGGGGGGGAAGCGCTGGAGGAGGCCGGTAGGCGCCGGGCTTCGGCGACGCTGGACGCGCTCCTGGCGAAAGCGCCGCAGGTAGCGCACCGGCTGCTTGGGGAGACGGTCCAGGACCTGGCGGTGGACGCGGTGCAGCCAGGCGACCTCCTCCGCGTGCGACCGGGCGAGACGATACCGGTGGATGGCGTCGTCGAGCGGAACTCGGGAGCGGTCGACGAATCGGCGCTGACTGGCGAGGCCGTCCCGGTCACCGTGGAACCCGGCAGCACCGTTATGAGCGGCAGCATCTGCCTGGCCAGCGCCCTGGAAGTGCGCGCAACCCGGCCCAGCACCGAGAGCCAGTATGCGCGCATTGTGCGTCTGGTTCGCAGCGCCCAGGGCGAGAAGGCGCCTATCGGTCGGCTCGCCGATCGCTACGCCGTGGTCTTTACGCCACTGACGCTGGTCATCGCGGCGCTCGCCTTTGCCATTGTGCGGCGTCCCGACGCGGTGCTGGCGGTACTTGTGGTGGCGACGCCCTGCCCGCTCATCCTGGCGACGCCGATCGCCGTCATGTCCGGTATCAACCGAGCTGCCAAACTGGGCATTCTGGTGAAGAGCGGGGCGGCCCTCGAACAGCTCGGCCAGACGACCGCCGTGGTGTTCGACAAAACGGGGACGCTGACGACCGGTGTTCCGGTGGTGGAGCGCGTCGTGCCATTGAACGGGATGGACGTGTCGGAGTTGCTTCGCCTTGGAGGAGCCTTGGAGCAAGACTCCGGCCATCCCATGGCGCGAGCGCTGGTACTGGCGGCGCAAGCGCGCGTTGGTACCTTGCCGCTGCCCGTGGCGGCGGTCGAGGCTGCCGGGCACGGCCTCTCCGGTCAGGTCGGTCAGCACAAAGTGGACGTGGGATCGCTCTCCTATGCGGTGCGCCAGGGCCTGGCTTCCAACGCCACACTGCAGCAGTCGCGGGCGGCGTCCGGCGCCCAGGGTAGCGCTACCGCGGTGATCGGCGTCGATGGCCATGCTGCCGGTCTAGTCGTGTTCACCGATCCGCTACGGCCCGACGTCCCCGACCTCATCCGGCGGTTGCGCACCCTGGGCGTCAAAGAGACAGTGATCTTGAGTGGTGACGATGCAGCGACGGTCGGCGCAATCGCCGCCCAAGCAGGCATCAACACGATCCGAGCGAATCTACTGCCCGCCCAGAAGGTGGCGGAACTGCGGTCAGTTATGGCCCGCCATCCGGTCGTGACGATGGTTGGCGACGGTATTAATGACGCTCCGGCCTTGGCCACGGCCACAATCGGCGTTGCCATGGGCGTGCGCGGTGCGGCCGTTTCGGCGGAAACGGCTGATGTGGTGCTGACGACCGATCACATCAGCCGGGTCGCCGATGCCATCGCTATCGGCAAACGCACACTCGTGATCGCCAAACAGAGCATCTGGGTTGGCATGGGGGTGAGTGGCGTGCTGATGGTCATCGCGGCCTTTGGCTACATTCCCCCCACGCTCGGTGCGCTCCTGCAGGAAGCCCTGGACGTCGCCGTCATCCTCAATGCGCTGCGCAGTTGACAGCAGCCGGCTACCGCTATACGTGCTTGACTGCAGCAGGTTGAAGAGATTGCGAGCGTACATCTGGCTCGCTTGCCCGGGCATCTGACTGGGCGGGTTCGTCGTACCGATGATGGTCACGCCGCGCACCGTGCTGACCTCGCCTGGCCGCGTGAGCGCGCAATTGCCACCCGCCTCGGCCGCCAGATCGACAATAACGGAGCCCGGCCGCATCTGGAACACTGCGTCAGCGGTCACCAGGATGGGCGCCCGCTTGCCAGGGACGAGCGCTGTCGTGATCACCACCCCGGCGACTCCTGCGCCAAGGACGAACACCCTGGCCGGCGTCACTACCCCCGCCGCCGTCATGAGCAACGGGAAAAAGCGCGGCAAGGCGGCGGACGCCAGAATCACAGCGCGGTACCCGGAGATAGTGCTCATAGACGAGAGCGCATCCATATCCTGAGCGCGGGCGATGCGCGGAATGGCATCCATGCTGAAACTCGTGATGCGCCGGTCGCGGAGTTGCCTGACCAGATCGAGCGCCAGCAACGGCTGCAAGAAGCCGATGACCACTGTGTGTTCACGCAAGGCCGTGACATCCACGGCGGAGGGGTGCTGCACATGCACGAGAACATCGGACGAAGCACGGAGAGCGAGGCGGTCAGCGGCGATAACGGCGCCGACTTCCTGATAGGCCACGTCCGAGTGACCGGCTCTCTCACCAGCACCTGCCTCAATGGCGATGGTTACCCCGCTGCTAACCAGGGACGACACGACCTCGGGTGTGAGCGCCACCCGCCGTTCGCCCGCCATCTGTTCGCGCGGTATCCCGACTTGCATTGGCCAATATCCTCTCAATCACTCGTCTCGCATCGGGCACACGCTACCGTCGCCCCGCCTGTATCAATAGGCAGCAAAAAAAGTAGGTGAAGCGCCGATTAGCGCCCTGGGTGGGTTCGGACGCAAAGGCCATACCGCGAGCGTGCTGCCGGTAACGTGAACGGCACGACGCCACCCAGAGCGGCCGGCCCAGCCGACTCAGCGGTGGATGCGGTTGAAAGCGAGCGTGATCTCGGCCTGATTGATGTAACGCAGGAGCAGGTCGTCGGCCAGACCGTGCGCTGTCTCCGCCTTATTGCCTTCGCTGCTCTCCAGTTCCTTCACGATTCCGAGCGCGCTCACGACATCGACCGGAGCGTGGAGGGCAAGGTGATGCAGTCGCTCCTGATACGATTCAAAGTCATAGACTTCCGCCAGTTGGAACAGTGTGGTCACTTCTTCCCGTTGGATGGACATCGTTTGCTCCTTCATCATGATCTTGCCGCATTGCAGATGCTCTCGACGCTACCGGCCAGCGTGACGTCGCTGTCCAAGGCGTTTAGAGATCGTGTACTGTTCGAGCCACCAGGACATCCCACTGCAGCGCGGCCTGTACCTGCTGGGCGATGTCCGCGTCGAAGCACTCGTGACCGGTGAGCGGCATGGCCTCCTGGTCATTGGTCACGTCCAGTATCTGGGCGATGCATCGGGCAGCATCCTGTGCTGCCAGGCGTTGACCGTCAGTGTTGGCCATACCAGGGAGCGTGTCGACGCCCCGGTCTGTCTCGACGCCGAACGGCATTGCCGCGCCCCGTCCATCCCGCACCATGTTCCGCGGCAACGCTTGCTCGGTCCCCCCGTGATTCCGCATGGGTCACGTCCTCTCACTTGGCGCCGTTCAGTTCCCGACTACTTCACGATCCGTGGGAAGGGTTGCGGCGCGCATATCAATAGGTGAATATCAGGTAGACACTGAGGGATTCCGTCTTGATGACATCGGGCACATGCTCGATGATATGCACAGGCGAGCGGCGTGATGGCACTCGCATTTGCCCGCGTGCGGTTGACTTCCCGGGTCTCAACTGGACGTGGCAACGAGATCCAATGTGGCGCGCACCGCGTCCCCTGCGGGATGGTCCAGGTGGAAGCCGAGTTCCACACACAGGCGTTGCATCGCCCAACTTTCGGGCAGGATGTCTCCCGTCAAGCGGTGTAACCCCTCCGCTCGCGCGCTCTGGATCAACTGGCGCAGGAGTTCCGTGCCCAGGCCCTGGTGCTGGGCGGAGTCGCTGACCACCAGTGCGAACTCAGCCTCGGGCACGGCGTGCGCCCTGGTCCAGCGCCCCACACCCAACAGGGTTGGGCCACCAGTCGTAGCCGATTCCTCCGCAACCAGGGCCATCTCCCGGTCGTAGTCGATGGCGCAGCGGTGGATCAAGCGATCATGGGCGATGCGCTGCTCCAGGTTGACCGAGTGGAAATAGCGCAGATAGACGCTTTCCTCGGAAAGGGAACGGTGGAAGGTGGCCAGCAGCGGTTCATCCTCCGGCCGGATCGGACGGATCAGCACATCCCGTCCATCTGGGAGCCGCCAGGGTTGCACGTACTGCAAGGGGTAGGGCCGAATGGCCGGTCGCGGCAAGGCGTCGTCGGCGGTCGCCGCCGGGAAGAGAACGACCCGTGCATCCAACGCCAGCAGCCCCTCGGCGGACACCAGAAGCGGGTTGATGTCGCACTCTCTGATCCTCGGTTGTTCGATGATTAGGCGGCTGAACTGCACCAGCAGTGCTGCCAGCGCATCTAGGTCCACGGCTGCCCGTCCCCGCACCCCCTGCAACGCGCGGAAGATGCGCGTCCGCTCCAGCATGCGCCGGGCGAGGGTTGTGTTCAGGGGCGGTAACCCCAGGGCGCGATCCCCAAAAACTTCGACCAGTTGCCCACCTGTGCCGACGAGCAGCACCGGACCAAACTGCGGATCGACGCTGCTGCCCAGGATCAGTTCATAGCCGTCGCGTTGCACCATCGGTTGCACAGTCACACCTTGAAAGTGGCCGGCGCCGGCGTGCGCCGTCACGTTGGCGGCGATGCTGCGGTAGGCTCGGCGCACCTCGGCGGCGTCGGCCAGCCGCAACTGCACGCCGCCGACATCGGTCTTGTGGGTGATAGTCAGCGAGTGGAGCTTGAGCGCCACTGGATAGCCGGTCGTTTCCGCCGCGTTGACCGCTTCGTCCTCATTGCTGGCCAGGAGAGTCGGCAGTGTGGGGATGCCGGCGGCAGCCAGCATCTGCTTGGCTTCCAGTTCCGTCAGCAGCGACCGCCCGGCTGCCCCGGCGGCGGCGATCAGTCGCCGGATCACCTCTCGATCACTCCCCTCGTTCGGCGGTAGAGCCGGTGTCTCGTACAACCCCCGCAGACTGTCCGCCGAGCGCCAGAGCGCGGCGAAGGCGCGAGCTGCATCGTCCGGGTACGCAAAGGTGGGGATACCGGCCCGCTCCAGCACCGCCGCGCCCGCCGCCACCTTGGCGGCGCCCATCCAGCTTGCCAGTAACGGTTTGCCCGCTCGCCCCACGCCTGCCACTCGCTCGGCGGTCAGGGTGGTGTCGGTCATCGCCTGTGGCGTCAGGATGACCA
>DHIZ01000319.1:7656-13084 GCA_002404055.1 Chloroflexi bacterium UBA4733
CCCAACAGGTCGATCGGGTTGCCATGGCTCCAGGCCGCCGGCAAGGCTTGATCGAGTGCCGCCCGGGTCGACTCCGCCAGCGTCGCCGCGTGCCCACCGGCGGCGATCAGGGCATCGGTCGCCAGCACGGCCGGGCCGCCGGCGTTGGTGAGGATGGTGAGGCGGGGTCCACGCGGCCTTGGCTGCTGCGCCAGCAAGGCGGCCATCCCAAAGAGGTCACCGATGGTCTCCACCCGTAAGACACCGCAGCGCCGGAAGGCGGCGTCCAGCACGTCGTCGCTGCCGACCAGGGCGCCAGTGTGAGAGGCGGCCGCCTGGGCCGCCGCCGCACTGCGTCCGGCCTTCAGCACGACGATTGGCTTGCGCAGGGCCACAGCGCGCGCCGCCGACAGAAAGGAGCGCGCGTCGCCGATCGACTCCATATAGACAACGATGCTCTCGGTCTGCGGATCGTCCCCGAAGTAATCGATCAGGTCACCCCAGGACACGTCCAGCATCGTGCCAGTGGAAACGAAGGCGCTGAAGCCCAGCCGCCGCTCCAGACTCCAGTCCAGGACGGCGGTACACAGCGCGCCACTCTGACTGAGGAAGGCCACGTGACCGGGCAGTGCCATACCGGCGGCGAAGCTCGCGTTGAGCCCGGCAGGTGGGCGGAGCACGCCGAGGCAGTTCGGTCCGATGATGCGCATGCCACCGCGTCCGGCCTGCGCCAGCATCTGCTGCTCCAGGGCCACACCGCTTGCGCCGACCTCGCGAAAACCGGACGAGAGGACGATAGCGCCCGCGACACCGGCATCGGCGCACTGGGCGATGAGGTCAGGCACGGTTGCGGCGGGTATGGCGATAACGGCGAGGTCAACCGGTCCGGGCAGTGCCCGAAGCGTTGGGTAGGCGGTCAGGCCAAGCACGTTGGCCCGACGCGGATTGACCGGATAGATCGGCCCGGCGAAGGCCGAACTGGTCATGTTTGCAACGAGCGCCCGACCAACACTGCCCACGGCTTCCGAGGCGCCGACGATCGCCACCGACCGGGGCGCGAAGATGGCGTCCAGGGGCCGGCGGTTGAGCACCGGCGCCAGCCAGGCGCTATCTACACGCCCGGCCGTGGCAACCGTGGGGGCAACGGTCACTTCTCTGCTCCTTCGTCGTAGCTTCTCGCGACCCCGCTACCGGTTGTTGCCAGCGAGACCGTCTGACAACGAGCGGGTCCGGCGCCCGAGGTGCTCTGGGCGCCGGACACCTACCTGCGGGTTCTTCGATCAGGCAGTCGTCGCCTGGGCAGCGGGTGGGGCGGCGATGGGGCGGTGCAGCAGGCGACCGGGGGCGCCGGGCACGCCCAGCAGGGGCAGGGCGAGGGCATCAAGTCCAATCAGCCCCGCCACCTTCCAGGCCAGTACCAGGCCCGTGGCCAGGATAAACAGCGCCGGGTTGGTGCTGATGGCGCCGGCCAGCAGATAGTTGGCATTCAGCAACCCGCCGAAGAAAGCAGCGATGCCAGTGAAGAGGCCGAAGATCAAGCCGAGACCGACCAGGATCTCGCCAAAGGTGATAGCGTAGGCCCAGATCGCCGGGTAGGGCTGGACGGCATGCTGCAAGAACCAGGCGTAATAGGGCTGGACGTTGACGTGGGCGCCAGTCGTCTGCTTCAAGGCGCCGGCAACGAAGCCGGTCATCCCAGTGCCGGCTTTGCCGCCGACCCAACCCGCCTCACTGCCATTCAGTTTGCCCCAACCGGCGGTGAACCACTGCCAGCCGACGTAGAGCCGCACCACCAACCAGAAGGGGGCCATACGGCGGTCGCTGAACAGGAAGCGCGCCAGGGGCGGATCAGGAATCTCGCTCGTCTGCCCTCGCGTGAGGTTGCTAAAGATGGTTGCCACGGGACACTCCTCTCGTTTCCTTGGGTTGCCGTCAAGGTCGGCAACTCGCCTATCCAGAGCATGCCGCAGGCACGTAAGTACAGCGGTAGAGGAAGGTAAATAGTGGGTAAATAGTAAACAGGCCGGACGGCTCCGGCACCTACGTGACGGGTACACTGCTACAGCGTACCATTAGATGCGCAGTGATGCATATAATGCGCCAGTGCGTGGCGCGCCGCAGGGGAAGGGAATGGCACGATGCAGGCGAGCTACGACGCCCTGGTGATTGCGCCCCACGCAGACGATGCCGAAACGCAAATGGGCGGCACGCTGGCAAAACTCACGGACAACGGCCAGCGGATCCTGCTGGTCGACCTGACCGATGGCGAGCCGACGGCGTTTGCGGCATCCGGTGCGCGCGCCGGCCAGGCCGAGCAAGCGGCGCGCATCCTCGGCGTCGAGCGGGTCTGCCTGGGAGCGCAGGACCGGCTCCTGGCGGACACGCTCGAGCTGCGCCTGGAAGTCGCGCGGCTGATTCGCCAGCACCGGCCGCGCTGGGTCTACGGCATCGGTGAGGCCTGTGTCCACCCAGACCATGCAGCGGCCGTGGGCCTCACGCGCGCTGCGGTGTTCCTGGCCCGCCTGGGACAATGGGAGCGCGTACCTGGCGGGGACCGTCTGGCCGACCAGGATCCCTGGGCCATCGATCGGCTCTTCTTTCCGCACTGCAAGATGGAACCGGCCTGGTCCGAGTTTGCTTTCGCCATCGACGTCACCGCCGTCTACGACCGCAAACGGCGAGCGCTGGCGGCCTACAGCTCCATCTTCCAGGCCACAGACGACGTGCTCCTGGCGCTGTACGAGGCGGAAGACCAGTTCTATGGCCGCATGCTGGGTGTCGGCTACGCCGAGATCTTTCGCAGCGCCGCACCCCTCCTGTTGGACGATCCGACGGTCTTCCGTCCCGCCATCCACGGGTAGGGCAGCGCCTTGACATCCGTACTCATTGTCGATGACGAGCCGAATCTGGTGGAGCTCGTACGCGGGTATCTGGAGCGTGAGGGCTTCCGCGTGCAGACCGCCGCCGATGGGCCCGCCGCCCTGGAGATTACCCGCCTGGAGCGGCCGGACCTGATCATTCTGGACGTGATGCTGCCTGGGATGGACGGGCTCGAGGTCTGTCGGCGCTTGCGCCAGTTCTCCGACGCCTATGTCCTGATGCTCACCGCCAAAGTCGACGAGGTGGACAAGGTCGTCGGTTTGGCCGTCGGCGCCGACGACTACGTCACCAAGCCCTTCAGCCCGCGCGAGTTGGTGGCGCGGGTAAAGGCGATGCTGCGGCGGCCCCGCAGCGCCAACGCCGATGCGCCGGATGTGCCGCCCGTCTATCGGTTTGGTGACCTTGTGCTGGACGAAGGGCGCCACGAGGTCACCAGGCACGGCGAGCCGGTCCCGATGACGGCGCGGGAGTTCGCCCTGCTGCAGACCCTGGCCAGTCAGCCCCAGCGAGTGTTCACACGCGCCCAGTTACTGGAACGGGTCTGGGGCGAGGCCTACTACGACGACCATGTCGTCGACGTCCACATGGCGAACCTGCGCAAGCGCCTGGAGGACGACCCCGCCCATCCGCGCTACATCGAAACCGTGCGCGGCGTCGGCTATCGTTTCGCTGTCCGGGCAGGCTAGCGTCATGTCCCGGCGGCGACTGCCCCTGGCCGGCAAACTGTTCGTCTCCTATCTGCTCGTGGTGGCCGTGGGGACGGTGACGCTGTTCCTGGCCGTCGACCTCGCCGGACCGGTCTTCTTCGCGCAAGCGTTGCAGCGCCAGATGCCCGTGCCCGGAATGGTCGGCGGCACAGGAGACTTGCTGACGCCAGGCAGTCCGATGGGCCAGGCAGTCCAGCAGGCGTTCGCTGCGGCGATGCTCCAGACTCACCTGCTGGCCGTCGCGCTCGCCACTCTGGCCGCCATCCTCGTCAGTCTGTATGTCTCCCAACAGATCGTGCAGCCTCTGACGCGCATGCTGCGCGCTACCCGGCGCATTGCCGGCGGCCACTACCCCGAGCGTGTGCCTGTACACCCGGGCAACGTCGGTGACGAACTGGGCGAACTCGCGGAGAGTTTCAACGTCATGGCCGCCACCCTGGAGCAGACTGAACGCCGTCGCCTAGAGCTGATCGGCGACGTCGCTCACGAGCTGCGCACGCCGATCGCCACGCTGGAGGGCTACCTGGAAGGGCTACTGGATGGCGTTGTCGAGTCCTCTCCCCGCACCTGGGCCACCCTGCACGACGAGGCCGGTCGGCTACGCCGCCTCGTCGACGACCTGCAGGAGCTGTCCCGTGTGGATGCCAGGCAACTCCCCCTCGTGCTCCAACCGACGCCGCCAACCGCTATCGTCCAGATCGCCCTGGAGCGAACACACGGCCAGTTCGCTGAGAAAGGGCTGACGTTGCAACAGATCGTTCCCGACGAACTGCCCCTGGTGCAGGCCGATTCGGGCAGGGCGGCGCAGGTCCTGACCAATCTGCTGACCAATGCCCTGCGCTACACGCCCGCGCCGGGCCACGTTGCCGTGGAGGTCGAGCGCGTCGGACGGTACGTGCGCTTCCAGGTCACGGACAGCGGCGTCGGCTTCTCCACCGAGCAACGGGCGCAGCTCTTCGAACGCTTCTATCGCGCTGAGAAGTCGCGCTCGCGGGCCTTGGGCGGCTCGGGCATCGGCCTCACCATTGCCAAGGCGCTGGTCGAGGCGATGGGCGGCCAGATCACGGCAGCATCGCCGGGACCCGATCGCGGCAGCACCTTTGCCTTCACCTTGCCGCTCGCCTTGTAGCCGGCCGACGTGCCCACGCCGCATCCTTGAGCAAGTCTTGACCTGCCCAGGCACGTTGGCTTGACCTGGCCGTCCGACAGTGCTGATGTACCGCAATTCGGCGGCATATAGGAAAAGGAGGTAGCCACGATGATGGGCTACTACGGTGGTTGGGGTTGGATGGGCTTCGCCGGCACTCTGGGGATGCTCGCGTTCCTGGTGGCGCTGATCGTGCTGGTCGTCTGGGCAGTGCGCGGCTTTACCGGCGGCAATCGTTAGAACGATTCCGCTCAGGAACAAATAGGAGAAACAAGATGGAAACGCGACGCACCCGTGCAGGGAAACTCATTGTGGGTGGCGTGCTCGCCGGCACACTGGTCATCGGCGGCGCCGGCCTGGCCCTGGCGCAAGGGCAGGTTGGCCGATTTTCTGCCATGCCTTTCGCCGGCGCCACCCCTGGAACGCCAGCCGCCGGGCAAATGTATGGTCCGGGGCCCGGGATGATGGGGGGTCAGGTCTCCGGCCCCGGCGTCGGGCAGGTTCCGGGTCAAGCCGGCTACGGCCCCGGAGGAATGATGGGAGGGTCCGGCCCCGGCCCCAGCGGCATGATGGGTGGTAATTCGGGAACCGCCGGCATGATGGGCGGCTGGTTCGGCAGCGCTCCCACTGGTCCGACGATCAGTCTGGCGCAGGCGCAACAGGACGCACAGGCCTATCTGGACCGTCAGGGCAACGCTGACCTGCGCCTGGATGA
>DHIZ01000319.1:13238-18178 GCA_002404055.1 Chloroflexi bacterium UBA4733
TTCGAGGTGCTGATCAACAAATCAACAGGAGCGGTGATGCGGGAACCCGGTCCCGACATGATGTGGAACACCAAATACGGCATGCTGGGCACGACTTCACCGATGGGACAGTGGATGGGGTACCAGCCTCCGACCGGCTCAATGACGGTCTCAGCCGATCAGGCCAAGCAGATCGCCCAGCAGTGGCTTGCCAGTAATCAGTCAGGGGCGACTACCGAAACCCCGGATCAGTTCTACGGCTACTACACCCTGCATATCCTGAAGGACGGCAAGGTGAACGGGATGCTTTCGGTCAACGGCTACACGGGTCAGGTCTGGTACCACACCTGGCACGGCGCCTTCATCCAGATGAAGGATCTGGCGCAGTAGGGGGACGCGGTAGTGTTCCTCTCGACACTACCGCGATGCCGCTATACTGGCACATGCCTCGCAAGCATATTCGCCATACCATCGGGGCAACCTATCCCTGGACACTGGATGAACGCGGCCTCTATCATTTCCTACGCTCGCAAAGCATTGCGCCGGCCAGCATTGCGCGGCTGACGGTAATCGTCGACCAACACCGCGAAGACGCCTGGAATACGCTGTGGCTCCCCGATGGGGTCTATGACGTGTCGACGGTCACCATCCTCGTTTCGACAAACTGGATCGCCGAGGACGTGTATTGGGAAGCATTCCGCGATGCACGGGAGAGATGGCCGTACTGGCTCATCCTGACGGCATTCTCCCTGGCTCGTGTGGTGCATTCGCGCCTCCGGCAGCCTGTGGTAATCGGCGCGCTCCCCCACCGGCAACGCGAGCAGATCGTTCGACACCTGAACCGGATCTTGCTCCACGAAGTCAAGCACTACCTCGATCATATGCGCGGCGTTCCTGATGCCCCCGATGAGGAGGCCTGGGCGAACCAATTCGAGCGGGAGTATCGTCGCCAGCGCTTCATTCGAATCCGGGATGGTCGCCTTCACCCGCTACCCTAGCTATCACCGCCTCGCGCCAGGAGCGCCGGCGCGGCCTAGCCCCAACTGGACAGGTCCACGACGTTGATCGCTCGCCTGGCCAGATAGGCCTGAATGGTCTCGATGGTCGTGGCGAGGATGCGTTGCATGGCTTCGGCGCTGTTGTAGGCGTTGTGTGGACTGATCACGACGTTCGGCCGCTGCAGGAGGTCGACGTAGGCAATCAGCAATGCTTGCCGGTGCTGCACCGGACTCACTGCCGTTCCCGTTTCTTCCAGGGGCATCGTCTCGTCGCCCTCGACCACGTCGAGGCCGACGCCGCCCAACTGGCCGCTCCCCAGCGCTGCTCGTACCGCTGCCATATCGACCAGACCGCCGCGAGCGGTGTTGATCAGCACGGCTCCGCGCTGCATCTTGGCGATGGCCGCCGCGTCGATCAGGTGGTGCGTCTGGCGAGCGTAGAGCGTGTGCAAGGTGACGATGTCCGACCGTCGCAGCAGTTCCAAGGGTGACGAACTGGATGGTCTCCTGCAGTTCCTTCTGGTCCAGCGGGCGTGCCCAGTGCTCCAGATCGTCAGCACTGCGCAGACGCAGCCCGGCCCGCTCGGCGGCCGCCACGTCGGGCTGCACGTCGCAGGCCAGCACCGGCATACCGAAGGCCCGCGCCATCTGGGCCACTCGCCGCCCGATGTGCCCGATCCCCACAATGCCAAGCGTTTTGCCGGCCAGGCCCCAGCCCTGCCACTGGTCGCCATCCTGGGCGGACGTCGGCTGGTAGGGCAGCAGGAGCCGCCGGGAGAGTGCCAGCAGCAGGGCAAAGGTGTGCTCCGCCACCGTCGGATCACCGAAGTGCGGCACGTTGCAGACCGTGACACCGGCGTCCGTGCAGGCGTCCAGATCGACTTGACTCACGCCGGCTGACCGGATGACCAGCAGACGGAGGCGCGGAAAGCGCTGCAACGTGGCCCATTCGACGCGCGACGCCATGCCGATGCTGAGCACCTCGGCAACCGCTGCCTCGGCCGGCAGCGGTCCGCTCTCTTGCAACGGCAGTGGCACGGGCACAATGGCGTGACGGCTACATTCGGCCTGTGGGACCTTTCGGTGTCACGAAGCGATAGCCCAGGCTCCGCACGGTCTCGATGTACTGGGAGCCGTCGGCGCGTTCCAGCTTGGATCGCAGCCTGCTGATGTATACCTTCAGGTAATCGGGGGTGGCGTCGTAGTTCTCGCCCCAGACGCGAGCCAGCAGCGTCCGCTGCGGCAGCACACGGCCGGCGTTGCGCACCAGGTGGTAGAGCAGTTTGAACTCGAGCGGCGTCAGGTTGACGCGCCGCCCGCCCAGGGTCACCTCCTGGTTCTGGAAGTGGATGGCGAGTTCGCCGGCGGTGAAGTCCGGCAAGGCTCGGACAGGCGGCGGCAACTCGGCTCGCCGGAGTACCGCCTTGATCCGGGCTAACAGGGCCAGGTGGCTGAAGGGTTTGACTACGTAGTCGTCAGCTCCCAACTCCAGGCCGCGCACCTGCGCCGTCTCCTCGCCGCGCGCCGTCAGCATCAGCACCGGCACGTCAGATAATTGGCGGATCTCCTGTAACACTGCAAAGCCGTCCTTGCCGGGCATGGACACGTCGAGGAGCACGATATCGGGGATGTCCTCCTGGAAGCGACGCATCGCCTCGTCGCCAGAGATGGCGACGACGATCGTTGCGTCTTGCCAGTGCAACTCCAGGCTGATCGTCAGCGCTTCGCGGATCTGCGGATCGTCGTCCACCACCAGAATTTTTATCGGGACTTCTCCTTTCTCACGATTCGCGGTGACGGCGCGTTGACAGCGTCCCCCGTCCCCGGTAATGCTACGTAGAAGATGCTACCCTGTCCTGGCGCGCGCTCCAGCCAGTGCCGGACCGGCTGATGCCGGCGAAGCAACCCGCATGCGTATGAGGGTATATGCTTCCCCGATTACTTCCCAGGTGGTGCAGTGCGACCGTCCCACATTCGCACTGGCCCTGATCGCAGCCACCGCTGCGCCATGGTGGTCATCGCGTGCCAAGAGCAGCCCCACGACTGGCCCCGTGTCTCACAGTGATCTCCGCGTGCTCAGTTGTACAACACCGCATCGACTTCTTCGGATAGGTTTCCTGGAGCATTATCAATGACGCCGGCGAAGGCTAAGATGCGCTCGACCTGTTCCGGCCAGTCGGGCAGCGCCTCAATCGCCTCGACAACGAGCGCGCTTTGCGAGACGCCCTTCTGCCGAGCCAGGCGGCGAATTCGCCCGTCAATGTCTGAAGGCACAAGGATCTGTTTCCGAACCAGCATGCACGTAGTATACACAACGGCATTGTGTAACGCGAAACGGGTGGACTCGGGTCTCACGGTGTGGACTACACGCTGTCGCCTTACCCTGGCATCGCCGTGTTCTTCAACAGTTGGTCGATAGTGTTCTTCATCTGGCCGGCGACCGTCTGCAGGTCGGTTTTGCCTGCCAGGTAGGTGGCCATCTCTTTGCCGGTGTCGGTGCGAATCTGAGGCAGGGTGGGGATGACCGGCAAGGGCGCGCCGAAAGCGATGCAGTCCAGCCACGGCTTGCCCCAGGTCTGGCTCTGCGCGACGCTCTGGTTGGCGCTCAGTTCGATATCCAGATCGCCCAACTGCTTGGCAGCCGCCGGAGCCACGACGAAGGTGGCGAAGTTGAAGGCGTCCTGAGCATGCTTACTGTCTTTGGTGGTGGCGATGCCGCGCGCCGTCAGCAGGGCAGCCTGCTTCTTGCCTTTGGGCGGCGGCACAGCGCCGACGTCGAAGACGACCTTGCCGTTCTTGACCACGCCGACAATGGTCGGCTGGTTCCAGCTCATGGCGATGTTGCCGGCGCCGAAGCTGAAGCCTTTATCCCCCGGTTGCGGCGTGACCCGGTCCTTGAGTTGCAGGTTCCCCCAGAAGGTCAGGGCGTCGATCGCCGGCTGCGCGTCCAGGCCGGATGACGTGAGATTCTGATCAACGACCACGCCGTCGTTCTGCTCGACCCAGGGCTTCCAGTAGAGCATGTCCGAGGCGACGCCGTCGAAGCCGTACTGGGAGGGCTTGCCGCCGCTGCTCTGGGTCAGGTGCTGGGCGTAGCCCTGAAAGTCAGTCCAGCTCCAGTCGGCCTTGGGTTCGGCCAGGCCTGCTTTGTTCAGCAAATCCTTGTTGTAGGCGATGGCAAAGGCGCTGAAGGCGAAGGGGATCGTGTAGTACTTGCCGCGCACGGCGAAAATCTGCCAGACGTTGGGCAAGATGTCGCTCGGCTGCCATTTTGCGGTGGCGATCAGGTCGTTCAGCGGGCGCAACAGGTCCTTGCCGGCGTAGGCGGCAAAGAGGCCGGTATCGTGCGTGAGCAAGTCTGGCGGGGTGCCGCCGGCGACCATGGCAATGGCTTTGGTCGCCATTGCGCCGCCGTCGACCAGGTTGTACTCGACGGTGACGCTCGGGTGCGCCGCCGAGAACTGGGTGATGATCCGCCCGAATACCTGCTGCTGCTTGCCACCGTTGTAGTCGAGCCAGATCAGTTTGACCGCGCCGTTGGCGGCCGGCGCCGCGCTACTCGCCACGCTCGCCGTGGTGGCGGCGTGAGTGGCGGTGGTGGCTGCGGCGGTGGTTGTCGTGGCGGCAACGCTGGTCGCGACAGCGACGCTGGTCGCGGTCGTCGTGGCCGCCGCGCTCGTGGTGCTCGCCGGGACTGCCGCTGACGACGTGGAAGCGGCAAGGGTGCTGGTCGCGGCGGGAACGCTGCCGCCGCAAGCGGCCAGCAGCGGCACGGCAGCCAGCCCGGCGAGGCCGGCCAGCACGGATCGGCGGGACACGTTCCTGTGGTTCAGCGGCATGGTCTGCTCCATTTCGACTATACACTTCGCCTGGGTTCGGATGTGTTTAAACGGCATGATGGCACGAGGATAGAGGAGAACTATACAGCAGAAGTTGCGGGAAGTGCGCCACAGAGTTTCGCAG
>DHIZ01000177.1 GCA_002404055.1 Chloroflexi bacterium UBA4733
TCGACACGCCGCCGTTGCGCTATCGGCTGGAGCAGATGCCGACGAGGAAACGCTCGGAATCAAGCTTCTCGACGACTGCCGCTCGATCCTGGCCAGCCGCGCCGGTGAAGGCATCTTCACCGCAACCCTGCTCGACGAACTCAAGGCCCTTGATGAGTCGCCCTGGGCAGAGTACGAGCTGAGCCCGCGCCGGCTGGCCCGATTGCTGACGGCCTACGGCGTCAGCCCGAGGACAGTACGCGACGGCGCCGACACCCGGAAGGGCTACCACCGGGACGACCTGCTCGACGCCTGCGACAGGTGGCTCGACAGTCCCCCCCTTGTTCCCGGGGAAACCCCTCAAAACGTCACACCGTCACAAATCACCGATTCCGAATACGAAAAATCGAATACGAAACAGGCCAATTGTGACGGTGTGACGGATACGGGCCTTTCTGGAGGGGAAAGCGACGGGACAGAGGAGCGGCCCTGGACCGGCTCGGTTGAGGACTACAGGTCCTTTCCCTGGGGCGAGCCGTCGTGAGCATCGCCAGCGCAAAGGACGAAATCAGGCGCAGGCGCCATCTGGTGCCCATCGGCGATCCGTTGGCGGGACCCTGGAGGATCCTGTCGACCAGCGGGGACTACAGCCACGAACTCCGCCTCGACGGCGTCGGCGCGGTCACTTGCGGCACCTGCTGGACCCGGCATGGACGGCGGCTGTGCTGGGCAAGTCGCCGCGTCGTGGAGAGCCTCGGCCTGGCGCCAGATGCGGCACCCGAGCCCGAGCCCGCGGTTGGCTCGCTCTCTTGGCTCGACGTAGCCCGAGAAGCCGCAACGACCACTGGAATCAAACAACCACCACCAACACCAAGGAGAATCCCATGACCGAGATCGACACATTGGCCCTGGCCACGTCCGAGCTTCCCGATGCCGCGAAAGCGCTCGGCGGTGGCGACGAGGCCGTCACCCGGATCGCGGGCGACTACCGCGGGCTGATTTCAAACGTCACGAACGCCAGCGCTCGGGCCGCCGGTGAGGGGCAGCGGCTTCACGCCGACGATGTTTCTAACCCTGCCGGCGTGGCTCGGCAACTGGCCGAGCTTCCGAGCCGGCTCAAGGCCGATACTCAGGATCACCTCGACTCGGCCGATGTCCAGCTCGACATCATCGAAGGCATGCACCTGGCGGCGATTCTCCGCCATGACTCACGCGACGATGCCAACCTTCGCTTCGAGGTCGAGAACTTCTGCGCCGGTATGACGAAAGAGAACGCCGTCGCGGCGATGGTCGCGCTCGTGGCCGACCCTCGATACGCAACATTCTTGGCGGGTCCAGCGGGCAAGTCGATCGGCGCCCGGTTCGGCTTCGACGCCAGCATCCTGCGCAAGGTAGCGCTGGAGAGCTTGGCCGTCAACGGCAGTCGTGACCAGGTTGCACGATCCGCCGCCCTGGCAGCCATCCCACAAGCGCGAAGGGTGCTCGGCCTGGCGAAGGCCGGGCGTGACAACGTCGCCGAGCAGGTAAGGCGCGCACCACGGCGATCAGCTTCGGCCGTGAATGCCCTAATGCCCTAATGAGGACCGACGTGACACCGACCACCTTTGCCAGCACGCCGCCAGAGTGGCGGTCTGCTGTGCGTTGGGTGGCGCTGCTCGCGGGACTGTTCCCCGATCTGACCATCGACGTCGCCGAGGAGGACATCCCCGACATGCCACCGCAGGGGGAGCGGTGACAACTAGCGGCCCAGGCCGGCCGGCCCGCGTTCGTGACGTCGCGCGGTGCTCGAGCCTGGGCAGCGGGCGGTGCCGCTACTCCCGGTGCCGCCCGCACCACCCCGAAGGCGAACCACCCTCCAAGGCGCTTCGTGTGCTGTCTATCGGGGGTACTGCACGGGGTAGTCACTGCACCATGCACGACCCAGCACTACCGCACTGCACCCAACCTCAGCAGTGTTGTGAATAGTCCGCACTGTCCCCCCACCATCCAGCCCATGCCAGCCTCGGCGTTGAGCCAATGCTGACCGCGACCCCAGCGCCATCCCGCCGACGGGTGACCCCCCTGGTAGCGGGGAGTCTCCACAGTCGACCGCAACTCTTCCTTCGCGTTACACCCCGGCTGATGCGTTACACGCTGTCTGACGCGTTGGCGGAAGCCGCATGAGCGCCCCNNTCCCCGGCGCTGGTGCCGATCACCGCCACCGGTGACGTCATCCCGCCGGCCGCCGGCGACGCGCTGGCCGAAGTGCGCGATCTGGTTCGAGAGGTGAAGGACGTCTTGGCCGCTGCGAAGACGAATGGCAACGCACAGCAGCAGATCGCCGCGATCAACTCAAGTCGCGCGCTGCTGGAGCTGGCGGCTCGTCTGACGGGGGAGTTAGACACCCGGCCGGTCACCGTCATCAACATCCAACAAACCGCCGAGTGGGTGCCGGTTCGCGAAGTCGTGTTCGAGATCATGGCCCGGCACCCTGAGGACCTGGCCGAGCTGGACGAGCGCTTGAAGTTGCTGGAGGCCGCATCGTGAACCCCCTGGCGGCCGACCTCCGTCGCAGAGCGAACCCGGCGGCGCTGGCCGAGCCTCTCGGGTTCACCCTTGACCCGTGGCAGCGCCAGATCCTC
>DHIZ01000349.1:0-159 GCA_002404055.1 Chloroflexi bacterium UBA4733
ACTGCAATCCAAACCGGTTTGCAATAGCAGCACAAACATGACTGATGACCACCACCCGCATGTCCCTGTTGCTTTCGCTTCGCCAGTCACGCGCCTGACCCGGCTCGCAGACGGCATCACTGCACCTGCGCCTGCCTTATCGGCGCAGGTGCAGTGATG
>DHIZ01000349.1:313-24153 GCA_002404055.1 Chloroflexi bacterium UBA4733
GGCGCCGCCAACCACCTGGCCGTTGCCCAAAACGCCACCTTTGGTCAAAACACCGCTCGCTCGCCGAGTTCGGCAACAGGCCCTGGCTATGTACGTATACTTAGCTCTTCAGCAGCGTCTGCACCACCGGCGTCATAGTGGCGAGGGCGGTGCTGGCCGAGATCTGGTTCGCCGTGAGCTTGTCGATGGTCGGCGCCACCCCTTTGCTGTAAATATCGCCGAAGTTGACCATAGCGTGGGAGGGCACTACCTGGACGTGGTCCGCCGCGGCGATGGTGGTGTTCAGGTCGGCATCGGTGAGTTTGGTGTAGCCCTGGACGATCTGCTTCCAGTCGCCGGTGACCGAACGCCGGCTGGGGAGGGCGCCGGTCTTGGTGGGATATACCTTGAGGCCGGCCGGGCTGACCATGTAGGCCATCAGCTGCCAGGCCTGATCGGGATGCTCCTGGCCGCTGAAGATGGACCACTGATCGGGATACAGCGTGTTGCGCGGCGGCAGGGTAGGCGGAACCGGCATGGCGGCCACGCCCCACTCGAAGGAGGTGATGGTGCCAAAGGACTGGAAGGGGACGAAGCTGGCCGAGAACATGCCGTACTTGCCGGTGTGAAAGTCGGTCGGCAGGGAGCTGCGGAGGGCCTTGGCCTCGTCCGCGGTCGGCTGGATGTGATACTTGTAGGTACAGTCGACGTCGAACTGCATGCCGGAGGTCACGGCGTCGGCGTCAATGGGGAACTGCTTCGGGAAGCCGGACGTGTAGCCCTCCGGCTCGAACCAGTCGCCACCATAGATCCAGGAGTAGCCGCGCGTGTCGCCCCAGGCGCGCGTCGTGCCGTACTGCGCAGTGGGCTGGCCGGGACTGCGCGTCAGGCTGTGGCAGATGTCCAGGAACTTATTCCAGTTCCAGGAGGTGTCCTTGAAGTCACTCGTCGGAGCGGCGAGACCCACATTCTGGAAGAGCGTCTTGTTATAGATCAAGACCTGCGGATACAGGTCGATCGGCATGGCGACGTGTTTCCCCTGCCACTTGCAGAAGTCGATCGCCACCGGGAAGAAGTCGCTCAGATCGTACTTGTCACGGGCGATGTACTGATCAAGCGGCATCAGGACGTTCCGGGAGGCGTAATAGCGATAGCCACGGTTCGCGGCAGGGAACCAGAGGGCGGGCGGGGAGCCGCCAGCGAGGAGCGCGTCGGTTTTCTCGTCGTAGTGTCCCGATGGCGCCTCAATCGCTTCGACCTTGATGCCCGGATGCTGCGCCTCGAAGCCGCTGAAGGCTTCCTTGATCACCTTCTCTTCGTTCAGACTGGGCCGCAGCACGGCGATGAGTGTCGTGCCGGCAGCGCTGGCAGGGGCGCTCGTGGCGCTCTTGGCAGATGCCGTGGTCGCCGTGGTCGCCGTGGTGGCAGGAGCTGTGCGCGTGACGCTCGACGAGGCGACACTGGTCGACGGTTGCGCCGGGCTACTCGTCGCCGCTTTCGTGGCAGCGACAGCCGAAGCCGCGGTCGTGGCGGCAGTCGAAGCGGCCGCCGTGGCGGCAGTCGAAGCGGCCGCCGTTGTCGCTGTTGGGACGCTCTGACCGCAGGCAGCCAGCAGGGTACCCCCAGCGAGCGTGGCGACGCCGAGCGCGCCGGTTCGGAGCAGGGCACGACGGGTCGAGGAGTGAGACATGGACCGGCCCCTTTCTGAGAAAACGAACAGGAGCAAAACTGGTTTGCAACGTCACTGGCGGTAGTATACTCCGATCCAAATCGGTTTGCAATGGGGGCACAAACATGACTATTGAACGCGAGGGCCGAACGCGGAGCCGCGTCACACTCCGCAATGCAGCGCACGTCTTCGCCTGCTTGTTAACCCGTAGGCAACGGCTTGGCCACGGTCGCCTTTAACGCCTGGTCCAGCGTCTGGATCACCTGGTCGACACCGGATTTGCCCTGCCACAGCGTGGAGATGGCTTTGTCTGTGGCGGTCAACACCATCCCTTGGAGCTGGTTGGCCAGCGTCGGGACCGAATCGTAGCTGTTCGACTCGAGCTGATCAACGTAGACCTTCAAGGCATCAGCGTAGGACAGTTTCTGCAGTTCCGGGTTCTTGTTCACCGTCGGCTTACTGGCAGGGTTGAGGCCAATCTGCACAAGCTGCAGCATGATCTCATCGCGCATCCAGATCAGGCTGTAGTTCCAGGCCGCTTCCAGGTTTTTGCCGGCGGTGAACAGGCTCAAGTTGTCGTTGGCCGCATAGCCACTCACGCGGCCGGCCGGACCGACGGGAACCGGCAACGTCTTCCAGTTGAGGCTCTTATGGGCCAACGCGAGCCGAGCCGGCCCGTCACGACCGACGCTCCGCCGTGGATCGCTAACGCTGTCACCGGTGCTGTTCGTCTCCTACGTTGCTGCGCGCTGCCCCGACCAAGCCCCGGCCAGGCGTCGCCCTGCCCAGCGCCTGATGGACTTGCTGTAGTGCGCGCTTGGCGACGTCAACCGGAGCCCCGCGCGAACCGCGTGGACACCTACTGGTTTTTCTTCTGGTTGGCGATTTGCTCTGTGATCGACTTGTTCATCAAGGGCACGGCAGCGGTGAGCGTGTCGTGCACGTTGAGATCGTTATTCCACATGTCGCCGAACTTGCCCTGGGTCTGCAGGACGTTGATGGCTTCCTGGCCATAGGGGTCGGTGAAGGTGGGCTTGGCATATTGGAAGACATCGTAGAACGCCTGCTTGTTGGCCGGCGGGCCGGGCTGCTTGAGGATGAGCTGGGCAGCCGCCTTGTTTACCGGCATCCCGTCGACGCCGCCGGTGACGTACTGCTCTTCCGCCGGCTGCGAGACGAGGAACTTCATGAACTGCCATGCCAGGTCCGGCACCCGGCTCCCCTTCCACATGACCAATCCGTCCGTCGGCAGGTTCGTGGCGTTGGACTTCGGCCCGTGCGGAATGAAGGTGATGTCAAAGTCGAGCGACTGATTCTTCTTGTAGCCATTCCAGAAGTAGATGCCGTTGTAGACCATGCCAACCTTGCCGGTCATGCCGAAGGCATTCGAGCCCAGCTTACGGCTGGATAGGTCCTTGGGTGTCGGCGCCACCTTGTGCTTGTACACCAGGTCCAACCAGTACTGGATGCCGGCGATGGCTTCCGGCGAGTCCATCAGGCTCTTCGTGCCGTCGTCGCTGAAGATATGTCCGCCCTCGCCAAAGATCCAGGGCACCCAGGGGTTCTGGTGATTGCGCGTCTCGAAGCCGTATTGGCCGAAAACCGCCGGATCGCTGGAGGGCTTGGTGAGCGCCGTGGCGGCGGAGAGGAAGTCGTCCCATGTCCAGCTTGGAACGGGATACTTCTGCCCGGCCTGGTCGAAGAGCGTCTTGTTGTACCACAGGACGTAGGGGCCACAGAGCATGGGCAGGCCAATCTGTTTCCCCTGGTACCGATACCCGGCCATTGGGCTCTCAAAGTAGTCCGACGGCTTGTATTGCGCGTCCGTGGCGAGGTAGCTATCGAGCGCGCTTGTCACCCCAGCGGTAAAGAGCTGGGTGTCGTAGGTCTCGTCCGACCAGACGACATCGGCGGCGTTGCCGCCCGCCGCCTGCACGATAAACTTGTTGTTGTCCCAGTTCCAGGTACCCTCGGCCGATACCTGCGTGCCGGAGTGCTGCTGCTGGAACTGGCTGGCGAGCCCCTGGTAGACCTTGTCGAAGGCCACGCCCGGGGTGTAGGAGAAGCGGACCTTGCCGGGCGCCACAGCAGGCGCCGCGGCGGAGGCCGTCACCGTTTGGGTCACGGTCGCCGTGACCGTCTTCACCTGAGCGCTGGTCACCACGACCGTCTGGGCCACCGTCGAGACCACCGTCGAGACCACCGTCGCGGTGCTGGCCTGGGCCACCGTGGCCGCGGGCAGGGCGGTCGCCGCGCCCCCGCAGGCGGAGAGCACGGCCACGCTCCCCGCCGCTCCCAGCGCGGCCTGGATGAAGCGACGGCGGCTGACGGCGGAACTGCTTGCCGGATCGGGAATGCTACGCACCTGGGTCATTCGGGGCACCTTCTCTCTCGTACTGTACACGCGACCAGAAGAGTCGCCTTGAGAGGACGAGAGGGCGCGCCGGCTCGACAGCGAGCTTGGGGGCTGCGGGCGTTGCAGCCGGCCCATCCCTTCGTCCGCCCTGGACAGGTGCAGTATACTTGCTTGAAACCGGTTTAGCAAGGGGTAGGAGCACGTAGCTATCGCCCGTGAGCGGCCTGGTGAGGGAAGGGACGCTTGATAGCAAGGCGGGTGTCGTTGCAGGACGTGGCCAGCGCGGCGGGTGTGAGCAAGGGTCTCGCTTCTCGGGCCCTCGCCGACTACCCGGAAGTGGCGGCAGACACGCGCGAACGGGTGGGCAGTCTGGCGCGCGCGATGGGTTATCGCGCCAGTGCCCGCGCTCGCGCCCTCGCGGCCGGCAAGAATGCACCGGCACGTTGCCTCGTGGCCAGCCTCGGTCTTGCTCCCGATGCGCTCGGTCGCTCCTTCTATGGACCGATCCTGACCGGCATTACCGCCCAGGCGTCGACTGAGGGGCTGGATATCCAGCTGGCTGCCCTGCCGGGAGAGCCCGAGCACGCGGCCGGCATGCTCGCCCAACTGGTGGCGGAGGATCGCGCCGACGGTGTGATCCTGCTCACCTTCTTCCCCCTCACGGCAGGGGCGGTGCAGCCACTCGAAGCAGCTGGGATCCCGTTCGTCCTGGTCAACCGCTATATCGAGGGGCACCCGGTCAACTGCGTCACGCCCGATTGGGCCGGCGCGACCAGTCGCGCGGTGACACACCTGGTGGGTCTTGGCCACCGCCATCTCGCCCTCTTCCTCCCTGACGTGCCGGTCTCGACCGTGCGCGACCACGCGGCCGGCTGGTGGGAGGGCGTAGCGCGCTGCGGCATCGCGGTGACCGACGCACCTGTCCTGCGCTTCGCCGGCCAGGAGAGCGGCGCTTTCGACCTCGCGCGGCTCGTGTTCGCCGGGACGGTCCTCGACGCCGATCACACGCCCACCGCCATCGTCTGCATGAATGATGTGTACGCCCACGGCGTGCTGACAGCGGCCGCGGACGCGGGGCTCGCCGTGCCGGCGCAGATCTCCGTGATTGGCTTCGACGACATCTTCGCCCAGTACGTCACGCCGCCACTCTGCAGTTTCAACCCGCACCTCTACGACGTCGGCGCCAAAGCGGCCGCGGTCCTCGCGGCCGCCTTGCGCGGCGAACTGGCGGAGCCGCACCGCGTCCTGATGCCGCTGGACTTCGTCTGCCGGAGCAGTTGCGGCCCCGCCCCGGAGTGTGCCTCGCCAGCGGCGAAGACCACGTTCGTCCGGGCGTCGGTGCGCACGTGCGCCATGGCGCGCAGCAGTACAGAGAGAAGGGTGAAGGGATCGTGACGGATGTCGACGTAGTGATCGTCGGTGCCGGGCACAATGGCCTGGTGGCTGCCGCCTACCTGGCGCGGGCCGGGTTAACCGTGCATCTATTCGAGCGTCGCCCGATCGCCGGCGGGGCGTCGATTACCGAAGAGCTCTGGCCCGGCTTCCACTTCTCGACCTGCGCCCACATGATCCACGGGCTCCACCCCAAGCTCATCCGCGACCTCGGCCTGCGCGAGCGCGGCCTGCGCGTGCTGCCCCGTGCCGATGACCTGATCATGTGGGCGGACGGCACCTACTCCGGCCCGGACACGCTCGATTCGCCGCGCAATCGTGCCTTCGCCGGGCGCCTGACCGCCGAGGAGCGGGAGGGTCTACGTCGCTACCAGGAGTTCCGTTGGACCCTGGAACGGCTCTTCGCCCCCTACCGCCTGCAGCCACCACCATCGCTGGCCGAGGTGCGGGCGCGAGCGCAGGGCACCCCGGCAGCGGCCGTGCTGGAGCGTGCCCTCACCGCCCACCTCTCCGAGATCCAGGAGGAGCTGCTGCCGAGCGAACGCCTCCTGGAACGCGCCGCAGGCGAGAAATCGTCGGTCGGACGTGATCCCCTTGCCCTCAGTCTGGCCTACTCCTCCATCGACGCGCCCGAAGAAGAGACCGGCGAGCGCCCGCCCCACGGCTACGTGGAGGGGGGTATGGGCACGGTGGTGCGGCTACTGGCGGAAGCGGCGGAGGAGGCCGGCGCCAGCATCCACGTCGACCAGGCCGTGGAGCAGTTGCTGGTAGAGGGCGGCCACGTGATCGGCATCCGGCTCGCCGATGGGCGCGAGCTGCGCAGCCGCGTCGTGATCTCTAACCTTGATCCCAAGCGGACCTTCCTGAAGCTCCTGGCCCCGGAGCACCTGGATCCTGGCTTCCGCGACCGGGTGGCCAGGCTGATTACAGAGGTGAGTTGCTACAAGTTCCTGGCCGCTATCTCGGAGCTGCCTCGATGGACGGCCTGGGATGGCGATCCCGACCGGCCCAGCCACGGCGCGGTGGGCCTGCATCGCTCGAGCGCCGAGGTGAACGCTATGTTCGATGACCTGGAGGCCGGCCAGCCACCGCGCGCACCGGTGATCAGTTTCTCCGTGCCGTCCGCTGTCGACACCACCCTGGCGCCGCCGGGCGCCCACACCGCCTCGGCCTGGATCTTCTCGGCCCCGGCCAGGCTACGGGAAGGCAGTTGGGACGATGTGCGTGAGGAGGTGGCAGAGCGCTTGATCGACCAGATCACCGCCTATGCGCCGAATTTCCGCCGGTCGATCCTGCACTGCAAGTTGCGCACGCCGCTCGACCTGGAGCGCGAGAACGGACTGACCGACGGTTGCATCTGGCACATCCAACATGCGGGGGAGCAGCTCTTCTGGAACCGCCCCCTGCCGGAGCTAGCCCACTACCGGGCGCCGCTGCCGGGCTTGTATCTCTGCGGCGCCGGACAGCATCCCTGTGGTGAAGTGACCGGCGCGCCCGGGCACAACGCGGCGCACGAGGTCCTGCGCGACTGGTGAACGATCGTGCCCCGGCATCGCTGACCGTATAATACAGTCGTCAAAACCGGTTTGCAAGGGGGGGCGTCGAAGTGACAATTGGAAGTGCTGGCCGAACGCGGGGCCGCGTCACACTCCGCGATGTGGCGCAGGCGGCCGGCGTGAGCAAGACGGTGGCATCACGCGCTCTCGCCGGTTACAACGACGTGGCTGAGGCAACTCGCGACCGCGTCACCATGACCGCCCGCGACCTTGGCTATCGCGCCAGTACACGCGCCCGCGCCCTGGCTGCCGGCAAAGATGCCCCGGCGCGCTGCGGCGTCGCCGTTCTGGGTATGACCTCACGCGAGTTCGGCCAGTCCTTCTATGGGCCAGTGCTCACGGGCATCGCGGCGCAGGCAGCGGTGGAGGGTATGGACGTCCACCTCGTCAGTGTGCCCGGACGACCGGAGGACTGCCGGGAGATGCTCGCCCATCTGGTCGCGGAGGATCGGGCGGATGGCTTCATCCTGCTCACCTTCTTTCCCTTGACGCCGGAGGATATACGCCCCCTTGCTGACGCAGCCATGCCGTTCGTGCTGGCAAACCGACACCTCGGCAACCACCCGGCCTACTGCGTCACGCCGGACTGGGCAGGAGCCACGCAGCGTGCCGTTGAACGCCTGACCGCCCTGGGGCACCGCCGGCTCGGACTGCTCCTGCCGGACAGCAGCGTCTCCACCGTGCGCGACCATGAGCAGGGCTGGTGCGCGGCCGTGGCACAGTACCCCGTCGAGCGAGCACCGGTCATGCACTACCGCGAGCCTGACGGGGCGGGCGGGTACCACCTCGCCTTGACCACGCTACGAGAGGGTCTCTCTGCTGAAGGCGCCGCCCTCACCGCCCTGGTCTGCTTTAACGACTATTGTGCCCACGGCGTCTTGCAAGCGGCTCGGGAACTTGGTGTCAGGGTGCCGGATCGCCTGTCCCTCGTCAGTTTTGACGACGTTATCGCCGCCTACACCACGCCACCGCTCTGCAGCTTCGATCCCAACCTGCACGAGGTCGGTGCGGCGGCGGTGACACTATTGCGCAGAGCTCTCAATGGAGAAACACCCGGCCCTGGGCGCCTCACCCTTCCTTTACCGTTACGCTGGCGCGAGAGTTGCGCGCCGGCGCCGTCAACGCTTCGGTACCAGACCGCCGGCGATTGAGCAGCGACTTTCGCGCTCGCCCACGGTTACGCCGCCCGTTGCCCTGGCCCGGCGCCCATGCTAGGCTCAGCAGAGCGTTCGCGGCGATTGGGCCGGACAGCGCCAGCCACCGGACCGTCGGCATAGGAAGAAAGCAAGACACGATGCGTTATCGAACACTGGGCAAGACCGGCTGGCAAGTATCCGCCGTCTCCATGGGCTGCTGGGGCATCGGCGGACAGTGGGGTCCCGTCGAAGAAGCGGAGGCCATCCGCACCATCCACACCGCCATTGACCTTGGCGTCAACCTCTTCGACACCGCCGACTCTTACGGCCTCGGCGTCAGCGAAGAACTGGTCGGCAAGGCGCTGCACGGCAAACGCGACGGTGTGTATATCGCCACCAAAGTCGGCAACTTTGCCCGGCGGCAAAACCAGCCACTCAATTTCGCCATCGCCGAGCACGTCTACCTCTGCTGCGACGCCAGCCTGGGCCGCATGCAGACCGACCATATCGACCTCTACCAGTGCCACATCGGCGACCTCAAGGACCCGACAGTCTTCCTGGAAGCCTTCGACCGCCTGATCGAGCGGGGCAAGATTCGCCAGTTCGCCGTCTCCACCAACTCGCTCGCCGTGCTGCAAGCGTTCAACCGCGACGGCCGTTGCGCCGCCGCCCAGATCAACTACAGCATCCTCAACCGCTCGGCGGAACACGACATCCTGCCGTACTGCCAGGAGAACAACATCGGCACGCTCATCCGCGGTCCACTGGCCCAGGGTATCCTGGCAGGCAAGTTCACGCCCGAGACGACCTTTACGGACTCGGTACGGCAGTCCTGGAACGCCGGCTCTGCGCATGAACGCTTCCTGCAACAAGTGGCAACTGTCGACAATCTGCGCTTCCTGGAACGGCCCGACCGCACGATGGCCCAGGCCGCTCTCCAGTTCACGCTGGCAAACCCGGCCGTCACGTCTCCCATCCCCGGCGCCAAGAACGTGGCCCAGATCACATCCAACGCGACGGCCGCCGACGGCGACCTGACGGCGGAAGAGTTGACTCGGACGCGTGCAGCGACAGGTGCGTGAGGGTGAACCGTCGTTGAACGGGGACGACAGTGCCGGTATACTGCCGCCATGAGCGCTACCGTCACACTACAGGTTCCCGAAGCATTGATGGAACGTCTTCGTCGGCAGAGTCAGACTGAGGGACGCTCCATCAATGAAACTGCGGTACGTGCGCTAGTAGCTGGCTTGGAAGAGTCAGTACAGGACGCATGGTGGACAAGGCTTGGCCCATTGGTCGCTGCCCCTCCTACCCGGCGTTACGACCCAGACCGTCTTAGACAACTGCAGAAGGGACTCCACCTGGATCCGGAGGACTTGTTGAGAGAGTTGGACTGGGTACGCGGCTCGGAATGACCATCACCGTCATCGACTCAAGTGCGATCCTGCGGCTCTGCTTCAATGAAGGCGATCTATCGCAGGTCAATGCGGCCATGGGTGACTCACCGGCCATTTCAGTTCTTGCTACTATTGAGGTTCCTTGCGCTATTGCCGCGCGTTTCCATCGCAGGCAAATAAGCGCCGACGAAAGAGACCAACTTTTTCGGGTTGCTGACGAAGTGCTGAGTGTTATGACACAGATCGACCTGACGGAAGACGTGAGAAGAGAGGCGATCCAGATCAGTGAGCGTTTTCTCGTGCGGGCACTTGACGCTATTCACATCGCCACGGCCGTCGTACTCGCAGGTCACGGCCTCGGCGACCGTGTTCGATTTTGTACAGCCGACGTTCGTCAGGCAGAAGCTGCGACAGCGCTGTTTACAAAAGATCAGGTTGATCTTGTGCCACCATCTCGTCACGGCTAACCGTTGCCTCTTGAGCGACTTTCGCGGCGATCCGCAAGCGGGCGCTCCTTTGGTGCATAGTGCAATGCACAAGTTCCCCTGTTCCGGGCGCATGATGTCGTTCAAGAGAACCAGGAAGGAAAATCCACCATGCGCACCGTAATTCTCGATCAACCCGGCGCCTTTCGCCTGACTGATACGCCGGAGCCGGCGCGACCGGGGCCCGGCGAGGCGTTGCTCGAGATCAAGCGCGTTGGCGTCTGCGGCACTGACCTGCACGCCTTCGGCGGACGGCAGCCTTTCTTCAGTTACCCGCGCATCCTCGGCCACGAGCTGGGCGCCGTGGTGCTGGAGACGGGGGCCGATGTTGCCTCCATCCAGGCCGGTGACCGCGTCGCCGTGGAGCCGTATTTGGCCTGCGGCCACTGTGTCGCTTGCCGGGCAGGCCGCTACAACTGCTGCACGATACTGCAAGTGCTCGGCGTCCAGGTCGATGGCGGCATGCGGGAGCGCATCGTCGTACCCGCCCGCCTGTTGCATCGCAGCGAGCGCCTGTCGCTGGAACAGTTGGCGTTGGTGGAGACGCTGGGCATCGGCGCCCATGCCGTCGAGCGCAGCGGCTTGCAGCCGGAGGAGTGGGCGGCTGTCGTCGGCGTCGGCCCCATCGGCATCGGCGTCCTACAAATGGCTCTGGAGCGACGGGCTAGGGTGGTCGCCATCGACCTCAGCGCCTCGCGGTTGGCCTTCGCTGCCGGCCTGGGGGCATCCGCCACCATCAACGCCGGCACGCAGGATGTCGCGGCAACCCTGGCTGAGATCACCGGGGGCGACATGCCGGCCTGTGTCTTCGACGCCACCGGCAGTCCGGCCAGCATGGAGCGTTCCGCTGAACTACCGGGGCACGGCGGTCGTCTGGTGTTTGTCGGTCTCACCCAGGCACGCCTCAGCTTCGACAATCCCAGCTTCCACCGGCGCGAACTGACGGTCCTGGCCTCCCGGAACAGCAACAATGCCTTCCCCCGCCTCATTCGCCTGTTGGAAGACGGCTTAATCAATATCGCCCCCTGGATCACGCACCGTCTACCCCTGGAGGCGGTACCGGAGTACTTCGCCGGGCTCACCGATCCGGCCAGCGGCGTCGTGAAAGCGTTGGTTTCCCTGTAAACTTCTGGTATCATCTCTCTTTCCATTTTTCGCAGTGGATTGAGGAATGACCATGAAGCGCGACCTGTTGAGTGTCACCGATCTTGCCGTTGGGGAAGTGCAGGAAATCTTCCAACTGGCGAAGACGCTCAAAGGGCGTCGTGGCCCAGAAGCGCCGCGGCCCCTGCTAGGGCAAACGATCGCTATCCTCTTTCAGCACCCTTCCTTGCGCACCAGGGCGTCGTTCGACGTGGCCATCCACGAACTGGGGGCGCATCCGCTCTATCTGGGTAACGATGAGGTCAAGATGGGCTCCCGCGAGAGCCCGGCCGACGTGGCGCGGGTGCTCTCGCGCTATGTCCAGGGTGTGGTCGCCCGTCTGCGCAGCCATGCCGAGTTGGAGACCTTCGCCGCCGCCGCCAGTGTGCCGGTGGTCAACGCGCTGACCGATGGTGAGCATCCCTGCCAGGCCCTGGCGGACCTGTTGACCCTGGACGAACACAGCGGCGGCCTGACCGGCCGCCATCTGGTATATGTCGGTGACGCCGACAACAACGTCGCCACCTCGCTGCTCCTGCTGGCCCCGCGCATGGGGGTAGCCGTAACCGTCGTCTGCCCGCCACAACACGCTCCGGCAAGAGGCGTGCTGGCCCGCGCTCGCAGTCTGGGCGGGGCACCCGTGGCCGTTGAGTACGACCCCCTACGCGCCAATCTGGCCGATGCCGACGCCATCTACACCGACGTCTGGGTCAGCATGGGCCAGGAGGCGGAAACAGCCGCCCGGCTGACCACGTTGGCGCCGTATCAAGTCAACACCGCCCTGCTGCAACGCGCGCCGGAGCGCTGCATCGTCCTGCACTGCCTGCCGGCCAAGCGCGGCCAGGAGATCACCGACGACGTGCTCGACGGCCCCCAATCAGCCGTTTTTGATCAGGCCGAAAACCGCCTCCACGCCCAGAAAGCGTTGCTGCAATGGCTGTTGACCGGGGGATGAGGAGATGAGGAGTGACGGGGTTGAGGAGAATGCCCCCTTGCCCGCCGTGGATGTAGCGCAGACCAGAGATGAGGAGACGGCGGTCGTTTCCTCATCTCCTCATCCGCCCCAACCGTGGAGCCGCCGCTTCGACCGGCCGATTGACGAACTCGCCGGGCAATTCAACGCCTCCATCTCCTTCGACCAACGCCTGGCAGAGGAGGATATTGCCGGCAGCATCGCGCACGCGCGCATGCTGGGAGCGCAGCACATCATCGCGCCAGCGGAAAGAGTGCAGATCATCGCCGGGCTGGAGGCCATCCGCGAGGAGGTGCGCGCCGGGCAGTTTGCCTTCCGCATCGACCGGGAAGACATCCACATGAACGTGGAAGCAGCACTGGCGGAGCGCATCGGTCAGGTCGCCGGCAAGCTGCACACCGGGCGCAGCCGCAACGATCAGGTGGCGCTTGATGTCCGCCTATTCGTCCGTACCGCCATTCGGTCCTTGCAGCGGGACGTGCTTGCCTGCGCGACGGCACTGCTCGGGCAGGCCCAACAGCACCAGCAGACCGTGTTGCCTGGCTACACCCATGTGCAGCGGGCCCAGCCGGTCCTCCTCGCTCACCACTTCCTGGCCTACGTGGAGATGCTGCGGCGCGACTTCGATCGGCTGGGCGACGCCTATCGCCGGACCGACGTCCTGCCGCTTGGCGCCGGAGCATTGGCCGGAACCACCTTCCCGCTGGATCGCGACGCCGTCGCCCGCGACCTCGGCTTCGCCGCCATCAGCCGCAACAGCCTCGACGCCGTCTCCGACCGCGACTTTGCTGTGGAGTTCCTGGCCGCTGCCAGCCTGATCATGACGCACCTCTCCCGCCTGGCGGAGGAACTTGTGCTCTGGTCCAGCCAGGAGTTCGGCTTCGTCACCCTGGACGACACCTATGCCACCGGCAGCTCGATGATGCCGCAGAAGAAGAACCCCGACTCGGCGGAGCTCGTGCGCGGCAAGACCGGGCGGGTCTACGGCGCCCTGCTCGGTCTGCTCACGACGCTGAAAGGTCTACCCCTCTCCTACAACAAGGACTTACAGGAAGATAAAGAGCCGCTCTTCGACGCCTTCGATACCGTCCATGACTGCCTGCGCATCATGGCCGGCGTCGTCGGCACACTGCACGTACACCGCGACCGCATGCGCCAGGCGACCCGTCAGGGCTACCTCACCGCCACCGATCTGGCCGACTACCTCGTCACCCGTGGCCTGCCCTTCCGGGAGGCCCACGGCGCGGTAGCGCAACTGGTCCGGCTCTGCGAGACGACCAACCGCACGCTGGAAGCGCTCTCCCTGACCGAACTGCGCGAGGTGTCGCCAATGTTCGCCGAGGACGCCTTTGCAGCCCTCGACGTTGACAGCGCCGTAGCCCGGCGTGCCGTCGCGGGGGGCACCGCGCCGGAGAGGGTGGCGGAAGCGCTGGCTGAGGCGGAGGCGTGGCTGCAAGAGGAATTGGCCTCCTCGTAGGGGCAGGTCCCCGTGCCTGCCCTGCCGGAAACTCGAACAGCGCACGCAGGCCAGGTACGGAGGAGGGCAGGCACGGGGACCTGCCCCTACGAGGATCGGTCGTTTGCAATTGCCTGCGGCACACCGGATGGGCCGCCAGGCGGCCCCCTCAAGCCTCCTCGTAAGTCCGGATCATCTCCGCATACCGTTCGGCCAACGCTACCGCGTGTTGTTCGGTTTCCGCTTCCGCCTGAACGTGGAAGACTGGCTTGTCGGCGTCCGGGACGATCACGATGGTGTCCAGGCCGGTGCTGAGGCGCACGCCTTGCGCTGACTTGCCGCCCATTTCCAGCGCCTGCTCGTGCAGCCGGCGCATCACCTTCCCCTTGTGTTCCCACGGGCAGTAGGCGTCGGTACTGGCGAGGAAATAGGGGGGCACTTCTGCCGCCATCTTGGAGAGTGTGCCGTCGGAGCGGATGAGCATCTCCAGCATCTTCACCGTCCCGAACAGCGCGTCGAAGCCCGCCGGCAGTTCCGGGAAAGCGAAGCCGCCGGCGCCATCGCCGACCAACACCAGATCTGATTGCATCGTCGCGCCGCTCACGACGACAGGGTCAGGCGCCAGGGTGCGCACACCGTTGCCGTCGGCTGTCGCCAGGGCGCCGATCAGGCGCGGGGCGTTCAACGGCACGCCGATCTCCGTCGACGGCGTGCCGCCGTGCCAGGAAAGCAACATCATAACGGCCAGGGCGTGCCAGGGCGGCAGCACCATCCCCTGCTCGCTGACAATGGTCATGCGTGTGCCACTGTAGTTGAACAGCACGCCCGCCGTTGCCCCGACTGCCTTCGTGACGGCACTGAGCGTGCGCAGGTGCGTCGCGATGTTGGCCTCGGACCGCGTTTCCGGCTCGCCGGGAATGGCGTTGAGCTCGATCAGTTTGCAGCCGGCCTCCCGGAACAGCCGTTGGCCCAGGGGGGCGAAGAGGCCACTGAAAAAGTCGACAACGATGGTCGGGCGTTCGCCTTCCAACAATGGTCGGTCGACGCGCTGCAGGAAGGCGGCGCGATAGCGCTCCTCGGCCACCGCCAGTGGCTCGGGGCCGGCGTAGATCGCGCCTAAGCGGTCGGCCGGCACGCGCCGCACGTCTTCCCGGACGTAGACGTTGGCGATCTTGCGCTCCGCGTTCTTGCTGACGTCGGCGCCATTGGCATCGAACAGCTTGATGTCCACGACGCGGGGGTCGAAGGGCGACATGCGCACGTGGATGCCGCCGCCGGCCCGGCTCAGGCGCGTTTCGTGACGGGCCACCGGGATCGGCAACGTTGAGGTATCCAGCACGTCGATGCCGGCAGAGGGCAGACCGGAAATGATGGCGCGCTTGATCATGCGGGCGCCCTTGGAGTTGCCCCGGTTGACCAGCACCGTGCCGCCCACGGGCAGCGTTGAACCATAGGCTGCGCCGACTTTGGCGGCCAGCTCCGGTGTCAACTCGACGTTCGCCAGCCCGCTGATGGTGGCGTGGCCGGCGAAGAGCGAACGCTTGGCACGACCTCCCCAGATCAGGCTGCTGCTGACCGTCGCCTGCTCCTCCACCTCCTTGTCCGGCCAGATCTTGACGTCGCTGCGCACAAGCGCACGTTCACCGATGGTGCAGCCATCACCGACCACCGCTCCCTGCGCCACAATGGCGCCGGTGCGGATGGAGCACTGCTTGCCGATGATGGCGCCGGTGATCGAAGCGGCGTTGGAGATCAGACAGTTGTTGAAGATGATGCTGCGGTCTACCGTGGCGCCACTCTCGATGACCGTGTTGTCACCGATCACCACCGGACCGTGCAGCACCGTGCCGGAGCGTACCACGCAGCCTTCACCCAGATACACTGCGCCAAAAGAGCGCACACCCGGTTCGACCATGGCACTGCGTGCCGCCATCATGCCATTGGTCTGGCGAGCCTGCGGCAACGGGAGGGCGACGCGACCCTCCGCTAAATCGAAGCTGGCCTTCAGGTAATCGGCCAGGCTGCCAACGTCACACCAGTAGCCTTCCGCGACATAGCCGAACATGGGGTCGCCGCGACTCAGCAACTGCGGGAAGACGTCGCTGCTGAAGTCGAAGGAGCGCCCGGCGGGAATCAGATCCAAGACCTTGGGGTCCAGTACATAAATACCCGTGTTGGCAGTATCGCTGAAGACCTCGCCCCAGCTCGGCTTCTCCTGGAAACGTTGTACGGCGCCGTCGGTGTCGGTGATGACCACCCCGTATTCCAGTGGGTTGTTGACGTGAACGAGTACCAGGGTAGCCTGGGCCCGACGATCCTGGTGGTAGCGGATGACCCTGGTCAGGTCGATGTCCGTCAGGGCATCGCCGCTGATAATCAGGAAAGGCTCGTCCAGCATGTGTTGCGCGTTCTTGACGCTGCCGGCGGTGCCGAGCGGCGTCTCTTCCAGGGCATAGCGGATGTGGACACCGAAGTCGGCGCCGTCGCCGAAGTAGTCCTCGATCACGCTGGCCATGTAATGCACCGTCACGACGATCTCCGTGATGTGGTGCCGCTTGAGCAGCGTAATAATGTGCTCCATCACCGGCACGTTCAGGATGGGCATCATCGGCTTGGGACGGCCCAGAGTGAGCGGCCGCAAGCGGGAACCTTCGCCACCCGCCATAACCACAGCAATCATCGCCTGCCTACCTCTCGCTACGCTGCCTACTGCGCGGCGCCGGCTTGAGACACGCCGCTCCGACAATGATAGTGCGCGCCGAACTGCTGCGCAAAGCCGACAGCCATAGGAACTCCTACGAGGTCCTCAGCCGCCAAAGGTGCTGGAGAAACAGCTTGCCGACGCGGAAGTCGGCCTTGCTGTTGCCGACCGCCCGGCGCCGGAAGCGGTACGGCACCTCGACCAACTGCCGGCGTGGGCAGCGAATCAACAGTTCGAGCGAAATCTTGAAGCCGAGTGGGCAGAGCACAATACCGGCGGTGATCTCCCGGCGAACCAGCAAGAAGCCGGAAAGAGGATCCCGGACCTGCCGGAGGCGCCGCGGAAAGAGCGCCTTGCTCACCCACTTGCAGCCGAGCGAAAAGAACGTGCGCAGCGGGCCGGCCAGCCCTTCGCTGCTGCCCCCGGGCATGTAGCGGCAGGCCATGACGACGTCGGCCTGGGTGCGCCGCGCTGCCGCCAGCAGTTCGGGAATTTTCTCCGGCGGATGCTGCATATCGGCGTCGATGACGCAGACATACTCAGCCGTTGAGTGTGCCAGGCCGTCGGTCACGGCGCCGGCCAGGCCGCCCCAACGTTGCGCTCCCGCGGCGCGGTGGATGTAGCGCACATGCAGGTCCGTACGGGCGGCAAGACCGGCCAGCACGGCCGGCGTGCCATCGTCGCTGTCGTCCACGAACAGCAACTCATAGCATTCCCCCGCCAGCGCCGCCTGCACCGCGCGCGCCAACAGCGGAGCACTCTCTTCTTCGTTGCGGCTTGGCGCAATGACGGTCAAGGTGAGCGCTGCCGGTCCGTCACTCTGCATATCGCTGCCCCTCTGCGCTCGTCAGACGTGCAGTGTACCGCCGGGTCCTCTCCCGGCCCTGCGGGGCCACCCTACACCGGCACCCTCGCCTCGCTGGGCAGTAGCGAGGCGTCAGCGGCAACCACTTCCGGGAGCAGGGGAAATGGGGCGACGGTCGCAGGCGGTGCGATAGAGTGCAATGGCACCGTGAAGCTGAAGGTACTGCCGGCGCCCAGTGAACTTTGCAGCTCGATGCTGCTGCCGTGCAGTTGGGCCAGGCGGCGGGTAATGGCGAGGCCAAGGCCCGTGCCGCCATAACGCCGCGAGGTGCTCCCATCGGCCTGACGGAACTCTTCGAAGATCAACTCGTGCGCCGCGGGTGCAATACCGATACCGGTGTCGCGCACGGTGAAGCGGACTCGCTCACCTTCCAGTCCAACGAGCAGGGCGACATGCCCCACCTCGGTGAACTTTACAGCGTTGGAGAGCAGGTTCAAGAGCATCTGTCCAAGGCGCGTGGGGTCGCCCCAGCACACTTCCACGCTGGCAGCAACTGCGCTTTGGAGCGACAGCTTTTTGGCATTCGCCATTGGCTCGAGCGTGGTGAGCACGCTTCGCACGACGTCCTTCACTTTGATCTGTTGCCAGTGGAGTTCCACACGGCCCGCCTCGATCTTGGAGAGGTCCAGGATATCATTGATAATCGCCAGCAACGACTCGGCACTTTGGACCACCCGGTGTACGTCCTGGCGCTGTTCGTCCACAAGGGGGCCATCAATGCCTTCCAACAGGACATGCGAATAGCCAATGATCGAATTCATGGGAGTGCGCAACTCGTGACTCATGTTTGCCAGAAACTCGCTCTTCAGGCGATTGGCGCGAGCCAGGGCGACGTTGCTCTCCCGCAACTGCAGCAAGGTCTCGAAGTGCTCGTACCCCACACTAATCAGGCGGGCGAGGGTCTCCAACAGCGCGCGTTGCTCGATGTGGGAGCGTTGATCTGGTGACTCATCCGCGGCAAAGTAGAGTTCGACTGCACCGATGGTGCGCCCTTGTTCCTGAACCGGGAAGGCGAGTGCCCGCGTGATAGCCAGATGGTCCAGCAGAGTCCTCGCTTCGTCCGGCACGTCCGCTGGGCTAATCCAGCGATTGCTGATCTTCGTGTCGGTCAGCGCCTGCGCCAGCGGCGTCCCGGTGCAGGGCAACGCCATCACCAACGTCTGCCCCAGTTGCTGGAAGCCATCTCCATTCCCTCCGGCATGGGCGACCGAAGGCGCCTGCCCCGGTCCCACACCCGACACAAAAATGCCCCCCGTGGCGCGCATAATTTTGACAAGGCTGGCGATCATGCGTTGCTCGAACTGCGTCGGGTCAAGCGTGTCGATGATGGTCCTGGCGACAGTATTCAGGGTTTCCAGGTCCGAGAGGCGATAGTACACGCTGATTCGTTCACGTTGGAGTGAATCGACCATACTCTGAAAGGCTGCCGCCAGCCAGCGGACACCGCCATCGGTGGCGCCGTCGAGCTCCGAGTCTGGTGGGACGCCGGCAACCTGCAACGCCTGGCGACCGAGTTCGGTCAGGACAGCGTTCGTCGTCTTTTCAGCCCGATAGGCAGCACGCACGTTGGCAACGGTAAAGGCGATGGCAATGAGCAGCAGCACCAGGATGGCAATAGCGAGCGACAGGAGCGTGCCGTGTTCACCCGGCATCTGGAAGAGCACGAGGACCGTGCAAGCCATGCAGGCCAGCGGAAAGGCTGCCAGAAAGGTAAAGCGGATCAGCATACGCTCCCCATCCGCGTCTGCCGGAGCAAACGGCCCCTGCCATCCAGCCCCCGGCAGTAGCCATGACTCGGCTTGACCGACGCATAATTACACTATACATTTCGACATTGGACATGAATTGACGCTCCGCCCCCCCCGTTTGTGCTATCCAGGGACAGCGGATATTCTGGGAGTCCGGCTCGCTCGTACAGTGGAAAGCAGTCGGCTCCGCTGGCGCGAAAGCAGTTGAGGTTGAGTACATGGCGCAGCGTATCCTCGTCGTTGACGACGACAACAGCAACCTGGAGCTGGCCCGCAAAATTCTGGGGGCGGGTGGCTACGAAGTACTGCTCGCCCACGATGGCCGCGAGGCGGTCAGCGTTGCCCTCAGCACGCTCCCCGACCTCATCCTCATGGACCTGTCCCTACCCGGCCTCAACGGCTGGGAGGCTGTGCAGCAGATACGCAGCGGCACGACGCATCCGATCCCAATCGTTGCCCTGACCGCCCATGCCATGGCCGGTGATCGCGAGCAGGCGCTGGCAGCAGGCTGCACCGAATACCTCGCCAAGCCATATAAGCCGTCGGAATTGCGCGCCAAGATCAGTAGCCTGCTGCCCAATACCAAGGAGGGGGCTGGCGACTAAAGTCGCGCCTACGAACGGGCTAATGGTCAGCCTGCGGCTGCCGGCACCTGCGCGGGCTGTGAACGAGTCACCGAAGGCTGGTATCCAGTCCGCGAAGGCGGACTTTGCTCCTTCGTAGGCGCGACTTTAGTCGCCAGCCGTCGCCACGCGACCAAGGTAGACCAGTCACGTATCATGCATGCAGCGGCGTTCGCTTGCCCCGCACAGGTCCACCGCCATGCTGCTGCTCGCTGTTGCTTTTGTTGCCGGTGTGCTGACCGTGCTGTCACCGTGCATCTTGCCGGTGTTGCCAATCATCCTCTCCGCCGGGGCGACCGGCAACCGGCGGCGGCCCCTCGGTGTGGGTGTCGGCTTCATTGCCAGCTTCACGTTCTCGGCGGCCTTGCTTGCCGCCCTGATCGCCGCCACCGGGTTGCCGACAGGCGCACTGCGGCTGCTGGCGATCGCAGTGATCCTCATGATGGGGGGCGTGTTGCTCCTGCCTGCCCTGCGCGACCGCATGGAGGTGACGCTAGGCCGTCTGGGCCAACTGCTGCCGCAACCGCCGTCCACGCGACGCGGCGGTTTCCGCAGCGGCCTGCTGGTGGGGCTGAGCGCCGGCCTGGTCTGCGCCCCCTGCGCCGGGCCGGTACTCACCGCGGTAGCGACGTTGGCCGCCGTCAGTCGCATCTCAGCCGGACTGATCGCCGTCGCCGCCGCCTATGCTACGGGCCTGGCCATACCGTTGACGGCCGTGGGATTCGGCACGCAAGCGTTGACGCGTCGCCTGCGTTGGACAGCAAGCGTCGTGACGCCCCTGGCCGGTGTCCTGCTGCTCCTGACCGGCGTCGGGCTGGCGCTCGGCCTGGATCAACGGGCGGAACTGTGGGCGGCCTCCGCCACCAGTTGGACCGGCGCGCTGCGGGCGATAGAGGAAAAGCCGGCAGTGGTAGTGCAACTGGCCCGGCTGCGCGGTCAGGATGTGCAGGCGCCCAGCAATCTGCCGGCGCTGCAGAACTATGGCCCGGTCACGGAGTTCGTCGGCCTCACCAACTGGATGAATGGACCGGCCCTCACCATGCAGGGGCTGCGCGGAAAGGTCGTCCTGGTGGACTTCTGGACCTACTCCTGCGTCAACTGCGTACGGGAACTGCCCCACGTGGAGGCATGGTACCAACGTTACGCGGCGGACGGCTTCGTTGCCATCGGCATCCATACGCCGGAGTTCTCCTTTGAGCACGATCCGGCCAACGTGGCGGACGCCGTAAAGATGCAGCACATTACCTTCCCGGTAGCGCTGGACAACAGCATCGCCACCTGGAACGCCTACCGCAACCTCTTCTGGCCGGAGATGTACCTGATTGACGCCAACGGCATAGTCAAGTACATCCACGCCGGGGAGGGCGATTATCCGGCGACGGAGGCCGGCATTCGCACGTTGCTGGCCGAGGCCGGGCACGCTCCCACGCAGGGCTGGACGGGAACCCCCGACACCTCGCCGCAGGTCTTCGATATCACCGCCGAGACCTATCTGGGCGCCGACCATTTGCACACGCTCGCCTCACCGCAGAACGCCCAGCCAGGCGTGGCGATGGTGTATTCCCTGCCCGCCAGGCTCAGCACCGGCAGTGTCGCCTTGCAGGGAACCTGGACCCTCCAACCGGAGTACGTCCAGTCCGACAGCGCCGGCACGTTGGCGCTCAACTTCTACGCTGATCGCGTCTATCTCGTGCTCACACCGGCCGCCGCGGGCCAGGTCGTCGACGTTCAGCTTGATGGCGTCCCAATTCTGGCGGCCCAGGCAGGCGCCGACGTGCAGCAGAGTCACCTGACGCTCGACGTGCCGCGTCTCTATCGCGTTGTCGACCTGCACGGCCCCCCGGCCAGGCACGAACTGCGCTTGCAGTTCGGCACGCCGGGGGCGCAAGCCTACTCCTTCACCTTCGGGTGAGCTACCCCTTCACGCTCCCCGCCGTCAGGCCGCCCACCATGTAGCGCTGGGCGAGGCCATAGATCACGACGACGGGAATGGCCATCATCAACGATGCGGCCATCAGTTGGCCCTGCGGGTAGGTGTCGCCGAAGATCATCTGGGCCATGCCCACCGGCAGGGTGAGCACCTTGCTGCTCTGCAGCAGGATGTAGGCCAGGAAGAACTCGTTCCAGGCGCCGGTGATGGCGAACAGCGTCACTGCAAAGAGGGCAGGCTTGGAAAGCGGCAGGATGAGTTTGAAGAAGGTCTGCGCCCGCGTGGCGCCGTCGATCATGGCGGCGTCTTCCAACTCTTCCGGGATGGAGCGGTAGTAACTCATCAGCAGCCAGCAGGCAAAGGGCAGCGTGAAACTGGGGTAGGCCAGCATCAGCGCTTGCAGGGTGTTGACCAGATGCAGCATCGACATGATCTGGTACAAGGGGATCAGCATGGCGACGCCGGGCATCATGTAGGTGAGCAGCAGCATCGTGGCGAAGAAACTGGAGCCCCGCCAGCGCAGCCGGGCCAGCGCGTAGGCGCCGGCAGCGGAGGCCAATACGCCGACGAACACCGAGACCACCGCGACCTGGATGGTGTTCAGGAACCAGTGCAGGAAGTCGGTCTCAAAGAGCAGCGAGTTGATCTGGTGCATCGTCCAGGGCGCCGGCCAGAAGAGGGAAAGCGCCTGCTGGATCTGGCCATCGGTCTTGAAGGAGGTGACGATCATCCAGTAGAACGGCATCAACTCAAAGAGCAGCAGCAGCGTCAGTAGCGTGCCGGCGGCAATCGTACCGGCTCGCCGGGCGGCGCGGGCGCCAACGAGCGGTTGACCCGGCGCGGGGTGCGTCACGAGGCGGATGAGGCGCGGGATGCTGCCCAGGGCGACCTCGCCGCCATCGAGCAGCGTGTTGATCACCCAGGCCAGCGGGCGCAGCGCCAAACTGAGGATGCGTACCTTCTTGTTTTCCGACGGGTCGGCTTTGGTATCGGAGCGCAGGTAGCTACCCAGCAGCCAGATGAAGAAGCCAAAGACAGGCACCAGGAAGAGCGCCATCGCCACGCCGGAGCCGAAGTTGAGGGCGTTGAAGGCCCGTTCATAGACGAGGATGCCGACGACGCGCGTCGCGTCCAGCGGACCACCGCTGGTCATCAGGTAAATCGCCCCGAAGTTGTTCATCGTAGCGATCCAGGAGAGCAGTTCCGCCACGATGATGGTATAGCGCAGGCCGGGGATCGTGATGTAGCGAAAACGGTGCCAGGCGTTGGCGCCGTCAATAGAAGCAGCATCGTACTGTTCGGCGTCGATCGACTTGAGACCGGCCAGTTGGGTGATGGTGAAGAAAGGAATGCCCGCCCAGACGTTGACGACGATCACTGCCCAGAGGGCGGTCGCCGGGTTGCCCAGGAAGGCAAGGTTCGGTGAGCCGATGTGGAAAAAGCCGAGGATGCTGTCGAAGCCGCCAAAGAGCGGATCGTAGAGCGCCAGCCAGACGAGTGCCTGCACCACTTGCGGCACAATCCACGGCAACAGGATCAGGGCAGCCCAGAGGCTGCGCCAGCGACGCGAGTTGTGAATGAGCAAGGCGGCCATGATGCCTAGTGCCAGCTTGAACACTTCCGCCCAGAAGGTGAACTTGACAGTCAAGCCGAGCGCACTGAGAAAGTCCGCGTCGTGCAACAGCGCTGCGTAGTTCGCCAAGCCGATCCAGGGGCCAATGGTGAGTGTGCTGCCGATGGTGTTGGTGAAGCTGACGTAGACGCCTTGCAGGAACGGCCAGGCGTCGAGGAGGAAGAGCAAAATCAGGGTAGGCGCGAAGAAGAGCCAGGCGGCCTTCCAGTCGCGCCCGAGAAAATGGTCAAGGCCCGAACGCCGGATGGTCGGCACGTGTACCGCTTCGGTACGGATGCGAGCCTGTTCAGTAGCCATGCGAAGCGCCTCCTCAATGGGTGACCGTCAACGTTCGGAAAGGGAGGGGTCACAGGCGGTGCTGCTTGGAGGGCGCGGGAGGTACCTATGCAGCAATTCCCGCGCCCTCCAAGCACGCTACTTGCCGTTGAACTGCTTCACGATTGCTTCGATCTTCGCCTGCCCCTGGGCCACGGCGTCCTTGACCGCGGCGCCCTTGAGGATCGCCGCCATCGTGTCGGTAAAGACCACTGCCTGGCCCACTGAATCCACCCACAGAAGAGGGTTGGGCGCCGGGAGGTAGTTGGCGAACTGGTCCTTGCTATAGACGTTGGCCTTGAAAAGCAGGTCGATGTTATTCGGCGCCTTGGTGACGGGATCGGTATCCCAGCCCCAGTCGTAGCCAGGTGTGACGTAGCCCTGGCTAGTGGCGAAGATCTTGGTCTGGATGTCCTTCGACAGCATGTACTGGATCATCGCCTTGGTGGCGTCGACGTTCTTGGCGCCCTGCATCAGGTAGAA
>DHIZ01000349.1:24416-37424 GCA_002404055.1 Chloroflexi bacterium UBA4733
GCGTTGGAAGTGAAGCCGATCGTGCCGGCGTACCAGGCGTTATTGTTGCCCATGTCGTCCCAGGCGTTGACACCCGGCGGCAACGCTTTGGCGTACTTGGGGTTCGTGTAGACATCCTTCAGCCAGCTAAAGGCATCGATGCTGGCCTGGGTGTTGAAGAGCACCTTCTGGCCCGTCTCGTCAGTCAGCCGGTTGCCCGCCTCGAACCACGTGGTCGTGACGTTGTTCTCGCCGTCGCCGGAACGGTTCAGCGTGCTGCCCCAGCCCCACTGTCGCTTGGCAGGGTCAGACACCGTCACGGACGCATCGAGCCAGCCGTTGAGGTCCTTGATGGCCAACGGATCGATGTTCTTGGCGGTGAACCAACTCTTGCGCGCCCACCAGCCGCCGGAGCGGTTGAAGAAGGGCACGGTGTACCACTTGCCGTCGATCTGGTTGCCCAACGGCCAGGCTGGTGTGTAGTTGCCGAGCGCCTTGGTAGCGGCTGTTACCACGTCGTCGACCGGCTGCACGGTCTTCAAGTAATTGAGTTGGAAGGTGGAGTAGTTACCCCACAGCATGTCGGGGCCGTTGCCGCTGGCCACTGCGCCAGCCATCTTCTGGAAGAAATCGCTGCCGCCGGTAAAGGCGTCGGCATAGGAGACATCAATCTTCCAGCCCTGCTCTTTGGCGTACTGTTTGACCTGCGCCTGCAGGAAGGTGTTGTGGATGTCGCTCCAGTCCTTCTGCTGGATCACGTTGAAAGTGCCGTTGATCTTGACGCTCTTCGGATCGACCAACGTAAAGCCGGGCGCCGCGCTGATGGCAGCCACGCTGGCGGCCGCTGATGTGGTCGCAGCGGCGGTGCTGGCGGCGGCCGCGCTGGCCGTCGTGGCCTTGGCCGCTGCAGTCGTAGCAGCCGCACTGGAGGTGGTGACAGCGGCCGTTGTCACCGGAGCCGCACTGGAGGTGACGGCAGGCGCAACGCTGGCGGTGGTCGCAGCAGCGCTCGAGGCGCTGGTGGTGGTGGAGCCACTGGCGCCGCAGGCTGCCAGCAACGGTAACGCCGCCAGGGCGACACTGCCGCGCAGAATCGACCGGCGTGTGAGATAGGCCCGAGTGTCCACAGTTTCCTCCTTGAATCGCCTGGTCGCGCCGCCAACAGTGCGCGGCGCTAAACGGAACAACAGAACGGATCTCACGCGAAGACAAGTGAAAGGGCGAGCGGCATTCCTCCTATCACTAGAGCAGCACCCCCAACAACGTCAGCTAGCCACCGACGTATACCAGAGCGCCTGCTCAACCGGCAACTCGAACGGGGGATGGTTCAACGTAGCAACTGGACCAATCCTAGCACAGCCACAGCGAACGTCAAGCCTGGATGACCATTGGGACCTTTGGATTTGCTGAGAATTCGTTCCGATGGCGACATCTCCACCACCGCATCGCACGTGCGGTACAATGGCGGCTACGCGGGAGTAACTCAGTGGTAGAGTTCCTGTTTTCCAAACAGGCTGTCGTGGGTTCGAGCCCCATCTCCCGCTCCCTTGATTGACCCAGCCACGTGCGGGATTCCATACCGCACCACGGCCCTCAGTTCCCTCACATCCTGCTAGTGCAGCGCCGCAGCGATACCTAGCGCTTGCTGCTGCGCGGCCGTGAGCGCGTCGGCAGGCTGCTGCTTGCCCTGGAAAACAGCGGTGGCTGTTTTCCCCGCAAGTGAATTGATGTCAGGATAGATCGGTGAGGTATAAAATGTCGCCATATCCGCCGCGGCCTGGGCGATCACCGGACCGACCACTTGCCCACCGAAGAACTGGTCCGGCTGCTTGAGTTCCGAGGAGTCGTAGGCGGGGCGCCAGGTGGGATAGGTGTTGCGCGCCTCGTAGTCCAGCAGCACGGCCTTGGTCGTGGTGTGCGCATAGATGATGAAGTCCACAGCCGCCTTGATCTGCTTGCCGGTGGCCGGCGCCGTTACCCCGGTGCCGCCCTGGCTCCAGGAGGCATGCGCTCCCTGGCTACCCCACGTGGGCAGCGGTTGGACGTGCCAGTTGCCCGCCGTATGCGGCGCATTCTGACGCACCCCGCCGGAAATCTTCCAGGCCGGACCGGTGAGTGCTGCCACGCCGCCGCTGACCAGCAGGGCGTTATGCGGGGCTGCCCCGGGATCAATAATGGCGACTTTGTCCTTGACGATAGCCTGCTGCATGAACTCCAATGCCTTGAGGTCGGCCGGATCGTTGAGGATTGGCTTGCCGGCCTGATCGAAGAGCCCGCCGCCCGCCTGCATGGCGAGGAACACGAAGTCGCCGCCACCCCAGTAGGTCATGCCGGATGGCGCCACCGTCCTGATGCGCTGCCCGACGTCCAGGAAATCCTGCCAGGAGACGATCTTCGCCGGGTCCAGCCCTGCCTGCTTGAAGAGGTCGGTGCGCGTCGAGAGCAGGGAGGCGTTCAGTTCATTGCCCAGGCCGTAGGTCTTGCCGAGCCAGCTCCACGGATCCATTGCGGACGGCGCGAAGAGATCCTTCTGGTGACCCTGCAAGGCCTCATCGAGCGCAGTGAAGGGCGGCGCCTGCCCCGGCTTGATCCAGCGGGGGAACTGGCTGATCTCGATCTCCGCCAGATCGGGCGGCGTGGCGCCGCCAGCGATGATCGCCTCCAGCTTGTTCGTGACATCGGCGGTGGTGCCGACGACCTGGGCGTCAAGCGTCAGAGGCGTCCCCTGCTCCTGACTCTTGAGTTTTGCCACAGAGACGAGCCAGTCAGCCCGAGTCTTGGCGAAGCTGAAGACCTGCAGCGTGACGCCGCCCTGCGCTCCGGCGGATGGTGGTTTCGTGGCCGCCGTTGTCGTCGTGCCCTTCCCCGTCGTCGCGCCGGCAGGCGTGGCTGACACAGCAGTCGTGCTGGTAGCGACGTTCGTGGTGATCGCACTTGTCTGGCTGCCGCTGCCGCATGCGGCCAGCACACTGACGGCACTCCCGGCAAGCATCGCCAGCGCGGCGCGTCTCGTTAACGCTCCCATTCCCATGGTTCAACCCTCCTTCGCACTCCCTGGTGCCAAGCCTCGTGAGACGCATTGTATGCCTGAGATCGGTACACTCGCAAGTTGGCGCCCCCCCGCTGCCAACAGTCAGACATTCGCCAACGACTACGTCAGCTGCCGAACATGGAGACCGGCAAGGCGTAGAACACGATCGCTGCCATAGCGTAGAGCGCGATGAGTTGCGCCCCTTCCAACCAGTTGCTCTCGCCATCCTGGCCGATGAAGGTCGAGATGATGACCAGCAGCGCCAGGATCGAGATTTCCACCGGGCTGAACACCAGGGTCATCGGGTGACTGGTAAAGAGGCTGTAAAGCACCACCAGAGGAGCCACGAAGGTGGCGATCTGAATCGATGAGGCCGAGGCGATGCCGAGGGCCAGGTCGAGACCGGAGTCCCCCGCAGCACCCTCCGCCAGCGTGCCGACACGTTGCTTGGCCAGGCGAATGGCGGCATAGGCTTCGGCGACGTTGCCGGCGTTCCCTACGATCACCATGCCGACGAAGACCTGGCTCCAACCGAGCACGTCCGTTACTGCCTGCACGCTGCCTGTCAGGATGTCCGTGACCGGGATCAGCCCGGCCGTGGCGATTGCGAGCACGGCCACGCTCACGCCGAGCGACCAGTTGCGTTCCGGTAGCGCGGTTACTGCAGGCTTCCGTGTATCCTTCGCCGCTTGCTGCTCCGGTGTGCGACGAGCCAGCGATTCCCAGCCGAAGATGCCGTACAGGACGTAGGCGGTGTAGGCCAGGAGGAGCACAAGGGAGATACCGACGCTGATCCCCAAAATTCGACTACTTGCTCCCGCGCAATCGGCCGCCTGGCAGGGCACGAAGGCGCCGACTGAAGGGAACAGCACCGCCGCGACCGTGAGCATCAGCAAAACGCTGTGATGGCCGGCTTCATGGCGACGAAAGGTGGGGCGGCGATAGACCAACCCGGCAACCATGTAACAGACGCCCATGATCAGCGCGGAGTTGCTGATGATGCCCCCGATGAGTGTCGCTTTCACCAGGGGGATAAGACCCTTTTGGACGCCAAACACCCCGACCAGCAGGTCCGGTGCATTGCCAAAGGTGGCATTGAGCAATCCACCGATCTTGCCACCAAGGCGGTCAGCCAGCACCTCGGTGGCCCAACCGATGTACGCTGCCAGAGGGATGATGGCGCCCACCGCGAAGAAAAACTGCATCCAGGATGGCCAGCCTACCTTCGCGGCCAGCAGCGTCGCCGGAAGCAAGAGCAGCAGGACGTTCATGATGAGCGTCTCGGTAGAGAAGCGGCGTGGCGTCACCGTGTTCGAGTACTCCCAATCTGCGGTTCATCGTGCCCCACCGGCGATTAAATCCGCCACGTTGAGACCAACGCTAGGACAGGAATGTAGCACGCCGGAGTCCCATCAATCTGCCGTCGGAGCGACGAACTGCAGTAGTTGGCACGGTTGGCGCCCACCCCAACGACCGGTTGCCGCCCTCGGCTCCGTGCTGTAGCATCATGTTGCCGGTGTACCAACGCGCCGGCGCGCCGAGAAGGATGGGAGACCTTGGTAGGAAGAGCACAGTATCCGATTGTAGACGCCGACGTTCACCCGGTGGTCGATAGCCGCCGGATGGTGGAGTTCCTGGCGGAACCCTGGCGTTCGCGCTATCTGAGCGGCGGACGCGGCCCCGGCACGCTGGGCTACTGGAACCCCAACGGCGTGATGCGCGCCGATGCCGTCACACCCGAGGGGAAGCGCATTGAGGGCAGCGTCGAAACGCTGGGGCGCTATTACCTGGACGAGTACGGCATCGACTTTGCAGTGCTCAACCCGGGGAACACGCAGCACATCGCCCTCTCGCCCGATCCCGATTTCAGCCAGGCGCTCATCAGCGCCAGCAACGACGTGTTCGTCAACGACTGGCTACCGCGTGACCCGCGCCTGCGCCTGTCGCTCTCCGTCAACGCGGTCGACCCGGAACTGGCAGCACGGGAAATCCACCGCCTGGGCGACCATCCCGGCATCGCCCAGGTGTTGCTACCCAGCGGCGCGCGCATCCCCTATGGCCAGCGCTTCTGGCACCCGGTCTATGCGGCCGCGGCCGCGCACCATCTGCCGGTGGCGCTGCATCCGGGCAGCGAAGGCGTCGGCGTCTCCGGCGCTCCTACGGCCGCCGGTTACCCGACCAGCTACCTGGAGTGGCACACCGGCCTGGTCGGCAGCTACATGGCGCACGTGATCAGCCTGGTCTCGGAAGGCGTGTTCCAGAAGTTCCCGACGCTGCGCGTCGTGCTGATCGAAGGCGGCGTTATGTGGCTGCCACCCTTGCTCTGGCGCTTCGACAAGAACTGGAAAGCGCTGCGCATCACCACGCCCTGGCTGGACCGCCCGCCCAGCGAGGTGGTCCGCGACCACATCCTGCTCACCACGCAGCCGATTGAGGAACCGGAACGGGGCGATCATTTCCGCCAGATGCTCGGCATGTTCGACTTCTCGCACAACCTCATGTTTTCCAGCGATTTTCCCCACTGGGACGGCGATACGCCCGACTTTGCCGCCCGTACCTTCCCGACGGGCCTGCGCGAACGGGTCATGTCGGAGACCGCCGCCGAATTTTATCACCTGCCGGTGACGGCCGAAGCGCGAGTGGCCGTAGCCGCCGGCGCGGGAGCCTGACATGGCAGAGGCACGAGGCGTCCTGCGCGAGCGGCAGCGCGTCTGGGCAGCAACCACCGCCGAACTGCCGCCGGGAGCGCGCAAGATTGTCACGCTTGCCGGTCAGTCGATCGGCCTTTTCAACGTACACGGCAGCTACGTCGCCGCCCTGAATGTCTGCCCGCACGAACTGGCCCCCGTCTGCCTGGGGCGCGTCGGCGGTACGACGCTGACATCATTGCCCGGCGAGTTCCGCTGGGGTCGCGACGGCGAGATCCTGGCCTGCCCCTGGCACGGTTGGGAGTTCGACCTCCTCACCGGCCACGCCCTCACCGACCGCCGCAAGCGCTTGCGACTCTTCCCGGTTGAGGTGGAAGGGGATGCGCTGTACGTCGTGCTGTAGCTACGCGCGCCTGGCGACTGAAGTCGCGGCTACACCATGCGAAGTCCGCCTGCGCGGACTGGGAACGAGTCCGCGCAGGCGGAATTCGCTGGCATTAGGCGCGACTTCAGTCGCCAGCCCGCTCACGCCAGCCGCGTAATGCGATCGTTTTGTCCTTGCAAGTACACCTCCGCCCAGGCCAGCACATCCTCCTCCTGGCTAAAGAGGATCACCTGGCGCTCCTGGCTAATCTGGTGCAGTGTCTCCAAAACGGCGCGCTTGCGCTCACGGTCGCAATGCACGGTCACGTCGTCCAGGATCAGTGGGCAAACCTCGCCGGGTTTGGTCAGGTACTGGGCCAGCGCGACGCGGAGCAACAGGTAGATTTGCTCGGCGGTGCCATGTGAGAGCAGCGCGGCGTGGCGCCAGTGGCCGTCGGGCGCCAGCACCTGCACGTCAAGATTCTCCGGGTCGACGCGAACATCGCTATAGCGGCCGGACGTGATGGCGGGCAACCGTCGGCGCAAGGCCGCCGCCAGCACCGGCGCTACCGATTGGTGTACGCTCTGCTGCGCCCGCTCCAGGAAGGACTGGGTGAGATCCAACGTCTCGTCGAGCAGCAGGACGCGCTGCAGTTCGCTCCGGGCGGCTGCCAGGGCCTCCTCCGCCTCGGCGATGGAGCCGAGGGTGCGACGGCGTTCCTCCAACTGGCCGCGGGCGACATCGAGTTGCGTCCGGGCCGCCGTGGCAGCGTCTGTCAGACGTTGCTGCTGCATCGCCGGGTCGCTCTCCAGCGTGAAGGCCACTAGTGCCGCCGGTTCCAGATCGGCGGCCAGGCGCGTGGCGAGGTCTAATTGCTGTTGCGCACGTTGCATGAGGTCGGCAAGCGTGCCACCGGCGAGCAAGACCTGCAGTTCCGCCCAGGACTCACGCGCCTGGTCGTTCGCCGTCAGCTCCTGGGTACGTCGCTGCTGCCAGGCTTCCAGGCCGGCGGTGAGCGCCGCGGGGTCGTCGTCATCCGGGATGCCGACCTGGCGGCCAACGGCACGCAGTTGGCGTTCCGCTTGTTGGCGTGCCGCCAGCGTCTGCGCCATGGCGGCCTCCATGGCGCTGCGGTCGGCCCGCCGCTGTTCCAGGTCAAGACGCCGCACAGCCTGCCCGGCGACGGTGCGCCGCCGCGAGCACGCCTGGAGATAGCCGGCATAGGAGGCAGCCAGACCACGCTCAACGGAAACACCACGAGCCAGGAGCGTCTCGGTCAGACGGGCAGCGTTCGCTTGCTGTTGCCCCTGGAGCTGACTACGAACGCTGCCCCAACGCTGCGACTCCCGCTGCGCCTGCTCGGCGACCTCGCTTTCGCTCGCCAACCACGCCAGGGCGGTCGCGTCTGGCGCAAGACCGAACGCCTGGAGGTGTTGCCGGGCCGCGACCTGCCGGCGTGCATACTCCTCTACCGGCAACTGGGCCTTACGCAACTCAAGCTCGGCATCGCGAAGCTCCTCGTGTAGCCGCACCGCCCTCCCGCCAGCACGACGCCAGAGCTGCACACTCGCCAGGGCGGCAGCGGCGATCAGCAAGATGACACCAACCACTGTCAGGGCGCCCACCACAGCGCCGATTCCCAGGACCGCCAGGATGCCGGCGGCAAGCAGCGGCAGCTTTGCGCGCTGCCCCGCGGCCGGCGCCGATGCCTGCGCTTTGGTGCGGACCAGGCGTTCCGGCAGTGCCGGATCGATGGTCGGACGTAACTCGCTCAGTACTCCGGCCAGTTGGCGCAGCTCGGCAGGCGTTGCGCCACCCGTGCTGGGGCGTGGCGCCACCACCGGCTGCTGTTGCTCGTGTACCTCCGATTGCCGGATGCTCAGAACGAACGCCTGTGCGGCAGTCTGCACTGCCGCTTGAGGCTCCAGGTCGCCGATTGGCGGGGACGGCAGCGCGTCAAGCTGCGCGCGCAACTCGGCGGCAGACTCACCGGTGAGTCTGCCCACGGGCGGTCGACTCGACCAGTCGTGCAGCACGGCCGCCACCCGGTGTTCCTGGGCGGCAGCGCCGCTGAGCGATGGCGGCGGTCCGCCCGGATGGAACGCCGCCAGTCGCTGAGCCTGGGCCAAACGGCGCTGTGCCTCCTGCGCAACCTGCGCTGCCCGCTTCGCCGCGATCATGGCCAGGGCAGTCGCCGCACGCTTCGCCGCGTCTTCCAGTTGATCGACGGCCTCGATCCGGCTGAGGTAGTCACTCTGAGCTGCCTGTCGCACGGTGAGCTGTCGCTCCGTCCACTGCACCTGTTCCGTGGCCCGACGCAGCGGCTTGACGGCGCCAACGGCGTCGCGGCCAACATACTCTCGGCGGTATTGGTCAAGGCGGTCGATCGCTGCGGCCACCGAGCTGTCCTGCGCCAGGCTATCCGCCGCCCGCTGCACATACTCCCGGAGCAGGTCGGGCCGCTCCAGCACGCCCAGCAGATCAGCTTGACGCACGCAGGCGATGGCGAGGAAGGAGCGCCGGTCCAGGCCCAACCAGCGCGCGCCGTCGGGTGCGCCATCGGAGATGATCTCCTGAGAGTAATCACGGCCCAGGTGAGCATCCACAGCGCTGCAATCGACCCGCCCGTCGAGGTCGTGGCGCAGTTCCACGCGGCGGCCATCGGCCAGGGCAATGATCGTGCCGACCTGCCAGGCAGCACCGTCCCAGGGGCGGTGCCGCTCTCGGAACTCCTGATCCTCCCGGCGTGTACGCCCCCGCCCGCGCGGCAACCCGCAGAGGCCGGCGTACAGCGCTGCATGCCAACTGGATTTTCCAGCCTCGTTGGGACCATGCACGAGTTGCATGCCAGGCGCCAGTGTCAGCGATTCCTGACTCAAGGGGCCAAAGGCAATGGCCTGCACAGATTCGATGCGCACCTACGGCACTTCCAGATCCCGCCGCCCGTCGAGCGCACGAAAGCCGGTGAGGAGCACCCTGCGGCGCTGCTCATCCGTCAGTTTGGCGTCAGCCCGCACGTCGCGCACGAACTGGCCGCGCACTGTCGGCTCACTGCCGATCGTCGCCAGGTCGTAGCCGACATGGAGGTCGCCGCTGCGCACGACCAGGGCGTCCAGCCAGGGGGCGGCGCTGCGCAGATCCTCCAAACGCAGATCAACTTCCGGCGCCAATTCACCGCAGAGCGTAATGCGGACGCACCCCCGCTTCCCGTCAACCATCTGCGCCAACTGGTTGCGCACCACTTGCTGGCTGGAGCAGCCGGTGATGTCCAACGCGAGATCGTCCACCTCCACCGTCGTCACGCGCCGACGCTCCCTTTGGATGCTGCCATCGGCCTGGATCGTGACGATCACGGCGCCGCGCTCCCCCGTCTCACCGAAATTGAGCGGGGCCGGGTTGCCGGGATAGGTGTAACGCTCGGCGTCGCGCAGCTGGTGATAGTGGCCGAGGAAGGCGTGCTGCAAGCCGGCTTCGCCAATCTGCGCCGCCCAGAACGGCGCGTGCGGCGCACGCTCCTCTTCGCCCGGCGCCTGCCAGCCTTGCTCCGCGCCATGGAAGAGGGCCAGATGCACACCAGCCCGGTCGACCTGAAAGCGTTCTAAGAAATTGCCGGTGTTGGCGGGCGCCGCGTGCGCTGCTCCCCACAGCGTCAGCCCGTCGGCCAGCGTCACTGCCTGCAGCGCCGTGTCGCGGAAGATGTGTACGTTGCTGCTCCAGGCAGTTCGCTGGTAGATACTGACCGGGCTGAGCCAGTCGTGGTTGCCGGGAGCGATATACACCGGTAACGGCTGCGCCTGCTGAAAGGTCGCCTGCAAGAAAGCGGCAGTGTCCGGCGAGCAACGTTCGTGCTCGTAGAGGTCGCCGCCGCAGAGCAGGGCGTCGGCCCCCACCGCCTGCGCCAGTTGCACGATCCGCTCCAGCGTATCGCGCAACGCCTGACGCCGCCCCCGCGCCACCCGCTCATCCGCCCTTAGCCCGCCGAACTGCGCGTCGAGATGCAGATCGGAGAAGAGGACCAGCTTCAAACTTGCGTCCTCCGTACTGCGTTTGCGTGGCCTAAGTCAAATGTCGTGGCAACCGGTGTTCGGCAACCCGGGGCACCTTACCATGAGAAGAATTAGCAGTTCACAGGGATAAGAAGGCAAACCGGTCTACTGCGTTGCTGGGGCGAACCGCTTGTGATTCGGGTTGGCGTAGCAGTATGCGCAGGCGTAGCCACACTCTTGCTCGACGTAATCTCCGATGTCGGTGTGAACGGTGCAACCACAAGTCTCGCGGCCGGGCATGTGTGTGTCGCTGGCACGGCCGGAAGGTACCTTCGTCCCCGACGCTTGCCTCAGCAGGCTAGCACTAATACAGCTTCCTGCCGCGATGCCGCACGCTGTTAAGGCCGGCTCGGTACAGCCGACGAGGTGCAGACCGTGGGCTTCCGTCATCTGCTGCATAGCGCAGGTGATCTCCTGCAACTCTGCGGGGTCTGGGTCGCGTAACTGTCGTGCCGGCCAGCACCGCTGCATCCGCTGTTCAAACTTGCGGTAATGATCGGCGATGCTGGTGAATACTTGTGTCACGCCGAGGCGGCCGAGTTCAGCGCACATGCGCGCAAAGAAATCGTCATCCCAGTTACTGTATCGCTGCCCACCTTCGGACCAGAACACGAGTGGATCGTAGCGCCAGGCAAGCATCTGCGGACCGTACCTGTGGACCAGGAAGCGTACTTGACGAAGCACCTCAGCCAGTGGCGGCACATCCGGTTCCAGCCAGGCCAGGTCTTCTCGCCGAGAGTTGATGGTGAAATGGAAGTACTGGCAGTGATAGGGAGCAAATGCCTGGTGGAACCGCTCGTAAACTGCATAATTCTTTGACCACCAGACGATAGCGAGGACGTGTTCGGGCAGCAGCGAGACGTGCGTCAGCCGCTTGAGCGGATCCGCCGCGCGCCGAGACATCGGATTAGGGACATCGACCCAGCCACCTTGACAGCGGGCAATCATCCACTTCAGGTAAAAGGCAGGGATATCGGTGCGCTTGCTCGCAGAGATGACACGTGGCCGCGGCTTGGGCAAGCGACCAAGAGCGGCATGAGGACAATCGGGAGTCGGAATCGTCCGGTCGGGCGTCTCAAGTGGCAATTGAAGCATACGCACCTTCCTCTGCCTACCGACCTCGGCCCCCAGTTAATTGCCCATTCGGTGCGGCGGTTGAACTGGCTGCGCACAGCGAAACAACAAAGCTTTCTCCGTGCCGTGGCACGGTGCGTCTTGACTACTGCCTATTCTATCAAGCGTTTTGCTCGCGTTTCGGGGGGCCAATTCGTCTTCGTGTAATCGGTGCTCCTCCTCTTGGCACTTGCGGCCCTGGCGCAGGCCGTCGCTCTGGCCGGAGCACGCCAGTTCCTGGGAGTGAAAGACGGCCAAGCGGCGCCCCCGCCGTGAGTGTTGGCCTTCCTCGCCAGGGGGCGAATCCTCCAGTCAGATGGTCACACGCGGCGCTACCTTGCCGACACGCTGGCGTACGTCGCCATGTACCAATACATGTACATATACGTGCCGGCCCAACTTGCTGCCAACCCGTGCTCGTCGCGCAGCTGCTGGTACACCACCGCCAGTCGGATACGTCTGGGGCCGCCGGCCAGCCGGTACAACTCGGCGTTGAGGAACTCGCTGCCGTTGTCGGTATCCAGGCCCTCGAGCGCGAAGGGCAGCAAGGTGCGAGCGCAGTCGAGCGCCTGGATCACCGTCTCCTGGGTGCGAAAGCGCAGCGGCAGGCATTCCGTCCAGCCGGGGGCGACATCGATGAGCGACAGCGTGTAGAGAAAGGCGCCTTCGGCATGGCCGCCGCAGTGGGCGAAAGTGCGGGTACCCGGCGACGCCAGACCTGCGGAACGAAGCACCGGCGTATCGTATCATCCCATCATCCCCGGATAAATCCCTGCCCATCGGTTGCTGTGCTACCCTCTTCGTCCATGATCGGCCGGGGAGGGAAACACACCGTGAACGATAGTCGAGTGACGCCAGGCGGCCTGTCGGTGCCCGACTTCATCGCCCGGTGGCAAGGTACCCGGCTATCCGAGCGCGGCGCGGCGCAGTCGCACTTCATTGACCTCTGCGATGCGCTTGGCCAGCCGCGCCCGGCCGCCGCCGACCAGGAAGGAACGTTCTATACCTTTGAGAAGGGCGTGAAGAAATCGAGCGGCGGCAGCGGCTTTGCCGATGTGTGGTTACGCGGCCATTTCGCCTGGGAGTACAAGAAGCAGCGCGCAAATCTCACGGACGCCTACCGCCAGTTGCAGACCTACCGTGAAGACCTGGATAACCCACCGCTGTTGGTGGTCTGCGACCTCGACCGCTTCGAGGTGCATACGAACTTCACCAACACGGCGACGAAGGTCTACGCCTTCCGGTTGGCGGACCTCGCTGATCCACTGTCCGTGGGGGGCGCTTCCCTGTCCGCGCTCAGTATCCTGCGCGCCCTATTCACCGACCCGGAGCAACTGCGGCCTCAGCAGACGACGGCGCAGGTCACCGAGGCGGCCGCCCGCGAGTTCGCCCAGCTCGCGGTGAGTCTGCAAGCGGCCGGAGCGCCACCGGAACAGACCGCCCACTTCCTCATGCGGCTGCTGTTCTGTCTGTTCGCGCAGGACATTGGCTTGTTGCCGCCAAAGCTGTTCACCCGGCTGGTGGAGGGCACTCGAGCGCGACCGGCGGAGTTCGGCCGCCGACTCCGTATCCTGTTCGACGCCATGGCCAGCGGCGGCGCCTTCGGCGAGCACGACATCGCCCACTTCAACGGCGGCCTCTTCGCAGATGATGCCGTGCCGGGCGCCCCCTGGGCGCTGACACGCGACGATCTGGCGGTGCTCGGTCGTACCTGCCGGCTGAGTTGGGCCAGCGTGGAACCGGCGATCTTCGGCACCCTGTTCGAGCGCAGCCTCGACCCCGCCAAGCGCGCCCAGCTTGGCGCCCACTACACCAGCCGCGCGGATA
>DHIZ01000409.1 GCA_002404055.1 Chloroflexi bacterium UBA4733
CCTTCCGGCGGCTGCCAGCGCTTGTTTTTCGTCGGGCCCAATGCAACAGAACGACGTTTCTCGCTCGAATGCAACAGTACAATTGGGCCGGCCGGCACGGCCGGCAGCGACTCCCCAGTGGACGGCATCGGCGGCTCCTTCTGCATGACTCCTTGAATATAACAGAAGAGGCCTTCGGTTGCATTGGCGTCGGGATGACGGCGTCACGCCGGACTAGCAGTCTGTCGGAGAGAACAAACTTTGCGGATCTTTACCCTGATTTTGCCGTCCAGCTAGGCCGCAGAGCCACGCTGGGCCTCATATTGAGGGCAAACGACCCGTCCAAGCAAGCTCAAGCGCCGATTCAGTATTCTCTCCGACAGACTGCTAGGGCGGAAACTCACGATCTATGACGTGGTGAACGTCTCCAAATTTCGTGTCAATCTGCCCCTTGGGGAACCGAATTTGGTCCAACCCCTCAATATTGCTGTACTGAGCGCATCCGTCTTCGAGTAGGACAATGGCGCGCGGGAAGCCCAATCGCCCCTGGAACAATCCTGCCTCGTGGATCACGTTTTCCCTGGCATGCAGATCGCCTTCCTTTCCCTCGTCCTCGGCGGTGTGGACGAGGAAAGCGATGTTCGCCTTGTCCAACATTTCCCCCAATACCTCTGTCCTTGGTCGACCTGCGCTGACCCGATATCCGTAGTGGATCACGTCATACCGTGGCGACTGCCGAAGGTGGTTTGCAAGTCGCTCCCACTGTGGGTCGTGACCATGACCAATAAATACCGTGATTGGTGACGTGGCTGGCCGTGCAACTGTGGCGGCGGCTTGCTCGGCAGCAACAGGACTGGGCGCCTGCTCAAAGAGTTCGACGACATTCTTGACGTCCCCTTCGTCGGGCAGGTCTACCACTACCTCGGTGGCGCCGCGGCTGTAACAAGCAAGACTAAATATCGGGACGAACACATCCATGGCTTGGAGCCCCACGGACTGCATAGGGCGCCCACACCAGAAATAGAACTCGTCGACGTTCCTAAGGTCCACGGTTACGTCGTCGGTTCTGGTCACCCAGAATGCCCATCTCAGCGTTTTCGCGGTCGTCTCATCGAGATACCCCGTGAACAGGTCTTTTGCCTGTCGGAGAAGCTCTGTCGGGAATCGCCGGTAGTAGGTCTTGTTGGCGCGGGCTATGCCTGTGGCCTTTCATTGCGACTACGCCCCAAGCTCATCCGCCGTCACCGGGGCCCGCGCCGCCTCGGGCTGATCCGGTGCTTCCTGGCGGACCGGCTGAACGTGAACTCCATAGGTACATATTACCACTACTGTATCAGAGGGCATTTCCTAACTACTTTTGGGAGTGCTTCTGGCGTGAAATGTACCGATCACGGCACCCGCGACGGCCTCTCCCAGTTCGATCAAGCCCGGTGTGGGAGCCACCGGGGCACCAAATTGGGGTCCGAGTAGCAATGGAACAGAAAACCGGCGCAAGAGTTATGTCGTGTTGTGCGCCGATTTCTTCGGCCAATTCAGCACCCGAAACGGCCAGCGATCCTTGCTCGCCACCGTTTCCTGTGATAACGATGACTCACTTGCCCCCCAAGCGCCGCAGCGGCCTCAGGACGATGTCTCGTACACGCCGCGATTCCTGTGAGAAGAGCCATTCTCACAGGAATCGCTGCTCTTCCAGCTTGCTGTAACCGGTAGACCGGTTTTCTGTTCCACTGCTACTCAGACCCCCGCTACGCCTCTACCTTCCCGGATGGCCCTGCCCGACAGCACTATGAAGACCTCTTGAGCCAAGCGGAGCAGGTCATCCGCCTCCCTTTCGACGAGCCCGCCGAACAGGCGTATTGGGCTGCAGGCAAAGAAATTGTCGACCGGTGCGACCTTCTCCTTGCCGTGTGGAATAGCAAACCATCTGGCGGCCTCGGCGGTACTGCTGATATCGTTGCTTACGCGCGCACCAAAGGCCGACCGACGATCGTCATCTGGCCACCTAACGCCGCACGTCTCAATGAGGCCTGCAAGTAGCAGTAGATATATCGTGTGTGAGTTCTGTCCGCTCGCTACCCCCATCCGTTCCCAATTGCTGCGTCGACTCTTGGTCCGACGTGATTCCGAAGGCAGCGTTGGAGCGCGCGGAGGATGCCGTCCGTTCCCGCCGCGGTGTTGGCGACGTAGAGGCCGGTCGCAGTGTTGGGGGTACGACAACGATTCGTGATTTTGGGGGCCATTTGTGTCCGGTCTGCGGGGTCTGCGCGTTCGGGCGGTGCGCTGGGCGTCGTGTTGGTCTATGGTGCTGTGCCTCCCGGCGTGGTAGCGTACGAAACACTCGACAGATGAGCCCTTCCGGGAAGTGAATCGCACTGTTAGGCCAGCAATAGGGCGTCCTCGACATCACCTATCGGGCGAATTTCACTTCACGGAAGGTGCCGGTCACCTCCGTTAGGACCCGCGCAAGAATAACTCTTGCAGTTTTGCCCGCCCTCCCTCCTGGTGGCGGTGCTGACAGTGACAGGGTTATTGCTGCGCGGCTCCTTAGGGGCAAATGGCCAAATAAATCACGAATTGTTGTCGCACCCCAAGCGCGAGCATGGCAAATTTCGGCCGCGAGGGTGTCACGGCGTTCGCGGCAGGGGACGGCGCCGTCCCCTGCCCGCCGGTTATCCTACGCTTGGCCGGGCACGATTTCGGACGCGGTCCTTTGGCCGGGCGGGCGGGGGCGTAGAGGGGAGACGATGCTCGACTTCGACGCGCCAGCCCGGGCCGTGATCGATGCGCTCCAGCGTGCGCGAGACGCCGACGACGTGGTGTGGTACCCAGCCGCGCTGCTGGCCCTGCTCGGCCTCTCCCCAACGGTCGCTCTGCTGCCCCAGGCGCTGCGAAACGACGCGATCTGGGCGGGCCGCCGGGCGTTCCTCGAAGGCCAGAAGGGGCGCGGGGGCGGGATGATCCTCTCGGGGAGCATAGTAGGGTTACCCCTCGGCCTGCTCGTCGCCGAAGCGCGCGTCCTCGCTGAACAAGAGGGTGCGCCCGGGGTGACGGAGTGGCATGTCGCCCGCGTGCTGATGGAGAAGGGAGCCCAGATGCTGCCTAGCCTCGGCTTACGTGATACGGCACTGCTCCAGTGGATCGGTCAGGAGTACGGCCGCGTCGAACTCGGCGAAGGGGACCGGGCCAAGGTCTGGTGCGTGTGCGACGCCAACCTCTTCCTCCAGTTCCGCTTCTTCGACGAGGTGGACTGGCACCGCGAGTTGGGATTCGATCGCGTCGTCCTCGTCGTGCCGACGGCGACGGAGCGGGCGCTCGACCGCTGCAAGAACGACCCCAATCCCGCCCGGGAGCGCCTGCGTCGGCGCGCTCGCCAGGTGATCCCGCGCCTCGACGCGCTCACCGAGGCCGCTCCATCGCGGACGGTCGTCGACGTCAGGCCAGGGGTGGACCTGCTCGCGCTGGACCGCGAGCCGCGACTCTTCCCCACGGAGCTCGATCCGCTGCTACCCGATGACCGGATCATCGCCGAGGCGCTGGAGTTCCGCTGGACGCATCCCGGTGGGCGCGTCGTCGTCGTGTCCGACGACCGCGGTCTGCGCCTGGCGGCGCGGGCGCAGGGCCTGGAATGCCGGTCGATCCCGGAGGCGTTGCGGCTCCGGGACCAGGGAGAGAAGGTCGCGTCGTCGCCGTCGGCAGCTCCCAGGTGAGAGCCCTGCTACTCAGCCAAAGTCACTTCCCGGAATTCCAATCCTCATGGGCGGGGTTCCGGTAGCAGACGCCGAAAAAACAACGCTTTGGACGCGGTGACGCTCGCGCCCCGGCGCAGAAATGCCATCCGCTTTCTCCCAGGAGGGTGGGGAAGCACCGCCCGTGTCTCCATGGGTGCCGATGAGTAGTCGTCGCGGCAAATGCGGGCAGGTCGGGTCGGCGAGCCCGCGCCGTGGCCGCCTGGCATGTCGGCCACAAGGTACAGTTAACGCAGCAAATACGCAGTTTTCTGCGGCGAGCGGGGTTGCCTTCCCGGCCGGCGTTGGGCCTCCCCTTCCGCGTGATTGGGAGGGGCCATGCCCACGCGGCTGTTTTCGGCGGAAGAGCTGACCCGCCTGCGCAGCTTTCCTGCCGAGGTCAGCCGCGAGGTAGCACCTCCATGAACCGTGGTCGGCGGTTGGTTGTTGGCGGAGGCGGGGTCCATCGGGTATCTGTGGAGGTGATCACAAGTGCCTCGACAAGGAAACGCCAATGGACCCCGACCAGCAATTCTGCCACAACCCCGAATGCCGACTGCGCGGCCAGGGGGGGCAAGGGAACATCCACGTCCAGAGTCAAAAGGAGCAGCGCTA
>DHIZ01000098.1:0-5241 GCA_002404055.1 Chloroflexi bacterium UBA4733
AGGTTTTAGGATAGGCTCTTAGGAGGCGCATGGACCGTTACCTGCGCTCACCGGCACGTCGGCGCCTGGCGCTGACCTTCGCCGCCGCCCTCATCGCCTGGCTGCTGCTGACGGTGGCGCTGCTGCTCGGCCTGCTGGAACGGCCCCGGCTGGGCAGCAGCGACCTGCTCTTCGGGCGCATCCTCTGGCAGGCGCAACAGGCCGGTGTCGCCCAGGCCGGCGGCCAGCCCGGCTCACCGATCGTGCTGGTAGCGATCGACGACAAGACGCTGACGGCCTGGCAACAGTACGGCCGGCTGCCCAGTTGGCCGCGCAGCTTGCACGCGCAGGCGCTGGCGCACATACTGGCTGGGCAGCCACGCACCGTCGCTTACGACGTGCTCTTCGACGCGCCTTCGAGCGATGATGCCCAGTTCGCTGCCGCATTGCACACCACGGCCACAAACGGCCTCCCCGCCGCCGACACGCTGCTGGCGCTCGAAGGGATTGACCCCCAGGCGACAACCGGCGGTCTGCTGCAATTTGCTCGCGGCGACGTGCCAACGCCGCTGCTGGCCGGCGCGGCCGGCGGCCTCGCCCACGTCAACGTGCTGCCGGACGACGACAACTCGGTGCGTCAGGTGCCTCTCTTCATCGACGCCGGCGGCCAGCGCTATCCCTCGCTGTCGTTGCTGGCAACCCTGGCCTACCTGCGCCGTCCCGGCGACGCCACTGCCCCTCTTTCCCCCAACCTGGCGGTGATCGCCGGGCGGCGCATCCCGCTGGATGCCTCCGGTCGCATGGTGGTCAACTTTGGCAGTCTGGCGGCCTTACCGCGCTACTCCTACGTGGACGTGGCCGAGGGCAAGGTGCCGGCGAGCGCCTTCCGCGACAAGCTGGTGTTCATCGGCGGCACCGCCGCTGCACTGGGTGACGACTACTGGACGCCGGCGTCCCTGGTCAGCCAGACGCCCGGCGTCGTGGTCCACGCTGCCGCTGCCGCCACCATCCTGAGCAACCGCTTCCTGACGCCGGAAACAACCCTGGCGACCGTCATCACGATGCTCCTCATGGCAGTGGCGAGCGCCGTACTGGTGGCGCGCTTGCAGCTCGCCGCGGTGGTCCTGAGCAGTCTGGGGCTGGCTGCCCTTGCCGTGGCCGGCGGCTACCGCGCCTTTGATCTGGGCACCCTGCCCGACGTCTTCTCCCCGCTGTTGACACTGGCGGCCACGACCTTCGGCACGCTGGCGGCGCGCACCTACGCCGAACAGCACGAACAGCAACAACTCAAGGGTCTGCTGGGCGCCTACCTCTCACCCAGCGTCATGGCGCAGGTGACGCGCGACGGCTCCGGCATGCGGCTGGGCGGGGAGAAGCGCTACATGACCGTGCTGTTCGCCGATGTGCGCGGCTTCACCCTGGCCAGCGAACACCTCGATCCCACCGCGCTGGCCGACCTGCTCAACGAGTACTTCACCGCCATGGGCGACGTGATCTTCGCCTACGACGGGGTCATCGACAAGTACGTGGGGGACGCCATCATGGCCTTCTGGAACGCCCCACTCCTCCAGCCGGATCACGCAGCCCTCGCCTGCAAGGCGGCGCTGGCGATGCAGCAATGCCTGGCTGAACTCAATCGCGACTGGGTCGCCCGCGGTCTGGCGCCGTTCAGTATCGGCATCGGCATCAACACCGGCGACGTGGCGGTCGGCAATATGGGCAGCCGGACTCGCTTCGCCTACACCGTCATCGGCGACGCAGTAAATGTCGCCTCCCGGCTGGAAAGCCTGACCAAGCGCCTTGGCGCCAGCATCCTGCTCGGCGCCGCCACTGCTGAGGCGCTGCCGGCGAGCTTCGCCCTGCGCGATCTGGACCAGCAGGAGCTACCAGGCCGGCGGGAGCCGGTCCACGTCTACCAGTTGCTGGCAGAGCAACCAGCGGTGGTAGGCGAGACCAGCGTCGCCCTACCGACTGTTGCGGCGACGTAGTTATGCATGAACGAATGTCGGCTCACATTGGCAACGCACGCCTGGCGACTTTAGTCGCCAGCCTCCTCGCAAACGTAGCGGTTAGAAGAAGGCCTTCGCCAGCCGCAGCACCCCCTGCTTCCAGGGCACGCGGTGCGACACGCCGGAGGCGTGGGCAAACTGCTCAAGATGGTCGACGTACCACCGATAGTTGCGCACCAATGCCTGCTTGTTGGAATACCTCGGCATGTAGCCCAACAGGCGTTGGGCCTTTTCGATGGAAACAAAGGAGTCCTTAGCGGCCGTCTCGTAGACCCACTTGTAGAGCGGCGAAAGGTGGAGCAACTCCAGAAAGCGCAAGGTGTAGATCATGGTATGGACGAGCGGTAGCGGGACGATCTGCTTGCCGTGGCCGGCGGCGTCGAGCACTGCCTGGTAGTCCTCGGCGAATGTGGTGTACTCCGCCGCCCCGATGTTGAAGGTGGTGTTGACGATGGCGCAATCCAGCGTCGCTGCCAGGTAGATCGCCTGGCAGAGGTCTTCTACGTCGAGCAGTTGGTAGCGATTCTTGCCGTTGCCGATCAGCGGAAAGCCTTTGCCGCTATAGGCCCAGTCGTAGAACAGCGCGAAGACGCCCAGCCGTTCCGGTCCGACGAAGCTCTTCGGTCGGATGATAGAGATACACATCCGCTGCTCGCGGTACTGCCGGCAGCGCTCCTCCGCCGCGATCTTGGCCTTGCCGTAGGGACCGACACCCTGCAAGGGATCGTCCTCCAGCAGCGGATGATGATCGGGGATGCCGTACACTGCCGTCGAGGAGATATGGATGACGCGCTGCACGCGGTGCTGCGACGCGCTCGCCAGCACGTTCTCCGTACCCGTGACGTCGGTCGAGTAGATCGCTTCCTTGCTGTAGAGCGGCAAGGCGGCAGCGGTGTGGACGACGATGTCGATGCCCGACATCGCCCGATCCAGCGCCGCCCGGTCGCGGATATCGCCCTGGATGGCGGTGATTTGATCGCGGACATCAGGGTAGTCGAAGGGCGCCATGTCGAACACGACGACCTGCTGCCCGTGCGCCAGCAGGTACCGCGTGAGATTGATGCCGAGAAAACCGGCGCCACCGGTAATCAGGTAGTGCGCCACGGACAGTCCCCTTCCGGTCAGTCGCCGACGGTGACCGTCACCACCTGGATGGCATTGTTGGCGTAGCCAAGCTTGTTCCACTCCGGCTCCACCGGCTGGCTGTTGCCGGCGTCGTCGAAGGCCCGACTGCGCAACGCATATTTGCCGGAGGCGTCGGGCTGCCACAGGTACTCCCAACGTCGCCAGGCATAGCGCTCGGCAGCACTGGTCAGTTCCGCCGGTCGCCATTGCTGCCCGCCGTCGACACTGACTTCAACGCGATTGACAGGCGCCGCGCCCGACCAGGCGACACCCTGGATACGCCGCGGTCCACGCGCCACGCTGGCCGCGGGCTGCGGATCGGTGATGAGGGAGCGAACGCGCATCGCTTCCAGGGGCGTGGTCGTCGTCTCGCCCCGTTCCGGATGCGCCATGACGTAGCGATCCACCTGATAGAAGCCCTGGAATGGTTGTGTCGTGGCCGCGATGCGCGTGACCCACTTCACGGCAGCCATGCCGTACCAGCCAGCGACGAGCAAGCGCGCCGGGAAGCCGTGTTCCGGGCGCAGCAGTTCCCCGTTCATGGCGTAGACCAGCAGCGTGTCGGGATGGAGCGCTTGCGCGGGCGCCATGGACCGGGCGTAGCGCACAACGCGACCGGCCGCCGCGACGTGGCCCTGATCGGCGCCATCAATGACGATCTCGGTGGTGACTTCCTTCAGTCCGGCCACCTTGAGCACCTCAGCGAGCACGACACCGGTCCACTCGGCGGTGCTGGCCGCGCCGTAGTTCCATGGCTCGCCATCCGCCTGCGGCTGCAGGCCGGTGCGGCCGTTGCCGGCACACTCCAGCGTGGAGAGCAACGTGCGACTGGGCAAGGCCCGCAGGTCGCCATAGCTGAACTGCATGGGCCGCGCAAACTCGCCCTCCAGGCTCAGCCGCCATTCGTCGACGTTGATCTGCGGCACCGCGAAATGGCTGCGCACGTAGAACAGCGGCGTTGGCGTGATCACGCCCAGTTGTTCCGGCAACGGTGTTTCGGCGTTGAACGGCGCTTGCGTGACCACGACGAGGCGCGGGTCCGCTGTAAACACTGAGGTCGTCGTTTGATCGGGCGTCATGGAGTTGCGGTGCCTTCCGTACTGACAAGTCAAACGACCGACTCCGGCCGCCGCGACATTGTAGCGAACAGGGCGCCTACTCTGGCACGAACGCCTACCTACACCTGCTTGTTGGGAAGCACCGCCTGGCCTTCGCCGCGCGGACGTTGGCCGTGGACCAGCAGGCCAGGCCGACCATTGCTCTGACCGCCGAGTTGTGTGTTTTCCGGGTCACGGTAACCGACCCGCACCAGGCGGCGGTTCTTGGCGGTGGTGTTGATATACGAGCCGTGGACTGTATAGATGCTGAAACAGACCACATCCCCCGCCTTCGCCGGCACCGGCACGGTGTCTTCCAGTCGGTACTGGTCCGTCGGCAGGTGCGGCGTGCAGGGTCCGCTCTCCGTCTGGGTGATGTGCGGCAGTTTGCTCATCTTGTGCGAACCATCCAGGAAGCGGATCTCGCCGTTCTCGTGGAAGGTGTCGTCGAGATGAATCAGCACATCGACGTAGCGGCCATCGGTGTGCGGGTAAAAGGGATCATCCTGATGCATCGGGAAGGGATGGCCCGACTCCGGCGGCTTGACGTGCAGCGTGGAATGGTGCAGTTCGACATTGGCTCCAATCAAGCCGGCCACCGCCTCGGTCAGGCGAGGGTTCGTCACCGCGTGCAGCCACTCCTGCGAGTAGAATTGCAGGTCGTGCAGCGCCACCAACTGCGACTGCTTTTCCACCTCCGGCGTCATGTACTTCTGCCGCCAGGGGCCGCTCCAGCCGGCGGAGGTTGTGGCCCAGGTGTCGATGATCCAGTTCAGCGAGTCCGACAGCGCCGCTGTCTCTTCCGTGCTAAAGAGCGCAGGGATGCGCAAGTACCCGTGCTCGTGAAACGATGCAACTTGTTCCGCCGTCAGCATTGACTCTCCTCTTTCGCTCGCCCCGTTGCCCGTTGTCGGCAATCCACGTCCGGCGCCGGGTCGGCCTACATGGTCCCTACCCCGTGTCGCTCACAGTGTAGTGTAGCCCGTACAGCGCGGGCAGACCCTCTCCCGGCGCGCTTCGCTTGCCAGGTT
>DHIZ01000098.1:5391-11232 GCA_002404055.1 Chloroflexi bacterium UBA4733
CCGGCGCGCTTCGCTTGCCAGGTTTCTCCCAAACGCGTGGGAGAAACCTTCGCTGCGTTTCGCGGGGCGGCAGTCTACGAGCGATCATCGGTGCTGCTGAGTGGCGTCCAGTCGGCGTGACAGCGTGTTCAGGAGGACCTAGCGGCAGAAGGCTTTTAGGAAGCCGTCCAGCTCAACCGAGCGGCGGTAGCTATACCGTAGATACCCAAGGTCCAAGGCTCCAACCACCTTGACGTGCAAGGCGCCCCTTCCTACTATCTGTCCATAACAACGGCGCCCTCCGATATGCCGGTCGTTCCGGGAAGCAAGTGACCTGATTCTATGCAGTACCTACCCCGTTTCCCTAGATTCCGTGCTTCGCCCTGGCTTGTCCGGCTCCGCCAAAGCCTTTCCGTCTACGCTTCCCTACCGCGACTCTTTCGCTTGGGAGCAGTCGCCGCACCTGGACGGGTGCTGGCGATGTTTGGCATTTATTCCATCTACAGTCTGCTCCAACCAGCCGGTGTCTGGTTTTCCAAACTGCTGGTCGATGCGGTGCGGTCGAACCAGACGACCATGGCGCTGGTCATCGCCGGCGCTTACGTCGCCCTGCGCCTCGTCGGCAACGCGCAGGGATTCGTCTACGAGGTTGTGGTCGCCGGCTTCCGAGATCGGGCGCTCTACTCCCTGCACACGCGGCTGATGGAAAAGGCCACGGCCATGCCGGACCTTTCGCTCTTTGACACCCCCAGCTTCTACGACCAACTGCAAAACGCCCGGGAGGCCGTGCCGCGCCTCTATCTGTTGGTCAATCAGACAGTCAGCTCGGCGTCCATCGTCCTGGTGTTCGTCACGCTCCTGAGTATTCTAGCGCGGCTGAATCCCCTGGCGTCGCTGGTGGTCTTCCTCACGGCCATCCCCACCTATTTCGGGCAACTTCGCGTTGCGCATGGCGCCTGGCACGTCTACAAGGGGCAGACTGCCGATTCGCGGCGACTGGACTACTATAGCCAGTTGCTCACGACCGACACGGCAGCGAAAGAGGTTCGTCTGTTTGGTCTGGCCGGCTTCTTCCTTGAGCGCTATCGCCGGACCTATAGCAAAGTGCTGGCAGAAGCGGAAGCCTTCCGTGGTGCGCAAACGAAGGCCCTGCTGGTGCTTTCCGGCATCTCCTCCTGCGGAGCAGGAGCGGTTTTGCTGTACGCCGTCCGGCAGGCGACCGAAGGCCGCATCGGACTGGGCGACCTTGTCCTGTACGTCGGCACGGTCTTCCTGGTCCAATCCACCCTGGTGAGCATCCTCAGCAACGCAGCCGGCATCTACGACAAGGTGTTGCAAACGTCCGCTCTACCGGACTTTCTGGCGCTGGAGTCACCGATGCGCGAGGCAGTTCCCGGCCGGCCGTTCCCGCAGCCCTGGCAGGAAGGGTTGGAGCTACGAGAGGTCACCTTTCGCTACCCCGGTGTGGAGCGATCAGTCCTCCACGGCGTTAGCGTGACGATTCGACCGGGTGAGACGGTCGCGCTGGTGGGCGAGAACGGCGCCGGCAAGACGACGCTGGTCAAGCTGCTCTGCCGCTTGTACGATCCGACCGGGGGTAACATCCTGCTGGATGGCCATGATCTGCGGGAGTACGACCTGCGCGATCTGCGTCGCCACATGACCGTCGTCTTCCAGGATTATGCCCGGTATGCCCTCTCTGCTGCCGAAAACATCGGCCTGGCCGATTTGAGCCGCCTGGATGATCGGGACGGCATCGCCACCGCTACAGTGCGAGCGGGAGCCGATGTGGTCGTGGCGACCTTACCCCGTGGTCTGGACACTCCGCTCGGCCGGCAGTTCGACGATGGCCTGGAACTCTCGATTGGCCAGTGGCAGAAGTTGGCTCTTGCCCGCGCCTTCTTTCGGGACGCACCCCTGCAAATCCTGGACGAGCCGACCTCCGCCCTCGACGCCCAGGCCGAGCACGACGTCTACCTGCGCTTCCAGGAACTCACGCGCGGCCGCACCACGCTCCTGATCAGCCACCGCTTCTCGACGGTGCGCATGGCCGACCGCATCCTGGTGTTGGAGGGAGGGCGCATCGTCGAAGCCGGCAGCCATGCCGAACTGGTGGCGCTGGGAGGGCGCTATGCCACGCTCTACGAGATGCAGGCCGGCCGCTATCGATAGAGGAGATTCACCTGATAACCCAGTGGAAGCGCGTCATCATCCGCGCTGGACTTGCCGCATGTGGACACTGACGCAGGAGTAACTGTCGCGGGGCTGCACTCTCTGGATCTTCCCAAAGGCGGCCATTCAAAGCCTCACGCAGATCCCCGGGGGACCACCCATTGCACCGATTGGCCAGTGACGGCTGCAATACGGTCATAGTCTTCATCGTAGTGCAGAACACAAAGGCCGGCCCGCTCAGCGACCGCTGCAATCAGCAGGTCAGGCAAGGCCACGGCGCGATGCTGGCCGTGCCGGGCCAGCACCTCCATGACCTCGACGGCACGATCGAAGTCGCTCTGCTCCATCGCAATTCTGGCAAATGCTTGCTCACGCCACGCGCGAGTCTGAACGAAATCGGCATGGCTACGTGCGCTGAAGAATACTTCCAAATCGATGATGCCGCACGTAGCCACCTCTCCAGCGAGGATCAACGGACCCAGAACGGCGTTCACCGCGACGTGAGGCATCCTTGCCAGTGCGCTCTTGTCGGCAAGATAGCGCGGCGTTAGCGCCACGCTTTCGCCATGATGTCCTCGCGGTCCAGGTCCAGTCCATCCATCGCCTGGAGTTGCGCAACCACCCGGCGGCGGGCGTCATGCTCTATGACGTCCAGAAGGGCACGATCGACGGTCGCTTTCAGACCGCGAGTACCGAGGACCCCCTGGGCACGCTCTAGGAGCGCATCATCAACGACCAGGGTAGTCTTTTTCATGCGATGAGTATACCTGATCTGGGGGTAGGTAGCTATATCCGATGGAGACGCACGTATATACTGCCCGGAGCATGCGAAGGTGATGTTGTGCTGGCGGGCGACGATTACTCCGCAGTAGCTACGTGACGCGCGAAGGGCACAAGTTCCTGCTTGATCTGCGCGGACAGCCGCCGGTACCACGCCTGCTCCAAGCCTCCGCCCACCTGCTCGCTGAGGGCCTGGAAGTGCCGTTCCAGGATGTCGAACAGCCGGCCGTAGGCGGCAGCCAGCGCGGCCACGTCGAGCGCGGAGGCGCTGCGCTGGTAGGTGGCTGCGAAATCGTCGAGGAACTCCTGGGGCCAAATGTCGTTGAGGTGCCGACTGCGTTTGGGATACTGGATGCCCAGCCGCTGGTACATCACGCGGTCCAGCGCCTCGCGCATAAAGGCGAGGTGGCCGGCGGCGGAGACGATCTCCCCACGGTGGAAGAGACTGGGGACGTAGCTCATCCAGAGGAAGACCATGCGCGCCTGCTGGCGAACGTCGTCTGGCATCGGCGGTGGCGCCGGCCAGGTCTCGGCGGCGCTGCGCTCCGGGAGTTTATCAAAGATCGGCTGGCCCGACGGCAGGCGGTTGAGCAGGACCTTCCACTCGTAGGCCTGGATCCTGGCGGCCTCGCTGGACTTGTCGGCCCAGAGATCGATGGTGATCCCCTCCGCGGTCTGGAGGATGACGAAACCACGGTCCAACAGAACGAGGTACTCGCCAAGCCCCTCCAGGAGCGGCGCCTTGTCGCCCTTCCAGAGATGATCGTACTCAGTGTCAGCGACGGCGAAGCGCATATCGATATCAGCGCCAGGGGCGGCGTCAGCGGCGGCCAGGCTACCCGTGAGCCAGACCAGCTCAACCGCCGGCAACTGTCGCAACGATGAGAGCCAGCGGTCGAGAATCCGGCGCTGGGGAGCAAGGGCTTCATCCGTCTCGAGATTCATCTATTCCTCTCCTCGTTCAGCGACTGTGGATGCCCGAAACGATCCCCGAACGCTTCTCTTCTTCGTACAGCCGCTCGGTTACAAATTCTTTGAGCAGGGCATGGTAATCCCGTTGCTGCTGGCGAGCAAGCGTTTCCAGTCGCTTGAGCGTGTGTCCATCAAGATGAATCACCACTGGAGTAGCCAGCGCGCGGGGAGCAGGTAGCTCCTCCAGATCGAAGGGTTCAGCGGCATCCCACAGCGCATCGCTTAAGTCGTGCGTTTTCCAGAATACATGCTCTTCGTCCTCGCTGGCAAAGACAGGGATGTCTTCCACACGCTCGATGGTCGTGAAGAGATCCGTGGTATCTGAACGTTTCATCCTCGTCCTCCGGGTTCCTCCGTTGATGAGTATCTCTTGGGTACGCTCAAAGAGCGCATCATTGACGACCAGGGTAGACCTTCTCATGCAAAAAGTATACCTATCGTGACCGTGTGGGGCACTTCAGTAATGATGGCGTGCCTGCACGAAGGCGATGCGATCAGCATAGACGCGGTAGACGAGGCGGTGTTCCTGAGTGATGCGCCGCGACCAGGTATCGGCTGCCAGATGCTTTAATGGCTCCGGCTTGCCGACGCCGGCAAATGGATCGCGCAGCACAGCCTCCATAAGATCGAGGATGCGTCTGGCAACTCTTGGCTCAGCGGCGATCCAGTGCTGGAGATCCTCCAGGAAGTTTCGATCCAAGACGCAATCGCGCACCTTATCGCTCGATGAGACCCAGTTCCACGCGGAGTTCATCGGGCGACATGCGGATGCCTTCGCCCCGCTCGGCACGCTCCAGCGCCGCGAGCAAACGCGCAGCATTTCTTGGCGAGCGCAGGAGATGCACCGTCTCTTGAAGGCTCGCCAACTCATCAGCCGCAATCATCGCGACATCGGGCGTGCCACGGCGCGCGATAATGACCGTCTCCCGATCATTCGTCGCCCGATCCAGCAGCGCGGCCAGATTCGCGCGCGCCTCGGTGTAACTGGCGTGGACCATGTCATTCCCCTGATCTGTACAGCCAGACTGTACCTGATCTGGAAACAAGGAGCAATGATGGTGCCAAAGTGCGCCCCTCTACATGGACGCTACTGGAATAGCCAGCGCACGAGGAGGACTGAACGATGTTACGAAACGGTAATTGTCTACGCCTGCTCTTAACAGATCGTATTGCCCATTACCCTCTTGACTACTCGAACAATAGTTCTATACTGTCCCTATACGGGGGAAACGGGCGATGGCGCGGGATGCGGCGGTACGGCTGGAACTGCTTGACCGTTACGGGCCAGGCGTGCTCATGCCGGCGGAAGCGGGGACGCCGCTCAGCACCGGCTATCCGGCGCTGGATGCCGCCCTTGGCATCGGCGGACTGCCGCGCGGGCGCATCGTCGAACTGACCGGCGATGACTCCGGCAAACTAAGCATCGCCCTGGGCGTGCTGGCGACGGCAACCCAGGTCGGCGGGCTGGCCGCCATCGTCGATCCGGCTCGCGCCTTTTACCCACCTTCGGCGGCGGCGGCCGGCGTGCAGTTGGCAAACCTGGCAGTGGTGCAACCGGCTGGACTACCCCAGGCGTTGGAGGCCATCGCCACGCTCTTGCAGACCGAAGGGTTTACTGCCCTGGTCTACGACCTGCCGCGCGGCGGCAAGGAACCGAACGCCGGCCAACTCTCCCGCCTCGCCGCGGCGGCGGCGCATACCGGCACGTTGCTCCTCATGCTCAGCAGCGCCAGCCGCGCTCGGGCCGCCGCGGCCGGCAACCGACCCTTAGGCTACTTCGCCTCCGTGCGCCTGCTGGTGGAGCGCCGCGACTGCCTCTGGCGGGAAGGGCCGGCCGGTGCGCCGCTGGAACTGGCCGGTTATCGGTTAGGCGTCACGGTGATCAAACACAAACTGGCAGCGCCGGGAGCAAGCGTGGAACTGGAAGTTTCGGCCTGG
>DHIZ01000098.1:11435-11793 GCA_002404055.1 Chloroflexi bacterium UBA4733
GCTTGTGCTGCGGCGTGTAAACATTGCGCTCGTTGGGTGCGGAGGAGACCCCTTCCGGCTCGCACTACTCGCCAGGTTTCCCCCTGACGGGAGAAACCTTGGCTGCAATGCGGGTGACGGTCGCCTTCGGGACTGCGCGGTTGGATGGGAGTGTCGTTCGGGCGGCATGCTGCGACAACGGCACGGCCGCTCCGCGTCGGCGCGCCCGGAACCCTGGGCCGCTCACGCGGCAGGCCATTGTCCGCTACCTCCGTTCAGGCCGCACGTTCAGTGCCAACGCGGTACTGTCAAACACATCCAAGCCAGGGGTCCGCGGCCGTCGCCTGAGTCGCAGGCAAGGTTTCTCCCGTCAGGGGGA
>DHIZ01000378.1 GCA_002404055.1 Chloroflexi bacterium UBA4733
CGTGGGCAAGACCCGCCTGGCGCTCGAAGTCGCGGTGCGCCTCAGGCGAGGCTACCCCGGCGGCGTGTGGGTAGTGTCCCTGGGCGACGAAATCACGCCGGCGAGCGCCTGGCAGCGCGTCGTCGAGGCGCTCGGACGGGATCCCTTGCAGTGCCCGTCGCTGGCAGAGGGCGAGGCACTACTGGTACTGGATGATTGCGATGCCGACCGCGACGGCTGCGCCAATCTGGTGACGAACTTGCTGTGTCACCATCGCGGCTGGCGAGTGCTGGCGACGAGCCGAGGGCCGCTCGGCGTTGCCAACGAGCGCTGTCTTCCGCTGCTGCCCCTCGCGATACCCGACCCGGCGCTGGTCATCGAGACCTCTGCGCTCCGCCGCAATCCTTCGGTCCAGCTCCTGCTCGAGCACGCCGTGGCGGCACACCCGGGCTTTCGCTTGACGCGGGAGAACGCTGTGACGGTTGCGCAGCTGGTGCGCCAGTTGGCCGGGCTACCGCTGGCGATCGAGCTGGCTGCCGGGCGCCTTCGCTCGTCCACCATCGAGGAGCTGGCGCGGGATCTGGCCGACCCGCTGGAGATACTGCGGAACGAGCGCCGCACGGGTCCGAGTCGACACCGCTCGCTGAGCGCGCTGTTCGACGGTAGCTACGACGCATTGACTCTGGTGCAGCGGGACGTATTCGAGCGGCTGGCGGTGTTCGACGGCGGCTGCACGCGAGAAACGGCGGCGGCAGTGCTCACGGCGACCGGAAACCCCGATAGCGGCCTGGCGACCAATCTAGCAGCCCTCGTGGAGCAGGGGCTGGTGCTGGCAGATACCAACGACGCCGAGACATACTTCCATCTCCCATCGCTGCTGTGCTACTACGCCCAGCGCCGGCTGCGGCAGAGGATTAGCCACGAGGCGCTCTCTGCGAGGCACGCCGTGTTCTTTCTTGCCTTCGCCGAAGCTGCCGAACGGAAGCTCACTGGTCCCGAGCAGGCATCGTGGTTGCGGCGACTCGAACGTGATCTCGACAACGTCCGGGCGGCGTTGCGCTCACTGCTGGCGCGTGGCGAGACGGAGCACGGCCTGCGCCTGGCCTCGGCGCTCTGGTTCTTCTGGCATCTTCGGGGTCGCGACGCGGAGGGTCGCGACTGGGTGAGCCGGTTCCTCACACTGCCGGCAGCGACAGCACCGCCGATCTGGCGGGCCAAGGCACTGTACGCCGCCGCCTATCTCACCGTCTGGCGGGGCGATCAGGCCGCGGCGCGCGAACTCGCAGCAGAGAGCCGGCATCTGTACCAACACGTCGACGACCAGCGTGGGGCCGCCTACGCCACCCACGTGCTGGCGCTTGTTGCCCGTAATGAGGGCGATGATATGACTGAGCGGACCTACTTCCAGGAGAGTGTTCGACTGCTGGAGGCGGTTGGGGATCGCTGGCGAGCCGCCTGGTCGCTGGCACACCTCGCAGGAACGGCGTTCCGAGCGGGCGACTACGCAACGGCGCGGATGCTGCACCAACAGAATCTGACGACACGTCTTCAGCTTTCGGACCGCCACGGAGTTGCTGCATCCCTGATCGGGCTGGCCGACGTCTGTTGCGCCAAAGGCGACGCTGCCACCGCAGACACGCTATACCGCGAGGCACTTGTGATCAATCGCGACGTTGGAGACCGCGAGGCGGTGGCGCACATCCGGTGTGCGCAAGGACAGATGGCGCTGCAGACCGGCGACACCGCTGTCGCTGAGGCGTGCTTCCGGGAAAGTCTGCTGCTGCGGGCGCAGGTCGGTGACCGTAGGCGAGCGGCACCCGTCCTGTTCGCTTTGGCCGAGGTCGCCGAGGCGCAGGGCCATCCAGCGCGAGCGGTCCGGCTGCGCGCTTCGGCGTCGGCTTTGGGTCTTTCTACGTCAGACCTTGCCATGACATGGGCTACCTCTAGTTTCCGCTAACTGAGGAGGAGGCAGCGTTCCGGCGGCGGTGGTCCGGTAGAGTCCAAGTGTAAGAACTAGGACTCGCCGGAAGGAGCCGCCGGATGCCGGAAGCAGTGTACCGAGTGGTGACGTTGTTGTGTGCCGTGGTCAAGACCGTGCCGATTGGGACGAACCTGGGGTTGGTCGAGGTGCTGTGGATGTCCGCCCAGAGGGCACCCGGCGGGCGCCTGCTGGCGACGCGTGGGGCGCTCAGTGATGGTCAACGAGCCGACCTTTATGCCCGGTAATGCTCACGGCTTCATCTACCGCGGACCAAGCTGGATCAACACTAACTGGTTGATCGGTGGAGGGCTGCGCATCCACAGTGCTGAAGACTTGCGCCAGACGCTGGCGACGCAAGCATGCGGCATGATCGAGCAGTCCAGCTTCTGTGTGAGTACTACCCTCCCTACACCGGCGACGGCTACGGCTCCCAGGACCGTAGCTGGAGCAGGATCATCGTGGATGCCCGCCCCGGTGTCACTGGTCTGAAAGTAGCGTCTCCGATTGCTTGTTAGGCTGTCCGCCAATGCAGCCATTTTCATCCGCGATGGGCGCGCCGCAGCGCTGCGGGGACTGCTGTGGAAAGGAAGTCCCCGCGTGCAGCAGTGCGACCATACATGCGACGGAGGCAGGCGGGACGCCCGCGCTCCGGCCCTGCCAGTCTAGGGCCGGAGCGATCCGCGTTAATGCGGGACCGGCGCTCTAGCCCACGGCCGGCCCTGGTCCGCCGTAGCCGGCGCCAGCAATCGTCAGCAGAAACTCGCTTTCCTCCAACGCCTTGACGGCATGCAGCAGGTTCGCCTCCAGTACCACGAGCTGGCCAACTGACAGGGACACTGTGCGGTCCACCGCCATGATCTGCACCTGCCCGCGCAGCACCTGGATGGCAAGCGGACCGGGCGCCGTATGCTCACCCAGCGCCGCCCCTTCCTTCAAGGCGATCAAGACCACGCGGAAGGACTGCTCCTTCACCAGCGTCTTGGCGTCGTGACCGTGCTGCTCCCACGTCGCCTCATGGCGCATTTGCTCGATCTCCTGGGCCAGATCGAAGTTGAGCAGCGGACCGGACAGCCAGCGTGGTCCGCGTTCTGGACTACCATGACTGCCGCCGGTCAATCCGGCCATCTGGGTCTGCCCCGCAAAGGGTTGTTCCATCGTGCATGCTCCGTTGATTGCCCTGCACACGCAGTGGCCTGTTCTTGCGGCGCATCGTTCGTGCCACATTGTGCGTCCAGCAGGTTCACCCGACGCGCATGCGTCGGGCTACTCACCCGAAAGCGGGTACCCGCAAGCCCCATACATGAGGTTGACGGAGTGCCGCTAGAGCAGTCGCTGCGCCGCTAGGTCAACAGTGGTGACAGCCGCCTGATTTCCTGGCCATTGTTGTGGCTGCGTGTTAAGTGGCGCATCCGGCAAGTCTGGCGCTGTTCGTGAGTAGGCGGTTGGCGACTGAAGTCGCGCCTAATGCCAGCGAAGCCCGCCTTCGCGGGCTGGAAACGAGTCCGCGCAGGCGGACTTGGCTCCCAGTAGGCGCGACTTCAGTCGCTGGCCGCCTGCTCACGAACTGCGCCGGACCTGGTATATGCACGACCTAGCCGCCGTCCTGTCCACGTCCAGTCTGATTTTCCCGGTTCGCCCCGCTTTCACTCACCGGCCGCAGCGCCTCCGCGATCGCCTGATCCAGCGACAGCGTCCGCCCGACCGCCAGGGCCGCGCTGGCGGCAGGCTCGTCCAGCGCCGCCTGTGCTACTGCCAACCAGCGCGTCAGCGTGCGCCGTACCACTTCGCGCAAACGAAAGCCGGTCGCCTCCTCAAAGGCTGCCACAGCCCCGGCCAACTGCAACGCGCCTGCCGGTCGTCCTTCCGCTGCTGCCAGGGCGGCGAAAGTCGCCACGGAACTGGCATGCATCCAGGAGTTTGCCATCGACTGCCGAATGCGCAAGCACTCCTCCAACAGCGGTCGTGCGCTGACCGGGTCGGCCTGATCGAGCGCCAAACAGCCCAGACTCTGCAGCGACCAGGCAAGCGGATTGCGACTCGCCAGCGTCTGCCGGATGGCCAATCCTGCCTGATACTGCCGACGGGCCAGGGCATAGTCATCGCGCACATGGGCCACCGCGCCCAGCCGATCGAACTGCCAGGCGACGTGCCGCTGGTCGCCGAGTTGTTGGTAGAGCGCCAGGCTCTGCTCCAGCAGGGCCTGTTCGATCTCCTGGAGCGCGCCGCGCGTTTCCCAGAAGGAGAAGAGCGCCTGGGCGAGTCGAACTGCCCGTTCGACGTCCTGGTGCTGGATCAGCCAGCGCAAGGCCGACCGCAGGTTGGCGTACTCGCTGGCGAAGCGCGCCACCCCCAGCACCTGTTCCCGATGCCCCACTTCGCTCTGCGGCGCTGCCTCCTCCGCCCACCCCAGGTAGTACGCGGCGTGCCGCTCGGCGGCTGCCGGCGCCTCCCCAGCGGCGACCAGTTCCTCCCACCCATACTGGCGCAAGGTCTCCAGCAGTCGGTAGCGTTCCTCGCCGTCAACCTGACCTTCCGCCAGCACCAATGACTGCTCCACCAGCCGCGCCAGCAGCGGCGCCACCTGCTGCTGCTCGATTCCTTCCCCGCTGCCCACCGCCTCGACCGCCTCCAGCGTGCAGTCCCCGACGAAGACACTGAGTTGCCGGAAGAGACGCTGCTCCCCCTCGCTGAGGCGGTGGTAACTCCAGTCCACCATGGCCCGCAACGTCTGCTGGCGGGGTAACGCCGCCCGGCTGCCGCCGACCAGCAACTGGAAACGCTGATCCAGGCGCGTGGCCAGTTGCTGGGGCGACAACGACCGCAGGCAGGCCGCCGCCAGTTCCAGGGCGAGGGGAATGCCGTCCAGCCGCCGGCAGACCTGCACCACGGCCGCCACGTTCTGGCTGCTGAGGGCAAAGGAGGGCAGCACCGCCTGCGCCCGCTCGACGAAGAGTTGCACCGCCGCCGCCTGAAGGGCGACCGCCGGGGTTGCCGTCTCCTCCGGCAGGGGCAGGGACGGCGCCAGCCAGGACTGTTCGCCGCTGATGCCGAGCGCTTCCCGACTGGTGGCCAGCACCTGCAGGTCGGGACAGGCCCGCAGCAGGGCATCGACGTGCTGGGCACAGGCATCCAGCAAGTGTTCGCAGTTATCCAGGAGCAGCAGCACCTGCCTTGCGTGCAGCGCGCTCTGGAGCGTGCTGAGCAGCGGCTCCCCCGGCTTTTCGCGCACACCAACCGCCGTAGCAATGGCCGGCGTCACCAGCGCCGGCTCGGTCAGCGGCGCCAGTTCCACCAGCGCGACGCCATCGCGGTACCAAGGCAGCACCTGCTGCGCCGTCTCCAACGCCAGGCGGGTCTTGCCGCAGCCGCCAGCCCCGGTCAGCGTCACCAGCCGGCTCGCCTGGAGCAGTGCCGCCACCTCGGCCAGTTCGCGTTGCCGTCCCACGAAGCTGGTCAGTTGGAGCGGTAACGTGGTCCCGTGCCGTATCCCTTCCCCCTGCACACGGTCACTGTTGATGACGATCGTTGGCGCAGCCGCCGGTCGGAACGCGGGGAGGCGGGCCTGGAAGAGCGAGAGCAGGGCGGCCAGCGCACTGCGGTAGTCGCGATAGTATTCACTGCGACTGATGGCGAGTTGGTCCAGCACGCTCGCGATCGTGCGTCCTTCGGTATGTCGCAACTGGAGGAGTTGGTAACTGCGCCAGGCGTGCGCGCTGGCCGCCATCGCCTGCTCTGGTCGCAACGCCGCGATGGCCTCCAGCAGCGTCTGGCGCAGCCGCTGGGCGGCGCTCGCGGTATGGCGCCCGGGCTCCTCCTGGAAGTGCCGGGCGAGCGCCAGGGTCTGCAAGTAGCCCAGATCATCCAGATGCGCCAGCGCCGCACGCACCTGCGCTTCCAGGTCGGGTGCGCGCAGCAAGCGGGGCACGCCCTGGGACGCCTGCTGCCGGTCGAGCGGGTAGGCCACCGCCGTCCTCCGTTCCACGGCACGCCGAAGCGCTCCAGCGCGATGGCGAGCCGGGTCATGGTAGGCGCTCCACCCGCTGGCGTCAATGGCGAGCATTCCGACGCGCGGCGGAGTACAGGGCCGCGATTGCGGTCTGCGGCCAAGCGACGGGGGCGACTGCGGTGGTGGCCTGACGATAGAGCGGGGCATTGAGACGCCGGGAGTGCGCGACCGCCCTCCCCCACCAAAGCGACCGCCCCCCTCCGCTGCGCTCCGTTACACCCCGTCGCTTGGCCGCCGACCGCAGTCGCGGCCCTGTACTTCGCTTTACAAATACCGTCCCCTCGCTGCGCAAAACTTTGCGGGGCACTCGCGGTGAACCGCCACCGTGTGCGCATGGCACGTGTATCCTACGTTGCAGGACCTTGACCATCTCTGGCTGTGCTATCTCGCGCCTCCTCGGCAACCTCCAGGAAGCGTTGCGCGACAACGGGAGCGGCATAGCGTGCTGCCCGCTCCGTCCCAGCCGCCCCCAGTTCGGCCCGACGGGCGGGGTCATCGAGTAAGTCCGTCATCGTTGCCGCTAGCGCCTTGGCATCGCCCGGCTTGACGAGCAGACCGGTCACACCGTGCTCCACGAGTTCCGGCACGGCAGCGGCATGGCAGGCGACGACAGCCCTTCCCGCCGCCATCGCTTCCAGGTAGACGATGCCGAACCCCTCCTGGCGGCTGGGCAGGCAAAAGAGTACGCATTGCTGATACTCCGCCGCCAGTCGGGCGCGGGAGACGTGCCCCAGGAAAGTCACGCGGTCTTGTAGGTCCAAGTCCTTTGTCAATGCATGCAGGCGCGACCACTCCGAGCCGACCCCGACTAGATGCAGACGAACGTGGCGCCAGCGTCGTGGCAGTAGCGCCACGGCGCGCAAGAGCACGTCGAGGCTTTTGCGCGGGTACATATGGGCGACGGCGAGCAACACAGGGGTTTCGGTTGCTACCGGTGGCGCCGCTGCCAGTTGGGCCCGCCAGCGCTCAAGGTCGATCAGTTCCGGCACCTGGCGAATACGGTTGGGGGTCACGCCATAGCAACTGGATATGCGATCCGCCGCATAACGGCTGGTGGTGATTGATAGCGGCGAACGCCGAACGTTGCGGGCCTCGCACCAGGCCTGCAGCGCCAGCAGGCGACGCACAGCGCCGCGCTCGAACGTCAGCTCGTCGGCCAGCACGCCTTTGATGGAGACCAGATAGGGGCCGGCGCGCGACTGGGGAATTAAGAAGCCATCCATGTCGAAGCCGACGGTCAGGTCGCAGTCAGCTCGGTAACTGGCTGCCAGCGCCACGTTGAAGGCGAGCCGCCAGGCCGTCAACCCGAACGGCGCGCGCATGGAGCGTGGCGCCACGAGCCGAACCTCGTGCCCGAGCCCTTCCAGGGTGTGGCGCAGCACTTCGATCCCGACATACGTACCGCTCCCCAGCCGGACCGAACGCGGCGTGCCGGTCACAAAGGTCAGGCGCACCGCTGGCTGCCCTGATGCCCGTCGGCAACCTGCAACGTCATTGAGCCGTCGCGCCCGCCCCCACAGCAAGCGACGTTCCCGCGACGACACCGCGGACGATGTTCACGAACTGGGAAGCCACCACCGGCCAGGCGAGGTTTTCCCCAAAAGCACGGGCGCGTGCGGCGTACCCGGCACGGAGCGCCTCGTCGCCCAGCAATGTGTCCAGCGCCTGCGTGATGGCTTCGCTGCTGGCAAAGGACACCAGCGTGCCCCGGCCCTCCGCCAGCGCGCTGCGCGCGTAGACATACGGCGTGGAGACCACACACTTGCCCGCGCTGAGGGCATAGGTCAGCGTGCCACTGCTGATCTGCGTCTCGTCCAGGTAGGGCGTCAGATACACATCGGTGGCAGCAAGGTAGTCGCCGATCTCTTGGTCCGAAAGGTAGTGGTCGACGAAACGAACGTGTTCGGAGAGTCCCAGACGCACCACCAGTTCGCGCAGCGCCGGCATGAAGGTCTCCGGTTCGGCTGGGTGCGGACGGCCAAGGAGGAGGTAGAGCAGGTTGGGGTAACGCCGCACGAGCGGCGGCAGAGCGCGGATCGCGTAGTCCAGTCCTTTGAAGCGGGTGAGCAGGCCGAAGGTACTGACGACCAGCCTACCCTCCAAGCCCAGTTCGCTTCTGGCCACTGCCTCGCGGCCGATGGGGAAACGGGGGGCGCCATGCCAGATCACGCTCACCTTTTCGGCCGGCACGCCACACGTATTAATCAAGAACTCTCTCGCCTCGGGGACAAACGTCACGACGTGCGCGGCGCGGCGGGCCATCTCCCCGGCGATACGAACCCGATTCTCGCGGTTAAAGCTGGAGCGCGTCAACGGCACGGAGTGCAAAGTGATGATGGCAGGAATGAGCAAACAATCGAGGAAGTGCAACACGAACTCACCGTCGAAGCCGCCCCAGATACCGAACTCGTGCTGAATATTCACCGCGTCGGCCCCGCAAGCGTTGGCGTAGGCCGCGACACGCTCCAGGCTACTCAGTTCTTCCTTCTGGATGCGCTGCCGCACGACCCACTCGTAGCTGAAATGATCCTCCGGATCATCGATCGCTGCCACCCGGTAATCGGTACGGCCATCGCCTTCCACGATACCGAGCAGCAGGTCGTGGGTATAGGTGCCGATACCGCAGGCTTTGGGCGGGTAGGTGCTCACCACCAGCAGCTTCAGCGACGGCAGCAGCGACGGCTCCGTGGACATTCGTAGAGACCTCCTTTAACCCAGTCACACCGATAGCCAAATCGGTCGGCCCGATGCCATCCATGGCACAATTCCTGCCCTGCTTCACCGACAATCAGCGATGAGGAGGGCGCGCATGGATGCCGCCGGCACACGCACCTATTATGCGACGGTCGCCCCATTCTATGACAGCGAACTGGCGACGCGCGACGACCTGCCATTCTGGCACACGCTAGTCGCTACCTGGAGACCGCGCAGCAGCGTCGAATACGGTTGCGGCACCGGCAGGGTAGCCATTCCCCTCGCCCGGCAGTGCGCGCAGTGGGGCGGCAGCATCACCGGCCTCGACCTCTCCCCGGCAATGTTGCGACTGGCCCGCCTGCACTGGCAGCAAGAGCGTGGCGACGCGCCCGGCGGGCGCGGGGGAGGCCCTCTTCCGGCTCGCACCGCTCGCCAGGTTTCCTCCATGCCTGGAGGAAACCGGTCCGGCACTGCCGGGGACGGTCGCCCTCCAGCGTTGCTGCTGTACGCTGCCGATATGCGCCAAGCTTCCCTGAGTCATCCAATAGATCTGGCGCTCTTCGCCGATGACCCCCTGACCCACCTTGCACATGACGACGACTTGGCCGCGTGCTTTCGGCGGGTAGGAGCGCATCTGCGACCCGGCGGCCACCTCGTCGTGGAGGCTTCGCTCCTCCCGCCGGAGGCACGCGGCCAGTCCGAACCGGTGCTGTTGCGCAACCAATGCACCGTGCAGACCCCTGGCGGCAATGTTGTTGTTGACCAGCAGCGTCGCATCGACCCGCTGCGTGGCATTGCAGACGTGGTGTACCGCTATCACCCGCCGGACGGGGACGAGCAAATCGGGAGTGCCGTCACTGAAGCCCGCTTCGTCGCCCACTACCTTGATCTTGAATGCCTGGCGGCACTCTTCCAGCTGGCGGGCTGCCGTATGGAAGAACGTTGGGGCGATTTCCATTTCCACGCACTCGCCGGCGATTCCGCCATGGCGCTTTGCACCGGCACTAAAGAATAATAGGGCCGCGACTGCGGTCACGGCCCCACCGCCGGGGATCACCCGCGCCGCGCACGCACCGCCGCCGCCACCTCCCGCAACACCGGCACGGTCATATCCCAGCCCATACATGAGTCGGTGATGCTCTGGCCGTAGACGAGTTGCGCCTTGTCGACAAGTTCCTGGCGGCCGTCAACCAGGAAACTCTCCATCAGCAGCCCGATGATGCCGGCCTCGCCGCCTGCCACCTGTTCGGCGATGTCGTGGGCAATCGCCGGCTGGCGACGATAGTCCTTGTCGCTATTGCCGTGACTGGTGTCGATCATGAGCCGCGCCGGCGAGTTGTCTTTGCGGAGGGCTGCTAGCGTCTTCTGGACGCTAACCGCGTCGTAGTTCGTGCCGCTGCGCCCGCCGCGCAGGATGACGTGGCAGTCGGCATTGCCGCGGGTGGTGACAATTGCCGCCTGCCCTTGGTCGGTCACGCCCAAGAAACTGTGCGGGTAGGCGGCCGCGCGCACCGCGTCGATCGCCATCTGCACGCCGCCACCGGTGCCGTTCTTGAAGCCAACCGGCATAGAGAGGCCGGACGCCAGTTCCCGGTGGACCTGGCTCTCCGTCGTGCGCGCGCCGATGGCGCCCCAGGTGACGGTGTCGGCGAAGAACTGCGGGGAGATCGGGTCCAGGAACTCGCAGCCGGTGGGCATGCCGAGCGCGACGAGGTCGAGCAGGTGGCGACGGGCCAGATGCAGGCCCTCGTTGACGGCGTAGCTGCCGTCGAGGTGCGGGTCGTTGACCAGTCCTTTCCAGCCCACCGTGGTGCGCGGCTTCTCAAAGTAGACACGCATGACGATCAAGAGGTCGCCCGCCAGCTCGTCGGCCAGCGCCTTCAGGCGCCGAGCGTAGTCGAGGCCGGCCAGCGGATCGTGAATGGAACAGGGACCGACGACGACGACCAGCCGGTCGTCCTCGCCGTTCAGGATGCGCACCACCGCTTCGCGCGCCTGGCCTACGGCTGCAGCGCCAACCTCCGGCAAGGGCAGGTCGGCCAGCAACTGTGCCGGGGGCGTCAGTGCCCGAATACTATCTACACGCAAATCTCGAGTCCTGGTCATCCAGGGCCGCCCCACGGTGGCCGGTTCTTCCAGTGTCTTCACAGACTCCAGCATCTACCAATCGCGCCCATCACTGCCGCACACGGCATCACTCAACGCTTTACGACGAAGCACGTAGCCAGAACAAAGGCATGCTCATTCAGCCGATCCCCTCTGGAGCGACCCATGCCATTGTAAGGCCACATGTTCAGTGTAGCAAGGCGCTGCCAACACGGCAAGGGACCCAGGGCCGCGGCCAGGGCCTTTGCATTACCCGAGTGTGCGGCTCTGTTTGGGAGGCAAGAGTAGAAGGGAGGGGTGATCGTGGATCGGCGCTGGACGAGCGCTGACCCTCTGGTAGAACGGGAGCTGCCGGTGGGACTCGAACTCACGACCATCTCATTACAAGTGAGGCGCTCTACCAACTGAGCTACGGCAGCCAGGGGACGACTCTGCCATTATAAGGCCGAATCGGTGCGGACGGCAATTCGGCGCCGCCGCATCTGCTATGCTGTGGCTATGACCACATTTCAGTATGACCTTGGTGATGCCAGCGCGCCGCGCGGCCACGCCTTGCTGCTCTTTCGCTCCGACAAGGGCGACAACGGCGTCTGGGTCACGTACCTGGTCGTACCGCCGATTGTTATGGACTTCGCCAAATACCTGCCGCCGATGCTGGCGTCTCTTGCGCCGATGGCGAGTATGGGCGGCAGCAACGCGGTGCCGATGCCGCCGGTGCCGGAACGCATGGACTCGGTCGCCGCGGTAAGGCGACTTGCCATGGCACGTGGTGACGACCTCCTCGACGCCGGTACCGTTGACGTGGCCGCCCTCGACCGCATGATGCTGGCCACGGCGGAAGTCGCCCAGCGTTATCACGATGCCTACGTCAGCCACCTGCGGACGATTCCGGAGCCGGCGACGCCGCTGCAGGTGATCTCACAGGTCGACGAGGACGTGGCGATCTATCGCGCCCTGTCGGAAGGCGAGTTGCTCTCCGAATTGAGCAAGCTGGTCGGCAAACTGCGCTATGCTGCGGTTAGTTCAGACCCTTTTCTCTCCGAAGAGGCCAAACACCAGATCCATGCCATTGGCTCGCTCCTGCCGCCCAAGTACCGCATCGACGAGTTACTGGCGGCCGCCCAGGACCATGGCGAGCGGGCCGACCGCCTGACGGAACTGCGCATGGACCGCTGCTACAAGCTCTTCCGCGAAGAGTACGAAGCGTTGCCGGCACTTGAAGCGCAAATCCGCGAGTTACGGGCTCCCTGACGTGGCTGCCGTCGGCAGGGCAACCGACACCAGGACGTGATCGCCGCCGACGACCTGGGGGCCGGTTGCTTGGAGCCGCTGACCAGTACCGATATCGTAAATGCCGATCTCCAGCCGCAAGGGACCACCTGTTCCCGACGGCAATGTGATCGGATACGGGTCAGCCAGACGCGCACCCGGCGTCCAGATTGATGTGTGCTGCGTCCCGCCCAGCGGCTCACCATCGTGCTGGGCCAGCACCGTCCCGTCGGCGCGCAGCACGTGGACGAACATGTGCAGGTTGGTGCTGCTCCGGCCCAACACCTGCCAGAAAAGGGTGACGGATAGCGATGTTCCAGTGCGCTGCCACGTCAACCCGCTCAATCTGGCGATGCTCTGGAAGCGATCATCCAGCGCCACCTGCGGAGCGCCGCCCACAGGGGTCGAGAACTGGTAGAGGGTGATGCCGCCCAGATAAGGCGTCGAACTCTGTTGACGGAAGAGTTGCTGGAGCGCCGGCGGCACCATGCCCTGGGGATCATCGAAGCTCTGATGCCCGTAGATCAGCCAGACACGTGGCGCCACGCCAACGAGTGCAGGTAAACGGGCGATGTCTGCCGCTTCCTCCGGGGGCTCCAGGACGCCGCTGGAGAACAGGTCCACCGGCAACCCGTGCTCCTGCAAAGGCGGCCCCTGGTAGTAGTAGTCAAAGGCGAGTTGCAGCCAGGAGCCGCTGAACAGCACAAGGTCGCCCGCGCGAGCATGCGCAGCGACGTAGCGTGCCGGTCCCTGCCAGTCCTCTGTCGTGGCATAGCGATAGTAGGTGTCCAGACCGGCCCATTGGAAGGCACACCAGATCGCCGCCACCGGCAGGATCAGGCCAGGTCCGGGCAGGGCCAGCATGCCGGCCGCCAGTAATGGTAGTCCGCCCGCCAGCGAATCCAACAGCGAGCGATCCAGGTACACCGGGGAAACGCGGCTCACGGCCAGCGCGCCAAGGTGGGGCAGGAGGAAGGCGCCCAAGAGCAGCCAGCGACTCTGTGGATCGCCTTCAGAGGAACGCTCGGAAGTTGCTTCATTGCCAGCTTGTACCGTGCTGATGGATATGCCGATCGTTGCCCTCTCGCGGCGACTGAGAGCGGGAAGACGCAGGAAGCCCCAGAGCATCAGCAGTCCCACCGGCAGCAGTAGCCAGGGGCCGGCCGGGCTGAGCGGCCCGGCGCCCCGGCCGGCGGCCAGCGTCGGCTCATCGACATTCGCTGCGAACGTAAGCAGGGTGTTGATCACCCTTGGCAGGTCCGGCGGAGGAAGCCAGAAGCGATGGTTGATGCTGCCGAACTGGTGCAGTATGGAAGGCAGCCAGACGGACCAGCCGGCGCCAACGATCAGCAGCGCCAGGATAGCCGACCGCAAGGCTGCGCCTCGCACCAGGTACAGCACGTAGAGCGCCTCCGCGGCAGGAATAAACACGCCCTCGGTGTACGTGTACAAAAGCGCCAGTGTCGTCACCACAAAGACAGCCCAGCGACCGCCGCCGCCCGCTTCCAGGGCGCGCAGCAGGGTCCAGAGCGACAATACGCTGAGCAACACGAAGAGCGAGTACATGCGGCCATCCTGGCCATACTGCACAAGTACCGGCGAGAGCGCAAACAGCAGCGCGCTGAGCAGTCCACAGCGCCGCCCAGCCACAGTGCAGCCCAACAGGTACGCCGCTCCGACCGTCAGGGTAGAGGTGAGCGCAGGGAAGAGGCGCACCCAATACGGGTCGTGACGCGGCAGGAGCCAGAAGTGGAGCAGTAGGTAGAAGAGCGGCGGGTGCGTATCGACCGTTTGTAGAACGGTGACGAGCTTAGGGATCGCCTGGCGCGCCACCCAGATGCTGAACGCCTCATCGATCCAGATGCCGCGCTGCGCTGTGACCAGATCGTGGAGACGCAGCGCGAGGGCCAGCGCCAGTGCTGGGATGAACAGCCATGCCTCTACAGAGACTGATGCGAGCCACCGCCTGGCCCGAATGGAAGTAAGCATGTTGTGGATTGCGGATTTCCGTCCGTAGGGGCAGGCCCCCGTGCCTGCCCTGTCTGCGGCGCGAACAATGAGCCGCGTCTGCCACGCAAGCAGGGCAGGCACGGGGGCCTGCCCCTACGGCTAGTCAGAGTATTGCGCCAACGTGCGCATTTCGCCAACCGAGCCTCACGGCTGCTGCGGTACCACCGCCGCCGCTGGGATCAGCCCGGCCTCCTTGGCGATGTCACCGCCCAACGCCACAGTGATGTCGCCGGCATGCACGCCGGAGGCCGGCGCGTCGATCTTCCAGCGCTGGATCACGGCGCGCTGACCGCGCATGACGACGGCCGGCCCCATGTCCTGCAAGGCCATCGGCAGGCCGAAGTGGTCCAGCCAGTCTGGATCGCTGAGGTACCTGGCCTTGATTGCGGGATCGGCGTCCAGGATGGCGAGATGCGCCTGCACCACGGCCGCCCAGGGTTTGCCTTGATCGCTTGACCAGTCTCTACTCGGCGGCGTCATGCGCGCGCTCTGCAACCAGGCGTCCTTGCCGGCCGCGGCCAGTTGATCGAAGACGTTGGCGAACAGCACGTGGCCAGCCGCTGGGTTCCACTGCAGCACCTCGCGCTGCGTCACCTGGTAGGTGAAGCCGCCCTGGACATAACGTTGGGACGCCGGGTAGCCAATGGCGTTGACACCCCCGACCTGCTGGAAGTCCGTCCAGAAGGGCATGCCACCATCGTCGCTGATCGCATAGCCGGTCTGCCCGGCGCCGCCCTGGCCGTTGGCCTGGCGATAGAAGTGGCCGTTGATGAGCGCGAAGTCTTGTACGCCCGGCTGCACCGGCTGAGGCGACGGGGCAGGCATCGGCGTCGGGATCGGCGTACTGAAGGCGCCTTGCTCGACGAGGATGACCGGACTGCCGCCAACGAGATAGAGTGAGGGATCGCGCGGGTCGCTGTTATTGGTGGAGGGCTGCAGGGCAAACTGGTACGCGCCGTTCAGCGGGGCAGGCGCCGGCTGCGCATTGCCCAGCTTGTCGTACACCAGCGGCGTGCCGCCGGTCGCCGGGAGCGTGGCGGTGGCCGGCTGCGGCGAGCCATTCCACACAACGGTGATCTTGTCGTTGCCGCGGCGCATCGTCACCTCGTTGACGGCGCCGGGCCAGGGGAACTGGGTGCGGCCGCTGTCGCTGCTCACCAATGCCGCAACCTGCGCGGCTGTGGGCGGCACGGCGCTGCCGGTCCAGGAGTACACCACGTCGCTGACGCCGGAGAAGGTGTGTGTGGCGAAGGTGTAGGCGGTATAGGCGGGTCGGAGTGTCCCGTCGTCACGCACCAGACCGTAGAGCTCCCCTTGCCCCTCACCGCCGGTGTCGCGCATCTTGTAGACCTCGAAGCGGGCGACTCCTGCCGCCAGGGCCAGCGCCGGCGCTTCGATCATGTAGCTGGCCTGCTGGTCCAGCGAGGCGCGAAAAGGGCCGGCCGGGTGACTGGATGCCGGGTCGTTGTTCGGCACGACGTTGGCCTCGGTCTCCCAGACCTGTTTGCCGCTGATGCCGTGGTTGGTCAAAAACTGCTCAAACTGCATGGCTTCAGCGTAACTGTTGAGCGGGTTGGAGTAGGTGTGCGCGTCCACAGCGTCGAAATAGTAGCCGTTGGCCTTCGCTGTTGGGTCGGCCACGTCGAGGTCAAGCAGGGCATCCAGGAACTGCTGCCGGTTGTAGGTGTGGTCGTACCAGTAGGTCATGCCGGCAACTGCCACCGTGGCGCCGGGATTGACGGACTTGATAGCCTGATAGGCGACCTTCAGGTACTGGTAATAATCGGCCACGCTGCCGTTCCAGGTGTGCTTGACCGTGTCGTACATATCCGGTTCGTTGCCGATCACCCAGTTGTCGACGCGCCCTTTGTAGCGCGCCGCCAGGCGCGCCATGAACTGTCCCCAGTAGTTGTTCGGGTCATTGAAAGCCAGACTCAGGTTCTTGGGCACGGCAATGGCGCCGGAACTGTCACGTCCCGCCCAGCCGGGCGTGCTCAGCACGACACCGACCACCGTCAGGCCGGCATCAAGCTGCGACTGGATCAGGTTGTCGGGTACGTAGCCCGGTAAGTTGGGATCAGTGGTCGTCCAGTCGCCGGATCCATTCGGCTGGTAGGCGTCCCAGTGGAAGACCAGACGCTCCCACTGGGCGCCGGCCTGCACGGCATGCGGCGTGTCCTCCACCGCCTGCACGATGCCCCAGCGCGGGTCCGTTGGCTGGGAGGTTGCTTCGACTGGCGCGGGCAGCAGCGTTCCGGCCAGGAGCAGCATAGGCACGAGGAGGGCGCGGAAGCGGTGAAACAAGGAGCGTCCTTACCAGGCAGGCAATCATTGGGCGGTGCAACGCGATGGGTCCGCCGCTTAGTTCAGGACGGTCCGCATTGGGTCAGGTTACGCCCGGTGAATGCTCGTCCCAAATTGTCGGAGCGATGAGAGCCGGGGCGACGAATCGGGTGTGACGCAGAGTAGTTCACAGCAAGCGGGCATTGTGATGCGCCGCGATTTGGAGGGCCGCGACTGCGGGCCCAGGGGGCGCCCCCGGCCAAGCTACCTGGGCGACTGCGGTCGCGTTCTGAACCGACGACGGCAAATCCAAGCGACCGCAGTCGCGGCCTTGTTGGTAGCCCGCCAGCGCAGCCAGCAACGCCTCAATATCCTCCGGCGTGTGCGTTTCCGTCACGCAGATGAGCAGGCTGTTGGTGAGGGCCGGATACCAGCGACCAAGGGGAAGGCCGGCGACGACGCTTTTAGCCAGCAAGCGGTCCACCAGTTCGGTGGCGGAACCGGGGCACTGCACGACGAACTCGTGGAAGAAGGGATCGTCCCGGACCGTGAAGCCCGGCAACTGGCCAATCTGGCGGGCGGCGTAGTGGGCGCGCTGCATGCAGACTGCGGCGATCTCCTGCAAGCCCTGCGGCCCGAGCAGGGAGAGGTAGATGGCAGCCTGGAGCGCCACGAGGGATTGGTTGGTGCAGATGTTGGAAGTGGCGCGTTCGCGGCGGATGTCCTGCTCCCGCGCGCGCAGCGTGAGCACAAAGCCGTCGCGGCCCTCCCGGTCTTTGGCGGCGCCGACGATGCGTCCGGGCAGGTGACGCAGGTAGCGGGAGCGGGTTGCCATGAGGCCTAGGGCGGGACCGCCGAAAGCCGGCGGGATGCCAAGTGGTTGCCCTTCCGCCACGGCGATGTCGGCGCCGCAAGCGCCGGGGCTGGCCAGCGCTCCCAGGGCGATCGGGTTGGCCACAGCGATCAGCAGCGCCCCTTTGGCGTGCGCTGCCTCGGCCAGCGCCGTCCAATCCTCCAGCACGCCGAGCACATTGGGACTGTGTACGACGATGGCGGCCACAGAGTCGTCGATCTGGCCGGCAACGTCTGCCGCGTCGAGGCGGCGTTGCCCCGTGACATCGCCGGGCAGCTCGCGTAGCGGAACGCCATAGGCATCGAGTACCGAACGGTAGTGCGGATGGAGAGTCGCCGGCACGGCGATGGTGTCGCGGCCGGTGATGTTGCGGGCCATCGTGGTGGCCTCGGCCAGGGCGGTGGCGCCGTCGTAGACGGAAGCGTTGGCGGCATCCATCCCCATCAGTGCGCAGATCATGCTCTGGAACTCGTACATGGCCTGCAGCGTGCCCTGGCTCACTTCCGGCTGGTAGGGCGTGTACGACGTGGAAAACTCGCCGCGGGAGGCCAGCGCCGGTACGGCGGCCGGGATGTAGTGGAAGTAGGCGCCGGCGCCGAGGAAGATCGGCTGCTGCAGGGCATCCGTGTTGCGCGCGGCCAGACGCTGGAAGCGCCGTTGCAGGTCGAACTCCGCCAGCAGCGGCGGCACGTCGAACGGAAACTGGCGCAGGTCGGCGGGGACGGATGCAAACAACTCGTCAACAGAGGAGACGCCGATCGCTTCCAGCATGTGCCGGCGGTCGGCTTCGGTGTGCGGGCTATAGGGCATTAGTGCGTCTGCTCGCCTTCGATGAACTGATCGTACTGCTCGCTACTGAGGAGGGCGTCGAGCTCGCTGGGGTTGGAAGCGCTGGCCTGAATGATCCAGCCGTCGCCGAAGGGATCGTGGTTGACGGCTTCGGGGGCCGACTCCAATGCGCTGTTGATCGCCGTGACCTCGCCGCTGATTGGGGAGAAGAGGTCGGAAGCGGCCTTGACGGACTCCACGACGCCGAAGGGGCGCAACGCTGTCAGTTTGGCGCCGATTCTCGGCAGTTCAACGAACACCACGTCCCCCAGTTGGTGCTGGGCGAACTCGGTGATGCCGATGGTGACGACGTCGCCATCCAGGCGTGCCCACTCGTGCTCGCGGGTGTAGCGGCGGTCGGCCGGTGACATGAACGTGTACTCCTAACGTGACCGGCGACGGGGCCGCCGGTAAAAGGGCAGCGCCACCGTCGTCGCTGCATAGCGCTGACCGCGCACTTCCACTTCGATCGTCCGGCCAGGCTCGGCGCTGGCCGGTTCGACATAGGCGATGGCGATGCTCTTCTGCAGCGTCGGTGCGAAGGTGCCGCTGGTCACCTGGCCCACCTGACGGCCCTCGGCGAAGATGAGCGAGCCGGCGCGCGCCGGAATGCGACTCTGCAGTTGCAATCCGGTGATTCGCCGCGTAAAGGGAGCGGCGGCAATCCGGCGCAAGGCGGCGCCTGCCAGGAAGTGCGGCTTCTCCAGCGTTACAAAGTGGTCGAGCCCGGCTTCCAACGGGTTGGTGTCGTCGGTCAGTTCGTGCCCATAGAGGGGCAGGCCGGCCTCTGTGCGCAAGGTGTCACGTGCGCCGAGTCCGGCCGGCTGTAAGGCCAGGTTGCGGCCGGCATCCAGCACGGCGTTCCAGACCTCCTCGGCCCGGTTGGCGGCGACGATGATTTCCAGGCCGTCCTCACCGGTGTAACCGGTGCGAGCCAGCATGGCGTCGATGTTCGCCACGTCACCGAGCCGGATATGGTAACGGCCCAAGGTGGCGAGGTCCTCCTGGGTCAAGGTCTGCACGATGGCACGGGCTTGCGGTCCCTGGACCGCCAGCATGGCGGTGTTCAGCGTGTCGTCGGTCAGTGTGACGCCAGGACGCAGATGCTCCTGCAGGAAGGCGAGATCGCGTTCGCGGTTGCCGGCGTTGACGACCACCAGGAAATGCGCCGGCAGGCGGTAGACCAGGATGTCGTCCAGTGTCGTGCCGTCTTCTCGGCAGAGCAGGCTGTACTGCGCTTCGTGCTCGTCCAGGGCGGCAACGTCGTTGACCGTCACATTCTGCAGATAGGCGAGCGCCTCGGGACCGTGGACATAGACGCGGCCCATGTGGCTGATGTCGAAGAGGCCGGCGCGGCTCCGCACGGCGGCGTGCTCGGCCAGGATACCGGCGTACTGTACAGGCATGTCCCAGCCGGAGAAAGGCATCATGCGGGCGCCAAGGCGGAGGTGCGTGGCGTGCAGTGGTGTGCGCAGCAATGGCGCCTCGTCCGTCATGCCGGTCGCACCTGCCCATCCCCGAGAATGACCCATTTATACGTAGTGATCTCGCGCAGCCCCATCGGTCCTCGCGCGTGCAGCTTCTGGGTGCTGATGCCGATTTCGGCCCCCAACCCGAACTGCCCGCCATCGGTGAACTGCGTGGAGGCATTGACGTAGACGGCGGCGGCGTCCACCTCGTTCAGGAAGCGCATGGCACGGTCGTGGCGGGCGGTGACGATGGCTTCCGAGTGGCCGGAACCGTAGCGGGCGATGTGCTCCAGGGCGCCGTCCAGGCCGTCGACCAGAGCGACCGCCGCGTCCAGCGAGACGTATTCGTGTCCCCAATCGTCCGGCGTAGCGGGCACGATGCCGCTCTCGTAGCCGGCGATGTGAAGGATCGCTCGCGCCTCAAGGTCGCAGTGTAGGCGAACGCCGGCCGCCAGCAAGGCGCTAGCCAGGCGCGGCAGCATCGTCTGCGCAACGGCTTGGTCTACCAGTAACGTATCGAGCGCATTGCAGATCGAGGGGCGGCGCACCTTGGCATTGTAGACGATCGCTTCGGCCATGTCAGGGTCGGCATGCTCATCGACGAAGGTATGGCAGACGCCGGCGCCCGTCTCGATGACTGGAACCGTCGCCTGTTCTGCGACGTAACGGATCAGGTCGGCGCCGCCGCGTGGTATGGCAACGTCGATCAGGCCACGCAGTCGCAACACCTCACCGACGCTCTCCCGAGAGGTGCTGTCGATGAATTGCACGGCATCGGGCGGCAAACCGGCGGCGGTAAGAGCGTCACGCAACACTCTTGCGAGTGCGCGGTTGGAGATGATCGCCGAGCTGCTGCCGCGCAGGACGACGGCGTTGCCGGCCTTGATGCAAAGTGTGGCGGCGTCCACGGTGACATTGGGCCGGCCTTCGTAAATGATGGCGATGACGCCGAGCGGCACGCGGCGCTGCCCCACCAGCATGCCGTTGGGGAGGGTGCGCAGCGGTCCCAACTCGCCAAGTGGGTCAGGCAGCGCTGCCACGCCGCGCACGTCATCGGCCAGGGCAGACAGGCGTTGGGGTGTCAATAGCAGGCGATCCAGCGCCGAAGCGCTCGCGCCCCCCGCTCGTTCTCGCGCCACATCCTCGGCATTCGCCGCCAGCAGGCGTTCCTGCCGCTCCACGAGCAGGCGAGCCACGTGCTCAAGCACAGCCGAACGCTGCGGGTCACCGGCACTCGCCAGCGTCCGCCAGGCAGCCCGTGCGGCTTCGGCCTGGGCGCGCACGGGTGAAGCGATCGTTTCGGCAACAGGCCACATTGTCTGGACCATAGCGCATTCTCCGCTCTGAACAGGCTCTATAGTACCGCTTTCTCGCAACTGTCTTTATGCCAGCGCTCAACAGGGACAAACGCCATTCTATGCGTATGGCTGGAGGTAGAATCATCATTCGGTTGCGGTCGTCGTCCCCGGCCGCTGGCGACGATGGTCGCGCAATCTGCCGGGCGAAGTCCGACGCTTCGCTCTGCGCTGGCTCTCGTAGGAACGCCGCCTCTCGCGGACGACTTCTTGGCCTCATGAGCGAAAGGAAGCACCAATGGCTAGCGACCTGACAACGTTACCGCTCGGCGTGATCGTCAGCTTGCGGCAGGACCCCGAAGCCAGCATCGCCCACGTTCGCGAATACGGTCTGCCCACGTGCCAGGTTTCCTCCTGGAACCTGGAGCTCTGCACGAGCGAGGTCGCCGGACGGCTGCGCACAGCAGCGCAGGCAGCCGGCGTCGCCATCAGCACCCTTTGGGGCGGCGTACCGGGTCGCCGAATCTGGAACTTCACGGAAGGGCCAACCACGATCGGTCTGGTACCGCCCGGCAACCGCGCGGCAGGCACGGACGCCCTCAAGCGCTGGTCGGACTTCGCAGCGGAGGTTGGTCATATCCCTAGCATCACCACCCACGTCGGTTTTCTGCCGGTCAACCCCAGCGACCCGGACTACCTGGGGACGGTGGCTGCCCTGCGCGAGGTTGCCGCCCATTGCCGGGGCAATGGCCAGGGCTTCTGGTTTGAGACCGGCCAGGAGACGCCGATCACGCTGCTGCGCACCATCGAGGACGTCGGCGCCGACAACCTGGGCATCAACCTGGATCCGGCCAACCTGCTCATGAATGGCATGGGCAATCCGCTCGACGCGCTGGACGTCTTCGGTTCCTACGTGCGCGGGTTGCACGCCAAGGACGGCGACTACCCGACGAACGGGCGGCAACTCGGCCCAGAGAAGCCACTGGGCGAGGGGCGGGTCGACTTTCCGCGCTTGCTCGCCAAGTTGAAATCGCTGGGCTTCCAGGGCGCCGTCACTATCGAACGGGAGATCTCCGGTCCACGGCAAAGCGAGGATATCCGCCGCGCCATCGCCCTCCTGGAGCCGCTGCTGTAAGGCGCGCCAATACTGCAGGGGGTCAGAGCGTGCCTCGTGTTCCATCTGCTGCCAACGCACTGACCAATTACAGCGTTGATCTGCATCGATCTCGCCTTGCGGACGTAACTCGATAACACCGTCAACCCGCCGCCGAGAGCTCGGTAGCGGCGGAGCAGCGGCAGCCTGTCGTGGCGTATAATGGCGTCTATACAGAAGCCACGATGGAATCCACATTGCACCCAGAGGATGGCCTTGCGGATTCCCGTCGTGGGTTAAGTTTAGGACGTTCAGGAGGTGCGGAACATCCCGTGGCAACACGTCTCAAGCAGCCGGTTCAGGTCTATCTGCGACCGGAACAACTCCAGTCACTCCGCTTCCTGGCGCAGCGTCGCAACGTTGCGATCTCTGAGCTCATCCGTCAGGGCGTTGATAAGGTGTTGGATGAAGCACCGCCCGAGGACGATCCCCTCTGGAGCATCATCGGCATCGGTGACTCTGGACTCGGTGATCTCGCCGAGAAGCACGATGAGTATCTCGTGTCCTGGCTTCGTTCGGAACACCGTTAGTGGAGCAGCAGATCTTTGTGGATTCCGGCGCCTGGATTGCTGTCACCGATGTGCGAGACCAGTATCACCGAGAGGCCAGCGAGTTTTACCGTCGGCTGTTGCAGCGAGGTCGCGTCATGGTGACGACGAATCTGGTGATCGCGGAAAGCTATGCTGCCATTCGACGGTCAATGGGGCATGGCACTGCGATTCGCTTCCTCCAATCCGTTCACCAGAGTCGGTGGTTGCGCTGAGGTCGGGCTCTCCGGCGCTGGCGAGGTCGAATTGGATGTCCAGACGACACGGTAGTGCTGCGCCCTATCGACTATCTGACGCCGGAAGAGGAGGAGCACGTGCGCCGGGCGACTTAGCGGCGGACCGTCGGGTCCAGAGCGTCGCGCAGGGCATCGCCAACGAGGACCCAGGCCAGCATCGTGATGGCGAGGACCAGGGCGGGGAAGACGGTCAGGTTCCAGAAGGTCTGGATGTATTGCTGGTAGAGGCCGATCATCTGGCCCCAGGATGGGGTAGGTGGGGCGATGCCCAGGCCCAGGTAGCTGAGGCCGGCTTCGGCGAACATGGCGCCGGGCACGCCCAACGTCATGGTGACGATCACCGGCGTCAGCGTGTTGCGCACCAGATGGACGGTCATGATGTGCCGGGTCGTGCCGCCCATTGCGCGGGCCGCCCGGATGAAGTCGGTCTCCTTCAGCGAGAGCACCTGGCCGCGGACCAGGCGGGCGATGCCGATCCAGCCGGTGATGGCCATGGCCAGGATGATGTTGGTGAAGCCGGCGCCCAGCACCACCAGCAGCAGGATGTAGAAGAGGAGGGAAGGCAAGGAGGACAGGACATCGATGATACGCATGACGACGTAGTCGAAGCGCCCGCCGAGCAGGCCGGCCAGCGCGCCGATGGGCACGCCGACGACGACGAGCACGATCTGACTGAGGATGCCGATGGCGAGCGAGACACGCGAGCCGTAGATCAGGCGGCTGAGGACATCGCGGCCCAGGTCGTCGGTGCCGAGCCAGTGCTTGCCGGAAGGGAGCTGCCAGGTCGCAGCGTAGTCGCCGTGATAGGGATCGAAGGGAGCGATGCGCGCGGCGAAGATGGCGACGAAGATCTCCAGCAGGATGAAGGCGACAGCGGCGAGGGCCACTTTGTTGCGACGGAAGCGCCCCCAGGCACGGGCGGTAGTGCCGTGGGTCCGCGCCGGAGCGGGACTAATCGTGTCGGTAGTGATCGCTGCCAATTCAGGCCTCCTTTACCAGACTCACGCGGGGATCTATGAGCGCGTAAGCCACATCGGTGACCATGTAGGTGACGCTAATCAGGGCAGTCCAGACGACGGTCGACGCCATGATCATGGGGTAATCGCGGTTGGAGATGGCATTCACCCAGTAGAAGCCGACGCCGGGGATGCGGAAGATACTCTCGATGAAGAAGGAGCCGACGACAAGGTGGGCGACCATGGGGCCGGCAACGGTGATGATCGGCGTCAGGGCGTTCTTGAAGATGTGCATGATGAGGACGCGGCGGCGGCTCAACCCCTTGGCGCGGGCGGTGCGCACATAGTTGGCGCGCAGCACGTCGGCGATGGCCCCTTTGGTATAGCGCTGCAAGATGAGGATTGACCCCAGAGAGTTGGCCAGCACCGGAAGAATCCACTGTTGGGGGGTGTTCCAGCCGCCGGTCGGCACCCAGTGCAGTTTGACGGCGAAGACGAACTGCAGCAGAACAGCGAAGACGAAGCTCGGCATCACCATGCAGAAAATGGAAACGACGGTGCCGCTGTGGTCGGCCCAGGAGTTGGGTTTGAGGCCGCCGGAGATGCCGAGCGGCAGGCCGACGAGGACGGAGAAGGCGAGGGTCAGCAAGCCCAACTGGATGGAGTAGGGCCATTGATCCCGGATGATCTGGACGACGGTGCGACCGGTGCTGGAAAAGGAGTAGCCGAAATCGAGGTGGAGGGCGTTGCGCAGGAAGAGCAGGTACTGCTGCCAGACGGGCTTATTGAGTCCGTAGAGGGCCATAAGCTGCTTCTTGGTGTCCTCCGGGATGGCCGCCGCTTTGTCGCCGCCCATGACGTCGAAGGGACCGCCAGGGATGGAGTGCATCAGGAAGAAGGTGAGCGCGGACACGGCCAGTAACACGAAGACGAGGCCGCCCAGGCGGGCTGCAACGTAGCGAAGCATGCCGTCCTCTCAGGCAAAGTGGCAGGCGGCGATCCGGCCGTCCGTCCGGGGGCGCAGTAGCGGTTCCTCCTCGCTGCAGATGGCGCGGGCCAGCGGGCAGCGGGGGTGGAAGGGACAGCCCGATGGGCGCTCGATGGGGCTGGGCACATCGCCGCCGAGGCCGCGCCGGCTCCCGGCGCGACTCGGGTCCGGCTCGGGTACGGCGGCGACCAGTGCCTGCGTATACGGATGACGCGGATCGGTCACGATTTGGCGGGCAGGTGCGATCTCCATAATGCGGCCGAGGTACATCACAGCGATAGTGTTGCTCATGAAGGCGGTGACGGCGATGTCGTGGGAGATGAACAGGTAGGAGAGCTGGAACTCGTCCTGCAGGTCGCGGAGGAGGTTGAGGATCTGGGCCTGGACGGAGACATCAAGCGAGGAGACCGGCTCGTCGCAGATGAGCACCGTCGGCCGGAGGGCGAGGGCCCGGGCGATGCCGATGCGCTGCTGCTGCCCGCCGG
>DHIZ01000348.1 GCA_002404055.1 Chloroflexi bacterium UBA4733
GAGGCCTGGTCATAAATCGTCAGGCGGCGCGCAAGCAGGCTTTGAGGCCGAGGCGGAGGTCTTGGTGGTGCTCGAAGCGATGGAGCAGGAGGAGTTGATAGAGGAAGACGGCGCCGAGGACATGGCGCTGGGTGGCGGCGAGGCCCTTGGTTGGCACCTGGCTGTGGCACTCGAAGATGCCCTTGAACTGTTCATTGAAGTTTTCGATAGCGTGGGAGCGGAGTTGGTGGAAGAGGCGGCGGACTTCGACGCCGTCATCGGTATGCGGATAGCGTCCGCGTTTGGTGGTTACGAGCAGGCGATCGCCGGTCTCCCAGCGCTCGCGCAACGTGGGGTCATTGTAATGGACGTCGCCTAGCAGATAGCGCACGTCGTCCGGCAGCTCGGGGACGAGGCGGAGCACCTCCTCGTTGTCGGCGACGTTGGCGGGGGTGAGCGTCGCGGCCAAGGGGATCCAGACCGCCGCGACGGTGGTGACGAGATGCAGCTTCCAGCCGTAGACCCAGCCGTGCCAGCCGGACTTGGTCCAATGGGCTTCCGTATCAATCGAAGTGTGCGGGACCACGCCCGCCTCCCGATCCTTCTTGTGCCAGACGCCTCCCGCCGCGCGCAAGACAGTGCTGTCCGCCGCTGCCGCCCGCCCGCAGTCGGCCCAGGGCTCGATCAGCCGCACCAACTCCCGCCCCAGGCAGCCGATCTGCGCCGGGAGGGTGTCGGGGATGGCGGCCAGGCGGCGTTCCCAGGTGCGGCGGCACGGGAAGCGCCCGCCCTCCGTCAACAGGGCGCGCAGGCGGAGCATCTCCGGCGTCGGCTCCGCCAACACCGCCAGCAACAGATGCACCGTCGCCAGATGCCGCACCAGCATGATCACCAACGCCTTCAGAAACAACCGGTCGGGGTAGGTGCACGGCCGACCACGACCTCGACGAGCCGGCGCCTCCGGCCGAGGAATCCGGTCAATCAGCGTGACCAATGCAACGAGCAACGACGACTCGCCAGCTACCATAGAATGTCCCTCCAATCACTGCTGCCTCTTTCAAGCACAATGATAGGAGGAGCCGCCGCGCCCGGACACCCTCCGGCGCGGCGTCATGATTTATGACCAGGCCTCGCCTAACTAGCTCGGTGCGATCAGCGAAGGGATCTACCTTGATCCGGACGCGCCCCTGGACTTGGTCAGTAAGCCACCGGGCGGAGTCTTCGAGCAATCGCGACTCCTCGCGCCTGATACCGTCGAGTCGTGCCAATAAATCTTGCCGAGCTGCTCGTGCAGCATCTTGGCTGGTGCGCGTCGGGGCTATAGTCTCTAAGCACGTAGCCAGAACAAAGGCATGCTTTTGAAGCCGATCCCCTCTGGAGCGACCCATGCCAAAGTTATGGCCACATGCTTAGCGCCGTGAAGGGAGCAGCGCCACGATAGCCCGTGCCACGATGGACAGGATAACGCCTGTTCATCGTTACGCCGACCTTGGTGACGTCCGGCTGCACTACGTCGAGACAGGGAGCGGTCCGCTAGTTGTGCTGCTGCACGGTTTTCCGGAGTTCTGGTATTCCTGGCGCTACCAGATTCCGGCGCTGGTCCAGGCGGGCTTCCACGTCGTCGCGCCGGACATGCGCGGCTACAACCGGTCCGCAAAACCACCGGGCGTGCGGTCCTACCGCATGGACCTACTGACGCGCGACGTGGAGCGACTCATCCGCCATGTCGGCGCGTCAAAGGCCGTCGTGGTCGGCCATGACTGGGGCGCGGCCGTCGCCTGGGGCTTTGCCATGCAGTACCCGGCGTTGCTGGAGCGCCTGGTGATCCTGAACGTGCCCCACCCGGCGCGTATGCTGCGCGCGCTCCGCACGGTGCGCCAGGTGCGCAAGAGCTGGTATATGTTCTTCTTCCAGGTGCCCCGGCTGCCGGAAGCGCTGCTGCGCGCCAACCACCTCGCCGCCTTGCGCCGGCCCTTTCGGCGCGACCCGGTGCAGCGAGGCGCCTTCAGCGAGGCCGACATCGAGCGCTACGTGGAGGCGGCGCGGCAGCCGGGCGCGCTCACCGGCGCCATCAACTACTATCGCGCCCTCTTCCGCCAGGGCTTCGGGCGCGCGCGCGCGAGCATCCGGCGTATCGAGGCGCCCGTGCTGGTGATCTGGGGCGAGCAGGATCGCTACCTCGGGGCCGAGCTGGCCGAGCCGGACCGGGCGCTTGTCCCCTACGCCCGTGTCGAGCGGCTGCCGGACGCCAGCCACTGGGTGCAAGCGGACCAGCCGGAGACCGTCAACGCGCTGCTGCTGGACTTTCTGGCGGACCTGAGGCCAATATCCGGCTGATCTTTAATTTCACGATCCCGCTCTGCAATTAGACGAGGCCAGGTCATAAATCGTGAGCATCGTCAGTCTCGTAGCTCAGGCCAGGGCCCCCCTGTTCTTGCGCTTGAGACAAGCAGGAGCCACTAAAGGGAATAGCTATTGAACCCACGATCCGTCGTTGCTCGTCGCGTCAGGCACGCTGATTAGGCGCATCCCTCGACCGGAGACGGCTGGTCGCCGAAATTGGGGCCAACTGTCGGTACACTCCCACCGTTGTCCTTGTCAGCACTGGTGATCATGCTGGTGCGCTCACTGGCGACGTGCCTATGCTGCTGGCCGTGTAGGCGCACCCGACGTCCAAGACGGCGCAACCTGACGCCTTGTTGACGCGGGAAGGCCGCCTCCCATACTGACCAGCCGGAGGCGCCGTCTAACCGCGATCCCGGCGGCGCGCCCGACGCAGACCGGTTGTCTAAGGCCGATACGGCTGTGGCTGATCATTCCCTACGACGACTTCGCGTGACCGCCAAGTTGACCGCCAAATAGCACGACACGGTGCCACAGCCAGCCACATTGATTGGGGAAGAACAGTGCGCTACCAGAGGGATACCACACGATTCGACACCGTCCGACGCTCGTCTTGCTATTTCGTAAACAGCTGGCCGTCAGTTCGATTCTGACCGTCGGCTCCGATTTCCCTCTGGTGAGGCCACCCGGCTGAGCGGGTGGTCCGGCGCTTGACCAACATACTGACCTACATCGGGTTTCAAATGGCCTCGGAACCAGCCTCCTCGACGGCCTCTTTCAACGGTCGCAGTATGGCGTCCATGGCCGCGGACGTCTCCTCGGCGAGCGTTGGAAGGACGTGGGCGTAGTACTCGCTCGGGCGCATGGCCAGGGCGACGGACACGAGCGCCTCCAGTCGGTGGCCGCGCGCCGCCTCCAGCAGCCAGCGCGCTTGCGGCGCGCTTGCGGCGCGGTCAAGACCGTGGGCTTCCGCTTCACCGCGCGGGGCACGTCGACGAGCTCGGCGACGTTGCGATCCAGCAGCTCCCGGCGCATGGCGTCGTTGAGGGCAGAGCGCAGCACGGAGCGAAGGCGCCCGACCGAGGTGGCCGACAGCCCGGCGGCGCTCTTGGCGTTGAGGAAGTCCTGCACGTCGCCGCGGGTGAGCTTGGACAGTGTTATACGGACCATAGAGGGCTGTAAGTGGTTCTTGCAGGCCCATGTAGAATTCGATGGTTCGGGGCCGTGTACCCCCATCCTGCTCACGTTTCAGACACTCTTTGAGGTAGGCGTCGAGCGTCAGGCGGGTGGTTGTGGGGACCTTGCCGGCGGCCAGGTCGTGACGCACGGCGCGGAGCCGCTGCAGCGCTTCAGTCTTGGTGGCGCCGTAGACGTACTTGCGTTTGCGGGCGCCGCCGGCGGCCGGGATCTCGATGGAGGCCTGCCAGCGGCCGTCGGCGCGCTGGCACGGTTCGGCGCCTTCACCCGGGCTCGCCCGGCGACCTTTGCTATTCGGCACTGCAGTCAGCGCCCCGCAATCACGGCAACCGTTCCCATTCCGACCGGGTGACGCCGGCCTCGCGGAGGATCTTCCCCAGCAGACCAGGGCCGATATTCCCTCGGTGGGGATTGGGTACGGGCACCTTGTATGTTCCCCGGACCATCATCCCGTGGTGCCCGCCGGCGAATGGGCCATCAAAGCCGAGGTCGCGTAGTCGGCGGATCAGATCATCCCGCGATATCGGCCCGAACGCGGGCATCAGGCGACGCTCAAAACGTTCAGATCGATCCCGTCGGTCAGCGGCAACCGGTGCCCCAGTCGCACGCCAAGCAATAGCCAGTCTTCCAGCGTGCTCCGCAGCTCCTGTTGGGCATCCTCCCGCGTGTCCCCACTAGCCCAGAGGCCCTCGAAGCCGGGGATCCGGACGAACCATCCCTCCGCGCCAAGGTCCTCGTACTCGGCATGGCGCATTGCCGACTGGAGATACTCAGTGAGCATGTTGACCCCCTCTTGGTGTGCGTGTTCTGTCGCATACAGCATAGCATCGCCGTCAATTTCAGTACCCTTCGCCGGGACCCAAGTATTCGTCGAGCAATACCCACCTGCCGCACCGGACGGTCGCCGCCGCTGGCCGCGCGATCGACAGCGCGCGGCGCTAAGACCCGGAGGATTTGATCCGCGCGTGAATGCTCCGGGCTTGGCGCCAGTCGCGCCAGGCGTAGCCGGCGGCCAATAGCATGCCGAACAGCGTGCCCACCAGGGCAGCCGTCGCAATCGGGAGCGCCTGACCGACGAGGGCGCCGGTGACGATAAGGGGCAGCAGAGCGAGGACCACGCCCACACAGAGCGTGAAGACGTTGAATGCGGGAGAGGCGTAGCCTCGGGCCAACACATCCAACTCCTGTTCTTGGACAGGAAACGTGACAATCGTCCGCTCCCGGTAGTGTACCCCAACGGGTCGGCTCGGTTCCTCCGGGACGATGGCCGGTGACGGCAGTCGTTCATCCACTAATCACCCCTGGAACCCCGACGAAATGGCCGAGCCCGATGGTCAGGAGGCTTACCAGGCGGAGATCGCCGCATGTATTGCAGACCAGCGCGACACAGGGGATCTTGCTTCCGGTAAAGGCGAAAGCCTGTGGTGTCGGCAAGAGGGCGACCTGGACGATGCCGTTGGCGCACGTCCACTGCTGCTGGTGGCAATATGGGCAGCGCTGCAGGGGCGCCCTGGCCTGGATGGCGGCGATGATGGCGTTGAGTTGCTCCTGGCTAAAGGGCATCAGTCACCAGCTCTCCTACCCCACCCGCCGCACCGGCCTGTAGACGCCCTCTACCACGCCGACGAGCAGACCTTCTTGCTCTGGTCGGATCTTCACGTCCTCGAAGCCATCCCTCAAAGGAGCGATGTCGCTACCGTCGGCGGACGCGTCCGCATCTGCTTGTGGCTCTCCCGCTCAATGCGGGCGCTTCAGAAAGAAGACGGTACCGTTCGGCCAGCCTTTGTCGCTGACGACTTGCGTGCTCACGAGCTCCCAACTCCCCCCTTTATCCTGACCCAGCGCGTTCAGTACGACTTGCCAGGCCTTAATTTCACCGATGCCGATTCTCGTATCGGTGCCCTGCACCTGGGTGAACGCAGCATCGCTATTCGGAAGGACGATGCACCGGTACTCCCACTCGGACTGTCCCCGCCGTTCCTCTTCCTCTTCCGCTATGGCTTCCCCTTGACCGTCACGACCTGGACCACGACCCCAATGACCGTGATCTCTGACGCTCGCACCTCCACCGGCTCAAACGCCGGGTTGTCGGCGTGCAACTCCCACACGCCATTCCGTCGCTGCACCCGCTTCAAGGTCGTCTCCCCGTCGATCAGCAACACGCAGACGTCCTTCGGCTGCGGCGACATGTCCCGGTTGACAATCACGTAGTCACCCGGCGCGATGGTGTCGAGCATGCACTCACCGCTCACAGGCACCGCTATGCAGTCGCCGGGCAGATCGAGTGGTAATTCCAGGTACTCGGCATCGTTGGGTGTGCTGCCCCCGGCCGGCACCGGCTGGCGCATGATCGGGAAGCGGCGGGTAGGCAGGCCGCCGAGGTGGCCCATGGCTTTGAGGCGGCGCGCCAGTCCAACCAAACCGTCATGCAGTGGTACGGTTGGACGCTGCCGGTGGAGGTCGCCCCGGCGATTCAGGAGCGCTTTGGCGCTGAGGTTGGCGCCGGCGAAACCGGAGTGGCTCGCTTAGACGAGTTCACCCGGAAGATGGGACGACTGTGCTGGCCGGAAGAACGGCATTTTGATTACCAGGTGACCAGCCAGGCCATCCGCTGCATCGAAGAGGCGGCTACGGAGGCGCGACCATTTATGGTGACCTGCTCACTCAACAATCCGCATGATCCCAATGTGGTTCCCGATCCCTACTACCGGCAGTTCGATCCAGCGGCCATCGAGTTGCCGCCGAGTTTCGCCCACTGTGGCGACCATCATCGGACCTGCGTGAGCCGGGCGCGCTCGCAGCGGCTTGGCGAGGCCGGTGTCCGCGAATTCCTGCGCATCTACTACGCCCAGGTGGCGATGGTTGATCATCAGGTGCAACGCCTCCTGGATGCGCTCGACCGCTGCGGCGTCGGCGAGCACACGCTGGTGATCTTTGCCAGTGACCACGGCGACATGGCGGGCAGCCACGGGATGACCTGGAAGAGCACGGAGGCCTTCTACGAGGAGGTCGTGCGTGTCCCGCTGCTGCTGGCGCACCCCACCCGCGCGCTCCGCTTGCCGGCCCTCCCC
>DHIZ01000209.1:0-2340 GCA_002404055.1 Chloroflexi bacterium UBA4733
CGATCGCAATCGCGGCCCTGTTGAATTGCACTACCGCTCCCCTCCACCACCCACCCATCACGCCAGCACCCCCTGCTCCAGCGGCCCGCGTTCCGCTGCCCTCGCCTGGATCGCCAGCCACGACGCCGCCAGCCCGTTATAGGCCTGGGCTTCCGCCGTCCAGTTCTTGCGTTCGCAGATGGCGAACAGGCGGTAAGCGAGGTCCCGCGCCCGCTCCGCCCGGTCGGCGCCGAGCAACTTCAGCACGCGCCCGGCCCCGGTCTCCCCGCCCAGCCGCGCGTCGTCGTTGTAGAGCGCGCCGATGAGCTGGTGCAGGCCCTTCCAATCGTTGACACGCGGGTCGGCGCGCGGGTCCCACTCCGCCTTGTACTCGCTGTAGCCCAGCAGCCGGACCTGACCGCCCCCGGAAACCAGCACCCCGCTCTCGTGCAGCCGTTGCACCGACGTGTTCATCGCCCGCGCCATCACGTCGGCCTCCCCGAAGCGACCGCTGCCCATCCCAAACTGCCGGAACCAGGCCAGGCAGAAACGGGAATCCTCGTCCAGTTCCCCTTCCTGCCCCGCCAGGTAGCTCTCCACCTCCTGATTGATCGCCTGCAACGCCGCCCGCACCGCGATGGGGCTTCCCTTCGCGTCCACCACCTGCTTGTACCGGGTGAAGATCGCCATGCCCGGCCCAATCGCCGCCTGATTGAGATCGACCGGCGCGATGCTGCCCTGCTGCAACTTCCGCAGCGCCTCGGGCAATTCCCTGCGCAAGGTCGCAAGGAATTCGCCGCGCGTGGCAACCGGCGCGTCCGCCGGTCGGGGGCGGCAGACGAGGACGATGGAGGAAGCGAGCGCATTGGTGCCGCTGGCGATCATGCGGTTGCCAAGCTCGCTGCGCATGGGCCAGGTACCGCCGATGGAAAAGCCGGCGCCGAGCAACCCTTCCAGCATGGTCTCCCAACCGGTAGAAGAGACGCCCACGCCGACACTCTCTTCATCGTCATCGCCCGCCGCTTCCGACTGTTTGAAGGCGTAGTACACCGTCAGTGGATAGCCGGGCGCCTGCGCCGCGCGCATGCGGGAGAATGCTTCTCCCAGTCCCTTCTCGAAGAATCGCTGCGCCTGCTCCTTTCGCGTCCCTTCGTCGCTGTCGGTGAAACGGTAGGGTGCGGCAATCAACTCCTGTTTCTTCGGCACCAGGAGCGTACTGAAAAGGTCGGGATACAGGCGTCTGAGGCTCCGGCGCAACCAGACATAGAAGAAGTCGGAGAGGTCAGCGTAGCCAATGTTGTCGTAGTAGGGGGGATCGGTGGAAATGACTGGACCGGATGCTGCTTCAATCTCATCGACGGCGTCTCGCTGCGAAACACTTCCGACTGCTGAGGCGGGAGTTTCTCGGACAACCTTCCAAACCCAGTCGATACACGCCTCCCAATTGCCCGTCGAAGTGCTGAACGGATTGCACTCGGCATAGTCCCACACCATAGCGATAGCTTGGCGCCCGAAGGTGTTCCGCATCTTTTCGCCGGACGAGTGCCAACTACACATGCTTGACCAGTAGTCCGTGCCCTTATCGACCGCGAACGCCAAATACGTCGCTACGGCATCCGCCCGCGCCTGCGCACCATTTCGCCCCGCCGCATCCGGCAGCACCCGCTCCCGTGCCTCGGCCACCAGATCGCTGAAGGTCGTCAGCGCCACGAGTTGGCGGGGGGTGAAATAGTCGGAGAATATTTTGAAGCCGTAGATTCGCCCCTGCGCGTTGCTGGCGAACGTGCCCCGTGCCGGTTCAGTCGGGAACTTTTCACGAAAGGCGTCGGACTGTGCCTTTTTTGGAGCGTCTTCTAAAGCCACTCGCACTTGGTGATCGTCAAAGGGTAGGTACGTTCTACCGTGGCTCCCCTCAGCAACAACCGCGAGCGGCATCGTGCTCATCAGTCCTGTATCTGCCTGCTGATCAATATACTCGCCTTTCACGACTCCAGAGTGACAAACAACACATTGGAAGGTCGCTTTGACCTTCTTGCCTTTCTCGTTAGCAAAGCCACTCCCCCGCGACGATACTTCCTTCTGACCACTTGTTTGCTGACCCGTTCGCACGGCAAACCGCACTGTCTTCGCCGCCTGATCCACCTGCGGCTCGACCCAGGCTTCCTTGCCCTTCTTGGTCGACAGCGCGAAGGAGCGCACCAGCGGCATCTGTGCGCCGCAGGCGGGGTTGGGGCACTTGACGGTGCGTGCCCAGAGCCAGGCGATCACCGTGGCTTCGCCGCCGCCGTGTTCCTTCGGTAAGGCGACTTTGGGGTAGAGGCAGCCGATGCGCTTTTGGGCTTCGTCGCGCATCCACTGGCC
>DHIZ01000209.1:2459-3137 GCA_002404055.1 Chloroflexi bacterium UBA4733
CGCATCCACTGGCCGTAGTAGCGCACGTCGGCTGCCAGGCCGCTGGCGCCGGGCCAGTTGACGTTGCGAGCCATGCCGGCGCGGTCCTTCGGGTTGACCGGCGGTTGACCGGCGAACTGGGGCGGGATCTCGATCAGGGCTTTGGTGATCAGCACAGCCACGGGGTTGAGGTCGCTGCCGTAGGCGCGCAGCCCCAGGCGCTGCGCTTCCAGGGGGATGGAACCGCCGCTGCAGAAGGGGTCCAGCACGGGCGGGGCGTGCTCGATCAGGAAGCGCTGGATGCCGTGGTCGGAGACGGGCAGGGTCAGCCCTTTGGAGCGGGCGACGCTGCGGGCGATTTCCTGGCGGGCGGCGTTGAGCACGGTCTCGTTGTTGGAGTTCTCCCAGAGCACCAGTTGCTCGATCAGGCGAAAGAGGCGCTCGCGCTCGCGCAGTTGGTCGGCGTCGGTCGGGAACTCCTCGGGGACGGCGCCGGGGTCATCAACGAGGGAGGCGAAGAGGACGGCGCGGCAGGCGGCCAGGGGGCGGCGGGCCCACCAGAGGTGGAGGGTGGAGGGGTGGCCGTGGCGAATGCTCTTCTCACGCGCCGCGGCTTTGTTGATGGCCTCCAGAGGCAGGGCGACTTCGATGAGCTTCTTGCGGGGGGCAGGGGTTGCTTTCTGGGGTAGGTTTTTGTAG
>DHIZ01000365.1:0-1814 GCA_002404055.1 Chloroflexi bacterium UBA4733
ATGCAGAAGGAGATGTTCGCGTCGGTCGACGAGGTCATCAACGTGGCAGCAGCAGAGGGGATCGACGCCGACATCCAGAAGGACGGCCTCCTGCATGTCGCCACGAACGAGGCCCAGGCGCAACGGTTGTTGGGCCGGGTCGCGTCCCTGCGCCGTGAGGGGTGGGGTGCCGACGATCTGCACGTCCTGGATGCCAAAGGACTGGCGGAGCGGGTGAATATCGCTGGCGGCACGGCGGCCCTCTGGAGCCCCCACTGCGCCCGCATCCAGCCGGCGAAGCTCGTGCGCGGGCTGGCGTCAGTGGTCGAGAAGCTCGGCGTGGCCATCTACGAGGGCACCGAGGTTACCGAGATCCGGCCACACGAAGCGGTGACAAAGCGCGGCAGCGTCCATGCGCCCTACGTCATCCGGGCTCTCGAGGGTTTCACTGCTGCCGTGGACAGTCCGCGGCTCTGGCTGCCCATGAACAGCAGCATGCTGGTCACAGCGCCCATCCCGGACCCAGCCTGGGCCCAGATCGGGTGGCAGGGTGCGGAGCTGATCGGGGATGAGGCGCACTCGTTCAGCTACATCCAGCGAACCGCCGACCAACGGATCGCCATTGGTGGCAGGGGGATTCCCTACCGTTACGGCTCGCGTTGGGACGACCGGGGTGAAACCCGACCGGCGACGCTCGATCAGCTGACCCGGATCCTGCGGCAGCACTTCCCTGCGATTCGCGATGTGCCCATCGAGCACACGTGGTCCGGGGTCCTCGGGGTCCCGCGGGACTGGTGCGCAGCGGTGGATCTGGACCGCAGCACCGGCCTGGGCTGGGCCGGTGGGTACGTGGGTCATGGCGTGACCGCGACCAATCTCGCTGGGCGCACGCTGCGCGACCTGGTGCTCGGCAGGGACACGGAGCTCACTCGGCTGCCCTGGGTGGGCCGACATGTCCGTCGCTGGGAGCCAGAACCGTTGCGGTGGCTTGGAGTTCGCGCCCTCTATGTCGCCTACCGGGCCGCTGACCGACAAGAGAGCGACGGTAGGGGAACCACCTCACTGATCGCGCGGATGGCCGACCGCATCAGCGGCCGCTGAACGGGAGAGCCGAGAGCAGCTCAGCTGCGCCGGTCGCGTTTGCCCACCAGTCCAAGCCCCCAGGCGACCACCCCGGCCGTGGCGATCAGCAGCCAGGAGAACGCAGTCCATGGGCTGGCGGCGCGAGCGGCCCAAGCCGCGGTCGCCGTTCCTACGACGAGGGTCGCCAGCAGCGGCTTGGCGTACCAGAAGATCATCGCCGGCACCCCGGCGTGCGGTCCGAAGACGCCGGCCGGCGGCATCCCGCGGTACGCCGCCATCAGGTGTGTGCCCGCCAGCAGTGCTCCGGTGCCGATCGCCCAGACGAGCGCGGTGGGGTCGACCAGGCCGGCCAGCCACAGGCCGGTGCCGACGACGATGGTGGTCAGCGTCCACGCAGATACCGGCACAGCAAGATGCGCGAGCGCCGTGTCACGGTAGGGGAGTCCCAGGAGTCGTGAGGTGCCCGAGTTGTCGGCGTGCAGCCGCAGGCCCTCGCACCAGGCGCCGAACCCGAGGTGACAGACGACCAGGCTGACCAATGGTGCCATCGTCGGAGTTCGCGGCGACTGCAACGACAGCATCAGCCCGGCTGACCCGAGCGTGGCGAAGCCCAGCCCGTAGAGCGCTGACCCCGGCGCCCGGCGCAGACCCAGGAGGTCGCGGCGGGCGATGATGACCAGGGGCCCGCTGGCTCTCAGGCGCACATGCCGGGCATGGGTGGTCGGCCGGGCGGCATCAAGCCGGATGGTGCG
>DHIZ01000365.1:1998-3667 GCA_002404055.1 Chloroflexi bacterium UBA4733
CCGGTGATGTCCAGTCTCGCCAACGCGTTTCGGCGTCTACTGAGGAAGGAGGAGCCGCCTGTCGACTTCAGTGCCGGCGCCTGGAACTGACCGTGCAGCTGGCCTTGTAGCCAGAGCTCGGCGCCGAGCACGCCGAGCAGGGCGCCCGAGAGAGTGGTTGGCAACAGCACGATCGGTTGGGTGACGCCCGCGATCGCCAGTCCCGCACCGCAGACCGCACCGGTCAGGAGGCCGCCGATGGTCGAGCCGCCCAGACTCAGCCGCCAGTTGCGGGCGAGCGTGACCTTGCGCGGCATGGGGCTGGTGACGACCATCTCGAGGTAGGGCAGCGGCGGCACCACGGGACCATGAAACCGACCCACCAGCCGGAACACGGTCAGGAGCAAGGCTGTCGATGCCACTGCCACGATTGCCCCCGCAGGGGTCCCGACATGCTCGGCCAGCCACCTCTTGTCGAGCGAACGGAACAGCTGTTGGGAGGCAGGGACTCCGTACGTGCCCGCCGCGATCACGGCGACGTACACGGGATACAGGGCGGAGCTCATGGAGCTGTCCGGGCGGTTGCCGAGGATGGCGGCGCGGACCTGACGCAGCCTTTGCCTCTCCGCGCCGTTCATGCGAGCAGGAGGTCGACGACGGTGTCAGCCAGGGCGTCAGTCATCGCCGGGTCGTGGCAGGCGATGAGCAGACTGCTGCCATCTGCTTTGCGGTCCAACAGGATTCGGGTCAGCAGTTGACGCTTGTCGGTGTCGAGCCGTTGCTCGGGCTCGTCCAGGATGAGGATGGACGAAGGGCGTGCGAGCACCATCGAGAGGTGGAACAGCTGCTGCTGGCCCGATGACAGCTCATGGGGGAACCGCTCCGCCAGGTGGTCGATCTCGAGCAGCTCGAGGATCTCGTCGGCCCGGTCAGCAGCACGCTCTCCAACATGGCCCCAGGTGGAGTCGATCAGGACGAGGTGGTCCACGAGCGTCAGGTCACGGTAGGTCGCAGGCGCGCCGATCAGTGCCGCGATCGCGCTGCGCGTGAGGTCGTCGCGTTCGTCGATCGGCGAACCGTCCAGGGTGGCCTCGCCCTCAGATGGTGGCACGGTGCCGGCGAGGATCCTCAGCAGCGTTGTCTTGCCGCTGCCGTTCGGGCCACGCAGCACCACGCACTCCGCCGCGCCAAGCTCCAGGTCGGTGGGCAGCAACAACACTGCCTCATCGATCTTCTTGGCGGCGCCTATCGCCCGGAGCACATGTGCGGCGGGCTCTTCAGGCAGATCCGGTTTGCCAACACCGGGTACGGCGGCACTGCGACGTCCCAGCATGGTTGCGCCTCCATCGGTGTCCTACGAGTCTGTCATCACGCATCTGGTCCCCGCATCACGGCGCCGGCTGGCCCGTCGGCCTGCTCGTCGATGATGGCAACGAGGCGCTCCAGGACGGGCAGTGCCTGGGTCAGAACCTGTCGGTCCCGGGCCCCCAGCTCCGCGATGGCGCTGAACAACAAGCCTGTGTTCGTCGAGCGCCACTGCCCCACGAGCCGGGCGCCAGTGGGGGTCAGGGTGAACTCCACGGTCCTCTTGTCGGCGGCGCCGGGGCACCGCTCCAGCATGCCGGCCCCGACCATGGCGTTGGCGAGGGTGCTCACCGAGTTCGCGGCCAGGCGAAGGAGGCCGGCCAGG
>DHIZ01000034.1:0-150 GCA_002404055.1 Chloroflexi bacterium UBA4733
CGCCGCCCTCAATCACCCGCTCGCCCCGTCGCCAGAGCCCCTGGATGCGGCCGGGCAGTGTCCACGCTACGAAGGGCGTCCCTTTCGCTTTGGTCTCTAATCGGTCGGCAACCACGACTGTTTCGGCCGCCGGATCGAGCAGCACCAGGT
>DHIZ01000034.1:243-17780 GCA_002404055.1 Chloroflexi bacterium UBA4733
CCGGATCGAGCAGCACCAGGTCGGCATCGAGGCCGGCGGCAATGCCCCCTTTGCCGGCCAGGTGGAAGAGCTGCGCCGGCGCGGCGGACGTGAGTTCGACCAGGCGAGGCAACGTGAGGCGGCCTTCGCGCACGGCCAGCAGCAGCAACGGCAGCAGCGATTCGAGGCCGGGAAAGCCGGCCGGTGCTGCCGCATAGTCGCACTGCTTCTGGGCAGGCGTGTGCGGGGCATGGTCCGTGGCGATGATGTCCACGTCGGGCAATGCTTGCCACAGGCGCGAGACCAACGATTCCGGGCGCAAAGGCGGGTTGACCTTGCCCCAGCCGCCCAGACGGATGGCGTCGTTGGCGGTCAGGAAGAGGTGGTGGGGGCAGACCTCACAGGTCAGGTCGGGGACGTAGCGGCGTGCGGCGGCGATGGCGGCTACTTCCTCCGGGGTGCTGACGTGGGCGACGTGGGCCCCGCGACCGGCGGCGCGGCCAGCGGCGATCACGTGGGCGACGGCCAGTTCGGCGCAGATTGGCGGGCGGTTCAGGTTGTGATCGATCGTGCTACTGCCGGCAAAGGCGCGCAAGCACTGTTCGTCCTCAGCGTGAACGACGACGGGTATGTTGGCAGGCGTGGCGCGCAGATGGCGATAGAGCAGCGACCAGTCGTCGGTCAGGAGGCTGCCGGTGGTCGACCCCAGGTAGATTTTGAGTCCCGCGATCGTGCCGGACAGTTGCGCGGCCAGCCCGACGTTCTCCGCAGTCGCCCCCAGGTAGACGCCGAAGTCGCAGACGGCACGCTGAGCGGCCAGCGCCAGCTTCTCGTACACGCCGTCTGCCGATGTCGTCGGCGGATCGTTGTTCGGCATATCCAGGATGGTCGTGACGCCGCCGGCCAGCGCCGCTCGCGTGGCGGTTAGCCAGTCTTCCTTGTCGGTTGCACCCGGTTCGCGCACGTGGACGTGTACGTCGATCAGTCCCGGCAGGATCAGCAGGTCGGAGGCGTCCACCTGTTGGGCGCCCGGAGCGTCCAGGAGCAAGCCGACAGCGGCGATGCGCTGGCTCACAATGTGGATATTGGCTCGTGCCACACCGGCTGGCGTGACGATGCTACCGCCGCGGATGACTGTTTCGGCGTCACTCACCCGTTTGCAACCCATGCCGAGCTGCCCAACCCGCCGGGTCGGCACGCCAGTCCAGCACCATCGCCAGATCGTTGGTTGCTACCAGGTGCAGGCGTTGTGCCACCGCCGCGAGATTGTCATAACTGCAGAGCGGCAACAGCGTGACCCCCGCCTCGGCGAACGCCGCCGTGGCTTGCGGGAAGCCGTAGGTGCAGATGGCAAGGCAATGGCTGACCTGCCCCCCTGCTTCGCGCACCCCAGCAACGGCATCCAGCGCGCCGCCGCCGGTGGTCACAAGGTCCTCAATCACGACGACACGGGGCGGCTGGTGCTCAGGCTGGCCCGGCGCCGAGTCGGCAGGCTCAGGTCCCGGCCTGAGGGTGCCTTCCAGGCGTTTTCCCTTGCCATGGTCCTTCGCTTCGGCGCGGACATAGACCATCGGCAACGCCAGCCGTTCCGCCAGCCAGGCGGCGTGCGGGATGCCGGCGGTCGACACCCCGGCCAGCACGTCGGCTGCAATGCCGTGCTCGGCCAGAAGCTCGGCAAAGTAGCCGGTGATCGCGCGCCGTTCCTGCGGATAGGAGCAGAGCAAGCGGTTGTCGGTATAGATGGGAGCGAGCATGCCGGAGCGGTAGCGGAAGGGCGGCTGGACGCGGATGGCGACAGCGCCGACCCGTAACAGCAGTTCGGCGACGGCCTCAGCGCGGGGCGATGCTTCCGGCGTGGTCATGCGGCCTCCAGCGCCAAACGGCGCATCTCGGTGATCAGGCGCTCGGCCTCGTGGCGGGTCGCTGTGGCAAAGTTGCTGCCGGACGAGGCGTAGAGGAGGGAGCGCGAGGCGCTGATCAGCAGGCCGCCGCCGCCTGCTCGCGAGCCATCGCGGACGGCTGAGGCCAGATCGCCGCCTTGCGCGCCGATGCCCGGAATGAGCAGTTGCGCTTGGGGGGCCAGTTGACGAACCTTCCGCAGTTGCTCGGGGGCGGTCGCCCCGACGACAAAGCCGAGTGTGGCGGCGCGTCGCCAGCGCTGGGCATCGCGTACGACGCGCAGGTAGAGCGGCTCGCCATCGACGACGATGTCCTGAAAATCTGCTGCGCCAGGATTGGAAGTGCGGGCGAGCACGTAGATACCCCGCCCGGCGTGGGCGAGGTACTCTTCGACGCTGTCCTGCCCCTGGTACGGATTGACCACCATGGCGTCACAGCCAAAGACGTCGAGGGCGGCGCGCGCATAAAGGCGGGCCGTGTTGCCGATGTCGGAGCGCTTCGCGTCGCCGATCACCGGGATGTCGCGTGGGATAACGGCGATCAGGCGTTGCAGCACCTCCATACCCGCCGGGCCGAGCGCTTCGTAGAAGGCAAAGTTCGGCTTGTAGGCCGCAGCCAGGTCGGCCGTTGCCTCCACGATTGCGCTCGTGAACTGGAAGACGCCAGCCGGGTCGCGGGAGATTCCGGCCGGCAGGCGGTCCAACTCCGGGTCCAGCCCGATGCACAGGAGGCTGTCTGTGGCACGCCGACGCTCCTCCATCTTTGCCTCGTAGTCCACGTAGTCGCGTCCTTTCACTTCTCCGATTTACCAGGGTACCGCGCCGAGCAAGAGAGCTAGCAGCGCCATGCGTACCGGCACGCCGTTGCCGGCCTGGCGAAAGTAGGCGGCGTTCGGCAAGGCGTCAACGTCGGCCGCTATTTCGTCCACACGCGGCAGCGGATGCATGATCGTGGCAGCAGGGGCCAGCCGCCGGACAGTGTCCGCCGTCAGGCGATAGCTGCCGCGTACCGCCTCGTACTGGGCCAGATCGACAAAGCGCTCCTTCTGTATCCGCGTGACGTACACCACATCCGCGCGGGTCAAGGCGTCTTCAAACTCCGTCACTGCCAGGTCCGCACCCTGTTCGTGCAGTTCCGCGAGCAAGGACGCGGGTAGGGCCAGCCCCGGTGGGGAAACGAGCAGCATCGGACACGCAAAGCGCGCGAGGAGGCGAGACAGGGAGTGGACGGTGCGTCCATTGCGCAGGTCACCGATGAGGGCGACACGCTGGCCGTCCAGGCGACCTCGTTCCTGGCGGATCGTGAAGAGATCGAGTAGGGCCTGGGTGGGGTGCTCACCCGTGCCGTCGCCGGCATTGATAACGGGGATGAACACCAGCGCGGCCACCTCCCGCGCCGCCCCGTCCTGGGGGTGACGCAGCACGATCAGGTCGGCATAGCGCTCCACGATGCGTGCAGTGTCGTCGAGCGTCTCCCCTTTGCTCGTTGAGGAGGCGGCTGGGTCGCTCATCGTCAGCACGCGCGCGCCAAGGCGGTTAGCGGCGGCCTCGAAACTCAAGCGGGTGCGTGTTGACGGCTCAAAGAAGAGCGTAGCGATCACTGCATCATCGAGAAGCCGGTGATGCGCACGGATGTCAACGTCGAACTCGGCGGCCACATCCAGGATGCGCAGTACCTGCGCGTGGTCGACGTCGGCTGTGGAGAGGAGCGAGTGGGGTGCAGGCACGCCCCTTACTCCAGGTAGTCCTTCAACCGGCACACGCTGTTTGAGCCACGGAGGCGGATGAGCGCCTGGGCCTCAATCTGGCGGATGCGTTCGCGGGTGACGCCGAAAACGCGCCCGACTTCCTCCAGCGTTCGCTCACGCCCATCCTGGAAGCCGTAGCGTAGTTCCAGGACGCGGCGTTCGCGCTGGTCGAGTTGGTCGAGCAGGTCTTCCATTTCTTCGCGCAAGATCTGGCGGTGGGCGGCATCGGCAGGAGCCACAGCGTGCTGGTCGGGGATGAGGTCGCCGAGGTGAACGTCTTCCTCTTCACCGAGCGGCGTTTCCAGGGAGACTGGCCACTGGGAGACGCGCATGATTTCCTGCACTTCCTCCTCATCCAGCCCCACAAATTCGGCAACCTCTGCCCGCGTCGGTTCGCGCCCGAAGCGCTGTTGCAGCGTATTGGAGGCTCGCGTCACCTTGTTGATCATCTCGCCGATGTAGACAGGGAGGCGGATCGTGCGAGCCTGGTCGGCAACGGCGCGCTGGATGCCCTGGCGAATCCACCAGGTGGCGTAGGTGCTGAACTTGAAGCCGCGATGGTAATCGAACTTCTCGACAGCGCGCATGAGACCGATGTTGCCTTCCTCGATCAGGTCGAGGAAGGCAATGCCGCGATTCATGTACTTCTTGGCGACACTGACGACCAGGCGGAGATTGGACTGAATGAGGCGCTCGCGGGCGTGCTGCCCTTTGCGCACGGCCATGCGCAGCGCCAGCCGGCCGGAAGCGCTGAAGTCGGGATCTTCCAGCCGCTTTTCCGCCGCCCTGGCTTGCTCCATGGCCATGGCAAAGGTCACCTCTTCGCTGGCAGTGAGCAGCGGCACGGAGGCGGCTTCGCGGAGGTACAGCTTGACCAGATCTTCGAGGTCCGGCTCATCGGCGGCCGCCACTGGACGCTCAGCCGGTGTGCTGTGGTTCGCCTCAGGCGACGGGATAGCAGCGAATTCCTCAAGCCGGTGAGCGACGAGATCGGACCCGGGGAGATCAGTGGGGTGCGACACCGAGGAGTTCCTGGCACTAGTCCGTGAGGGAGTGAGCGCGGACGCTTCGATTGAGACCCGATAGAATTGTACCTCGTATGCGGACTCTGGAGGGGATCCCCGAAGGGAATGGATACTATGGATGCCTGAGTTGACCCGTTCCTCGTCCGTAACCGCCACCCGTCTCCACCCTCTCCGCGCTGTTGCTCGACAGGGGAGCCGCCAGCGAGGCGGCTAACTGTATGTAGTGCCTGTCCCGCCCCTGACGTACCTGAGAAACTCTACTCGCACTTTACCCTGGAGATTAACAAGATGTCAACCTCCGACGGGTACATTTGCTGCATATTCGGTCAAAATCGCATCCGCCCGGGCCGGTCTACCCGTGGTCCCGATCCAGCAAAGCACGGGCGAGCAGCCTGGTCGGTCTAGCACCGGTATTTGGCAGGCCATTGGCTGAAATGCGGCGCAGGATGAGGAGCAGCGCGGCTGCAGCCGCCGTCGCTGCGCTCGTGCGGGAGCGCTTATCGAGTACACAGGCGAGCGGCCAGATCAGGGCCCCTGCCAGGACGCCGACCGGCACGGCCGCGCCCCGCAACGTGGTGCTGATGGGGCCCGACGTTCTGGCCAGCGGGCGTAGCCCGGCGATGGCAGTAATTGTGGCCAACGGCCATGGCGCTGTACGCGGGGTCAAGGCCAGCATGCCGCCGACGAGGGTTGCCACACCGCGGCCGCCGCTCCAGCCCAGGAATGCCGGCCAGCACTGGCCGCCTAGCGCGCCGAGTAGCGCCCAGCCGACCAGTGCTTCATCCTGGCAAAATCGGCGGGTGGCGTGTACCGCCACTGCCCCCTTGGCGGCGTCGCTGAGCCAGCCGGCAAGTCCCACGCCCGTGCCGGCGGCGGCGCTGAGGTTGTGGCTGCCCACGTTACCGCTGCCGTGGCGGCGCAGGTCCACACCGGCCAGGCGTCCCAGGAGGTAGACCACTGGCAAGGAGCCGAGCAGGTAGCCCCCGGCAACGACAGCAACAACCCGAATCGGCAGTGACCTCGTGCACCTCATTGGCCGTGCAGCCAGGCGAAGCCGAGCAGACCCGGGCCGGCGTAGGTGCCCATCACCGGCGAAAAGGGGACAATGGAAAGGTTGACATCGGGTAGCCGGCGCGCTGTCTCAGCGCGCAGCGCCTCCGCCTGCTGTTCAGCGGCCGCGTGCTGGATGACCACGTGCTGGGTCCGGCTGGCCCCCACGTCGCGCGCCAGGTGGTTGAGCATTCCGTCGAGCGCGCGTGGACGGGTCCGGCAGATTTCTATCGGCGCGAAGCGGTCGTTGGAACAATGGACGATCGGCTTGATGCTCAGCACACCGCCGGCCAGCGCGGCGATACCGCCAAGACGGCCCGTCTGGGCCAGGTACTTGAGTGTGTCGAGCACAATCATCAGGTGCGCCTTGGACCGGCTGCGTTGCAATAGGTCGACTATTTCAGGCAAAGGAGCGCCGGTTTGGGCAAGGCGGGCCGCGGCCAGTGCCAGCAGTCCCTGGGCCATAGCGGCAGTGCCGGAGTCGAACAGTTCGATTGTTACGGCCGGCAACTGCTCTTTGGCCTGTTGGATCGCCAGCCGGCAGCGCTCGGCCATCGTGCTCACGGCGCCGCTGACGGTGACGCAGACGACGTTCGGCGTGCCGGCCGCGCGAAAGGCCTCCAGGTACGCCGCCGGCGCCGGCGCCGACGTTGCCGGCGCGCGGCCGCTGCGTTCCAGCCGCCGATAGAACTCCTCATGGCTGAGATCGACGCCATCAAGGTAGGCGCGACCATCGATCACGAAGGGAACCGGCACCACCTGGACGCCCAGGGCGCCAACCCTGGCCGGATCGAGGCAGGCAACGCTTTCGCAGACGATGCCGACCGTTGCGGCGGGGCCAATCGCCGACTTGTCGGGAATGGGGGGTGCGTGTTCCAACTAGTCGCCTCCAGGTCGGGATTGGATGATCCCGAGCAGGGCGGCGACTGCGGTCTGCCGCCAAGTACGGGGGGCGACTGCGGTCGCTTGGCCGCAGACCGCAGTCGCGGCCCCTGTTAGATATCCAGCCATGGTATCCTTGCCCTATCTAAGCCGTATTGAGCAGCGCGCCCGGCGTTACATACGCCGAACCCTCCTGTCCCGCCTCCAGCGCCTCCACGGCGGCGACGATGGCGCTGTTGAGGGGCGCCGGCAGGTTGTGTTCTTGGCCCAGGCGGACGATGGCGCCATTCAACCAGCGGATCTCGCTGGGGCGATGCCGCAGGAGGCTCTGCAACGTAGAGCTATAGACGGGGGCACGCTGCCCCATGGCGATGCGCGCCAGGCGCAAGGCGCTCAGGCCAAAGGCGTCGGGCAGACCCAGGAAGGCGCGCAAGGTACGGCTGCGCCGGTTGACGGGTGGTGGCATGCCAACCGCGTCCAGCACCGAAAGACCCTCGCGCATCACGCCCAGCGAGACTCTGACCCCAGCGCGACTGGCGTACAGTTGCTGAATGGTCAGCCCGGTGGCTGCGGCGACGCCGTTGTTCAGGTTGATGAGGAGCTTCAGCCGTTGTGCTCCTCGCACGTCCTCCGTCACGTCTGCGCGAATCGCCGGCGTCAGCCATGCGGCGATCTGGCGAGCAGCCGCTAACTGCGCAGGTTGGGCGCTACCCACGAGCAGCCGGCCGGGGATAGAGTAGGTAATCTCACCTGGCAGGAGTGCGGTTGCACCCAGCTCCACCACGGCAGCGTAGAGGCGTTCCGGCGGCCAGTAGTGGGCAGCGAGATCAAGCGCCGCCAGGCCATTTTGCAGCAGGAGCATGGCCGGAGCCGCCGCTCGTTCTGCGCCGGCACGTCCCTCTGGGTCTGACCAGGCTGCGGCGATTTGCCGGCACGTCGCTTCCAGATCAGGCATCTTGACGGCGACGACCAGGAGTGCCGCCGCCGGTGAAGAAGCAGTACGCACCGTCAGCGCCTGCCGGAAGACGCCGCGGGGCGTCGTGACGCGAATACCTTCCCGGTACGCTGCCTGGGATTGCTCGCGCACCACCAGTTCCACGGGGCAACCGGCTCGCGCCAGTAGGGCGGCCAGCAGCCCACCTACCGCACCACCGCCAATTACGCTGATGGTCGCGACAGTTGGTGGCGTTGCAGGGGATGATCCTCCCGCCGAATGTGAGGACGTGGTGACCGGCTCGTGGCCCGTGTTCATCGCGCGCCGACGGGCTCCGTAGCACGTTGCCGCTTGGATGGTGCCGCTTCGCGACCTGAAGTGCAGCGGCTTTCGCGGTTCTCCGGGCGGAACAGCTCGGGATAGTGCTGCTGCACCGCCGCGGCCACGCCGGCCGCGTCCAGGCCGTAGCGCTTGCGCCAGGAGGCCTGTGGGCCGTGCTCCACGAACTCGTCAGGCACGCCGACGCGGTGAAGCCGGCAATCGTGGACGCCCTCGTGCTCCAGCAGTTCCCAGACGGCGCTGCCGAAGCCGCCGGCCAGGGCGTTCTCTTCGATGGTGATTAAACGGCCCACGGTGCTTGCCAACTCCAGGATCAGGTCACGGTCCAGGGGTTTGACGAAGCGAGCGTTGACGACGGTAGCCGACACGCCTTCGGTCGCCAACTGCTCCGCCGCCTGCATGGCGGCTTCCACACCCAGGCCGATGCCGAGCAAGGCCACGTCGGGGCCACGGCGCAGCACTTCTGCCTTGCCGATCGGCAGGCGTTGCGGTGTGGCGTCGAGGGCCACGCCGAGGGCTGCGCCGCGCGGATAGCGCACGGCGATCGGGCCGTCGTGCTGCAGGGCGGTGTGCAGCATGTGCTGCAGTTCATTCTCGTCTTTCGGGGCCATCAGGACGACGTTGGGGATGCAGCGCATGTAGGAATAGTCGAAGACGCCCTGCTGCGTCTTGCCGTCGTCGCCTACAATGCCGGCACGGTCCAGCGCGAAGACCACAGGCAGATCCTGAATGCACACGTCATGGATGAACTGGTCGTAGGCGCGCTGCAGGAAGGTGGAATAGATGCCGACCACGGGACGCGCCCCCTGCCGGGCCAGCCCGGCAGCGAGAGCGACGGCGTGCTGCTCGGCGATGCCGACATCAAAGAAGCGCTCGGGAAAGCGGCTGCGGAATTTGGTCAGTCCGGTGCCTTTGGCCATGGCGGCGGTGATGGCGACCACGCGCCGATCCTGCTCAGCCGCCCGCACGATCGCGTCGGCGGCAAAGCTCGACCAGGAGGCGACGGCCGGCTTCATGCCGATAGTTGGCGTCGGCGCCATGTCATGCCACCCTGTGGCGTCGGCCTCGGCCCGTGCATCACCCTTACCCTTGATGCTGCAGACGTGTACCATCACCGGTCCCGGCGTGGCGCGCGCCTCCAGGAACGCCTGCTCCATAGCGGCAATATCGTGCCCATCCACGGGACCTAGGTAGCGGATGCCGAAGGCTTCCCAGAGGAAGGGGCTGGTCGGACCGGTGTTGGCGGGCGCGAAATGCTTGAGGTGATTGGGAAGCGCGCCGACATTGGCGCAGATGGACATACCGTTGTCGTTGAGGACGATAATGACCCGCTTGCCGGTACCGCCTAGATGGTCGAGCGCTTCGTAGGCCATCCCGGCGGTCATCGCGCCATCGCCGATGATGGCGACCGCTTCACCCTCCTTGCCGAGCACTGCGTTGGCGAGGGCGACCCCCGTGGCGAGGGAGATGGAGTGGCCGGCGTGGGCGGCGTAGACCGGATCATGTTCGCTCTCCGCTGGGGACGGGTAGCCGAAGAGGCCGCCTTCCTGGCGCAAGGTTTCGAACTGGTGGAAGCGGCCGGTGACGAGCTTGTGCGGGTAAGACTGGTGGCCGACATCCCAGAAGAGGCGGTCGCGCGGACTGTCAAAAACACGATGCAGGGCGAGCGTCAGTTCGACGACGCCCAGGTTCGGGCCATAGTGGCCGCCGTTGCGCGGAATGACGCGCATCAACTCGTCGCGTATTTCTTGCGCCAGCGTTGCCAATTCCGGCGCTGTCATACCCTTGAGTTCATGCGGTCCGCGCAGATGTTCCAGCATGCCCACGGCTTTCACCCTTCTCTTCCGGTGGTTTTCCACGTCCACCTTTTGGTTCTTCCACTTTCATTGGCGCGAACTCGTAGCGATCACGCAGACGCAACTGTGCCCACCAGGTTGTTGATGCCAGCACCGCCAGCAAGACGAGCGCCTTGACTGGCGACAGTACAGTAGCCGCAAAGGCAACAGACAATATTAGCCGCTCAATGACCAGAACCTTGTGCGCCCCCAGCGCCGCGTGGCGACGCTGGGTACGCGCGTCGCCACCGGCGTCCGCTCCGTCCGCCCGATTAGCCGGCGTCATCTGGAACAGCGCCAGCACATCACCAACGACGGCTGCCGCGAATAGCACTGCAAACAGCGGCTTCCAGACCGTGCTCAACGCAAATGCCAGGCCAATAGCCATCCAGAGCAGCATCAGGCCGCCGGCAATGGCGCCGGATACGGCCACGCCGTAGCGTACCGGCGCCGTCTGGTAGCCTGCCGCCCTGTCCCCTTCCAGGTCGCGCACGGCGCCCAGCAGGTTCGTCGCGCTGTCGTGGCAGAAGAACAGCGCCACCAGCAGCCACATGCGCGACGGCACGCCACCGGTGGCGGCGATGCTGCCGAAGAGCACCGTCAGACCGGCGAGCAGGCCGCGATCGAAATGACCGAGGAAGCCTTTTGCCTTGAACGTGCGGGCGTAGGCGACCCCCAGGATCATCACCAGCCAGGCCAGCGCGAAGGTGCGCCAGCCAAGCAGGAGCGCGCCGACGAAGCCGGCCACGATCAGGCCGACCATGAGCCGGAAGGCCTCCCGCTCGCCCACGCGGCCCGACGGGATCGGCCGCATCGGCTTCGCCACCCGGTCCAGTTGGCGGTCGTGGTAGTCGGAAGTCGCCAGACCGGCCAGCCAGCCGACGGTCGGCGTCAGCCAGATCAGCAGGGCACGGCCGGCCGAGATGTGCCCCTGTGCCGCCACAAGTCCCGCCGCCAGGCAGAGCGTGCCGGCGTGGAACAGGGTATAGGGTCGCGCCATCTCCAGGTAGGCGAAGGCTTTGACGCGCAGGGGATGCTTCATTCGCGCAGTCCCGCCGCGGAACGCTGGTAGGCAGCGAGTGCCTGCAAGGGCAAGGCAACGGCGTACATACTGTCGGAGTACCAGAGGGTGCTGTAGTAGAGGCCGATCACGGACGGGTCCCAGGCGCCGTCGTCACGTTGTTTATCGAGCAACCAGTCGACGGCCCGCCGCGCGGCCCCCGTGTTGAAGGTGCGGTCGCGCAGGAGCAGGGCGTGCATGGCCCAGGCTGTTTCTTCGGCCGATGAGGGCTTGGCGCCGTCGCCTCCCCAGCCGCCATCGGGCCGTTGGGACACCGCCAGCCAGTTGGCAGCCCGCCGTGCCGTCAACCCGTCGCCCTGTCCCAGCAGCGCCAGTGCTTCCAGCACCGACGCCGTGCCGGCCACCGAGTTGCGGAACCAGATGGCCTCAAAGGAGCCATCCGAGCGCTGCGCTCGCTCCAGGAAGGTTATGGCCCGCGCCACGGCCGGGTCACTCGACGGGACCCCCGCTTCGGCGAAAGCGGCCAGCGCGTGGCCGGTGATGTAGGGACAGGCGCGGTCAAAGGGCATGCGGGAGTTCTTGACGAAGGTCGACCAGGAGCCGTCGCGGTTCTGCATCCAGCGCATGAAGCGCAAGCCGTTTTGGATGCTGGCCTGGTCGGACCGCTCACCCAGGCGCAGCAGGGCGCGAATGGCGGCAGAAGAGTCGTCCATGTCCGGCCAGCCGCCCGGCTGTGCCCAGGCCCAACCGCCCGGCTGCGCGCCGGTGGGGAAGCAGACCGCGCGGAACTGCGTATCCTGAAACCACCGGTGCAGGGCGGCATCCGCCGGGCCGATAAGAGCGTTGCCGTGCGTTGCAAGGGCCTGCACCGTCAGCGCGCTATCGAAGGTCTCCAGCTCGCGGTCGATGGGCCAACTGCCGTCGGCGCGTTGGGCCTGTTCGACGTAGGCCGCGGCGCGCTGGGCGATGGCGCTGCCTGGTGTCTCGATCAGGCACATGGCGACGATGGAGGTGAGGAAGGCCGACTCTTCGTAGCCGCCGTTGGCACACTGGGCGCGCTGTAGCCAGCGCAGCCCCCGCCGTTCCACCAGCCGTCGCAGCGGCCGCCGCAAACGGGCGACCGGTCGATGCCGGTCGTGCAGCATCGCCAGGCTGAGAAAGGCCGGGAAGGTGGTGGAGATGGTCCGGCGTATCGGCTTGGGCAGCAAGGAAATCTCGACCGGCAGGGAGCGAATGGCCCGCCACGGTACCAGTTCCGCCATTGCCCAGACCGTCCGGCAAGGTCCGCTCAACGTCGCCTGCTCCGGGTCGTTGATGGCCGCGAAGCCGCCGGCCTCATCAATCCAGCGCCTGCCCCGCGCGATCTGCTCCTGGTAGCGCTGCGGCTGTTCCAGGTGCAGCGCGGCCACGGCCAGCGCGGTGGCGTTGACCGTGCTGTCGTCGGTCACGGCGTCACCCCAGCCACCATCCTGCCCCTGGGTAGCAGCCAGCCACTCCGTCCCGGCGCGCAGGCGCATCGCTAGCCGAATCGGGGCGTGGCGGCGGAGGGCGACAGTGGCGATGGCCGTTGCCAGGGCGGAACTGGAGAGATCACCCGCCCAGGTTCCATTGGCGCGGCGCCGGCCTTCGAGGTAACGCAGCGTGCGGGTGATGGCCGCATCGACGCGCCGGTCGCCGGACGCAGTCATCAGCGGCGACGTGGTGGCAGGAACAATGCTCCATGTATCAGGTCGCATTGGTCAGTGCTCCCAGAGATCGGAAGGCATACCATTGTTCCGGGTGCTGCCGGATCAACTGCTCAAAATGAACGGCGACCGCCTGCATGAGTTGCTGAACCTGCTCCGGCAGCGATCTGGCGTCGTTTGGCGATGGCGGATAGATGGCGGGGTTGGCGGTGATGCTCGGGCGACCATCGGCCAGGGTGACGGCGGCGCAGGGGATGAGCGGCGCGCCGCTGGCAATCGCCAGCCGGGCCGGTCCGACCGGCAGGTAGGCGCGCTGGCCGCCGAAGCAGACTGCCGTGGCGTGGACACCTGGCGGCGCCACGTCGCAGAGCAGCGCCACCGGCTCGTTGCTGTCGAGGGCGCGCCGGAGGGGGCGCAGCGAACGCGCCCGCGGGAGGACGTGAAGCCCGTCGCGCCTGCGCGCCTGCCCGGCAAACGCAGCGCTCCAGTCATCCTCCACCACGGCAGTCAGTGGATAGCCGAGCGCCAGACAGAGCCGCGCTGCCATGTCCCAGTTGCCCAGATGTGGCAGCACGAGGATGGCGCCATGGCCTTGCTGTAGCGCATTGTCCAGATACTCCCTTCCCGATACGTGCGCGCGAGCCAGTAGATCCCTGTTGGCGACTTGCGTCATGGTGAAAAAGGCCAGCGCCATGCGGCCATAGTGCTTGTATGCCTGGCGCACCAGCCGGCCGACTTCCGGCGATTGGGGCGACTGCTCCAGGAGGGCAGCATAGTTTTCCCCCGTGGCCCGGCGGCGGCCCGGCGTCAAAGCCCAGGCGAGCAGGCCCAGGCCGTCCACAGCAGTGCGCGTCGAACCGTTCGGGAGGTCGCATAGGGCAGCCCCCAGCAGCGGTACCAGTTGACCGGCGAGGCGGGCGGAGGCGAGGCGAGTTGGCATGCGCTTAGTGATGACGATGCACCGCCATGTCAGCCAGGGCTGCCAGGTGCTCCCGGCTGGCGGTTGGCCGCAGTGCTCCGACGTGCTGGCGGGCCATGCCGGCGAACTGCTCGGCGTCGGCGCGTGCCCGGTCGATGGCGCCGGTCGTGCGCAGCAACTCCAGCAAGGCGGGCTGCTGCGTCAGGTCCGGCTGTGGGGCGGCAAAAAGGTCGCGAAGCCAGCGGTGCTGCGGCGGCGTTGCCTGTTCCAGCGCGTAGATGATCGGCAGCGTGACACGGCGGTTGGCCAGGTCACTGACCACCGGCTTCTTGATCACGTCGTCACTCTCCGTGTAGCAGAGCAGGTCATCGATCACTTGAAAGGCGAGGCCGAGATGCTCGCCGTAGGCCCCCAGCGCCTGAATCTCCTGCTCCTGGCCGCCGCCCAGCACGGCGCCAATCTGGGCAGCGCTGGCGGTGAAGGTGGCCGTCTTCAAATGAATCACCTGGAGATATAGCTCACGAGTCACGTCGCAGTTACCAACTAGCTCCGCTTCCAGGGCCTGACCTTCGCACATCTCCATGCAGGTGGCGGAGAGCAAGGCGATGGCGCGCAGGACGCGGTCGCTCGGCACGCCAAGGGCGGCGCAGCGGGTGAAGCAGTGGTAGGTCTGGAAGATGAGGTAATCGCCGCCGAGCACCGCGTAATCCAACCCATAGCGGCGGTGCACCGCCTCCTGGCCCCGCCGGACGCTGTCGCCATCGATCAGATCGTCGTGGATCAAGCTGGCGGTGTGGCCGTACTCCGTGCCGGCCACCGCCGGCAGGATTTGCTCCGGCTTGCCGCCGACGGCCCGACAGGCTTCCAGCATCAGCGCCGGCCGCATCATCTTGCCTTGCGGCCCCACGGCGTAGAGGCAGGCGTCGCGCAACGTGCTACCCAGCTTCTGCTCGCTGTTCTTGAGCGCCTGGATGAGATACTGATGGACCTCGGCCAGCGCGGATTCGTCCTGCGGCAGGTAGGTGGGCAGCACAGGTTCGGTAGCAATCACCATCGGGGCCTCCTCATGGTTGCGTCTGTACACCGCGGGGTGGAGGTGCGTTTGTCGTCTACCATAGCGCCTGAACCTCAATATCTGGCTCAACGCGACGCCGGAGGGCGCTTCGTAGCTGACGGGCAGTGTGCAAAGCAGTCTCGATTGTGCTACAACGACATGCGCTTCTTAACGGTCTAATCGCAGCGGGGAGAGCGCGACGTGCAGCGACCCCATCCAGCGGTCGCCCGACAGGGCCGCCGATCCTACCGCGCTCTGCTGGCCGGCGCGCTCAACCGGATAGGACGGCTCCTTCAAAAACCGTTCCAACCGCTGCCCCGTGCCACCATCGGCAATCAGATTACGCTGTTGAGCCTGGTGACGACCGTCCCCTTCCTGCTCCTGCTCATCTACTGGTCCACGCAGGACCGCCAGGGAGCGGCGCACACGATCGCCGGGTTGATCTGGGCGACCATCGCGGCTATTGGCCTGGGCGTCCTCTCCCACCGCCGCTTGAGCGTCCCCATCGTGCAACTGGCGACAACGGCCTATCGAATCGGCCAGGGCGACTTTTCCGTGCGAGCGCCGTTCCACCGCCATGATGAGTTGGGCGAACTAGCCGGCGCCATGGATAGCATGACCGCCAGTCTTCAGAGCCTCACCGCTGAATTGCGTGATGCCCGCGATCGTGTCGTCCACACGGTAACGGAGGTTGGGCGTTTGGCATCGTCGGGGATTGATGCTGAAGAACTCTGGCCGTTGCTGGCAGACATCGCCCAACGCCTGATCTCTGCAGACGGCAGCGCGCTCTATCTGCGCGACAACGACGGCAGCTTGCAGCCCGGCGCCGCTGCCGGCCTGACGGCCTGGCCGGCGCGCGGCGACCTGGCCGGCCGCTTAGCCGGCGAAAGCTGGCAGGGCTGGGAGGCAACGCCTATCTGGACCGATCACTGCATGGCCGTTCCCATCGCGGTGAACCGGCAAACCCTGGCCGTGCTGGAGGTGTATCGCAAATCGGAGCCCTTTCCGGAGGATACCGAACGCCTGCTGACGGTGTTTGCTCGCCAGGCCGGTTTGACTATCGAGCGCACCTACTTGCGGAGGCAGGCCGCCGAGGCCTATGCCTGGGAGCTCACCAGCCGGACACAAAGTGAGTTCATCGCTATGGCCTCGCACGAACTGCGCAATCCGGTGGCCGCGCTGCGCAGCTATGCCGAGGCCCTGAGCCGAACCGAAGTCGCGCTCGACCCGGCGGAACAGCGTTACTGCCTGGAAAGGGTCGAGCATCTGAGCGGACGGCTGGGCGACATCGTGCGAAACCTGCTCAGCGCATCGCGCATTCGCTCCGGCCAGTTGCAGGTCGAGTTGACATCCGTTGACCTGCGAACCCTGGTACAAGGTATCGCCAACGACACGCGGCGACGAGATCCGAGGTGCACCATTCTCGACCAGGTTCCGTTGTCCTTGCCTCCGGTGCTGGCCGACCCGGTCTGCCTGGAAGAGATCGTCATGAATCTGCTCAGCAATGCGGTGAGCTATTCCCCAGCCACGGCGACAGTCTGGCTGAGGGCCGAAGCCGTCACGGTGGACGGCGCCTTGCGCGTGCGCCTGCACGTCCGTGACGAGGGTCCCGGCCTCACGCTCGAACAGCAAAGCGGCCTCTTCCAGCGTTTCGTCCGCTTCGACAGCACACTGATGGCTGGACGGGAATCGGTCGGCCTGGGCCTGGGTCTCTTCATCTGTCAGGCCTATGCGCGCCTGATGCAGGGGAGCATCTGGGTCACAAGTGAGGTCGGCCATGGCGCCACCTTTACCGTCGATTTGCCGGTGGCGCCGCCGGTCGCTCCTGGCGCGGGCAGTGGAAGGGACTGACATCAACGAGCGACCGTTGGTGATGCTCGTCGACGACGATATCGACATTCTGGCGTCGCTGCGGCTGCACCTACGGGCCGACGGCTACGACGTTGTCACGGCTGGTACCGTGGCCGAAGGCAAGAGACTGGTGCGCGAACAGTTGCCGCACGCTGCAGTGGTTGACCTCATGCTGCCCGATGGCAGCGGCCTTGAGGTAGCGCGCGAGCTCCGCCAGTTCGCCGCTGTGCCGGTCATTGTGCTGACGGCTGTGGATGATGAAGACAGCAAGGTGCAGCAGCTCCAGGATGTCGCCGACGACTACGTGACGAAGCCGTTCAGTGCTCGTGAACTCTCAGCGCGCCTTGCCAGCGTCTTACGCCGCGCCTGGCCCGCCGGTCACCCGACAGCAGCAACCATACGCCTTCACAACGGCGTGGAAGTTGACTTCCGCCGACGGCACGTCATCAGGGGCGACCAACTCGTCCACCTGACGCCGACAGAGAGCCGACTGCTCTGGCTGCTGATCAGCAACGCCGGCCAGGTACTGACGGCCCAGACGCTCCTGAGCCGCGTCTGGCCGGCAGGCGAAGGATCAGCGGCGAGCCTATGGGAGTACATCCGACGCCTACGCGAGAAGTTGGGCGAGCATCCGTCCTCGCCGCAGTACATCATTACGGAACGTGACGTTGGTTACCGCTTCCAGCGTAACGTGCCTTGAGGCTACAATCGCCCCCACTCCTCGGGCGTTACGCCGGCCTGATCAAGGAGGCGACGTAAGAAGGGACCGCTTATGACGCCATCGTGGGGGTTCGGAATGTAGACTTTGTGGCCGGCGCGACGCATATATTCGTGGTTTCCGCCGGCGTACGGCCCGTCGAAGCCTAACCGGCGAAATACGCCGATGAGGTCGCGGCGGGCGATTGGACCAATTCGTGCCACTCAGGCCACGTGCAGTGCGGGCGCCAGGTCGATGCCATTCACCACCGGAAGGGCATCACCGAGACGCAGCCCGAGCAATATCCAGCCTTCCAGAACGCTTTGCAACTCCTGACGCGTCGCCTCCAGCGTGGACTGGCTGGCAAAGACGCCGGCAAATCCCGGAATCTGGCCATAGAAGTTGCCATCTTCCAGAATCTCGTAATGAGCCTGATGCATAGCGGCAGTGAGGTAGTCGGTCAGCATGGCACAGGTCCCTCTGATGGCCTACGCGGAACATTGGAACTCCCGGCTGAGTATATCGCACGACCCATGGCGATTGAGCAGCGTGTTGCGCAGGAGTGCGCCGCAAAGTTTTGTACCGGATGCTTGGGACCTCCCGGCGACTGAAGTCGCGGG
>DHIZ01000034.1:18041-27222 GCA_002404055.1 Chloroflexi bacterium UBA4733
GCGCAAAACTTTGCGGCGCACTCGTTGCGCAGGCCTTCGTCGGCATGGTGCGACCGAGCTTTACGCCCCCAGGAACTCCGTCACGATCCGGCAGAACTGCGCGGCCCGTTGCCCGTGGATGACGTGACCGGCGCCAGGGAACTCTACCAGGCGTCCATCGCGAAGACTGTTCAACGCAGCGGCGGCGTCCGCCGGATGCAAGCGGGCGTCCAGTGCCGGGTCCGCCGCCATGAGCAACGTGGGGGCCGTCACCTCCTCTAGCCAGCCGTTCACGTCAAACACCGTTTTCGGCGCGTTGAGGATCTCTTGTAAGGCCGCGTCGGCGGTGCGCTCCCACATGGAGGCATGGATATTGCCGACCAACTCGCCCAGTTCCGGCTGGAAGTGCTGCACCGTTTGCAACAGGGCAGCACGTGACTCGTGCTTGGTAACCAGGACGCCGCGCAGGTAGGGGCCGAGAGGTCCGGGTCCATTCAGGGGCGGGTCCTCCAGGATGAGCCGCTGCACCGCCGATGGATTGAGCGCCGCCCCTCCCAGTGCTGCCAGCGCGCCGAGCGAATGGCCCAGGAGATGAAGCGTGCCGTACTCGCCGGCCAGGCGTTCCAGCAGTTCAGCAACGTCGACGGCATAATCGGCTGCCCGGTAGCCGGCGATAGGGCGCCCGCTCCAGCCGTGACCGCGCAAGTCCGCTGCCAGGAGCGAGAAAGCAGGGGTGAGCCGCCGTCCGATGGCCTGCCAAATGGTCCCATCCACCCCCAGGCCATGCAGTAGGAGCAGCGCCGGGCCGGGAGACGGCAGTTCACGCAAGTGGATGGGCAGACGAGGCAGCACGATCGTGCGTTCCGTCCATGCTGTTCGCCCCGACATGCTGCTATCCGTTCTCAATCAGGCGCATCCAGCCGGTCCGGCGAACAAATTCGCGGGCTAGCCTTGCGAAGCGGGTGCCCTCTGGGCGCTTCGTGGACTCGTTCCCAGCCCGCGGAGGTGCCGGCAGCCGCAGGCTGACCATTCGCTCGTGGTAGCCGCGACTTCAGTCGCCGGGCCCCTCATCACGTCGTACTTCGCGTTGCTCATCACTTACCATACGATACGCCCGATGCTCGACAGCGCGGGCCGCAGGCGAGAGGAGCGCAATGGGGACGGAATCAGCGGGCACACAGGAGCGGCGCGACGTGGCGCTGCGCTGTTACCGCGCGGCAGTGGCGGCGGCCGACCCGGCGGCGGCCGTGCGGGTACACCTGCAGCGCGAGGGCGAGATGCTGCTTGCTGGTGACACGCGATACGACCTCGCGCACTTCCGGCGCGTGCTGGTCGTCGGGGCCGGCAAGGCCGGCGTGCCTATGGCGACGGAACTGGAGCGGATTCTCGGCGACCGGCTTGACGCCGGTCTAGTGATCGTGAAAGAAGGGCACGGCGGACCGTTGCGGCACGTGCAGGTGCGCGAAGCCGCGCACCCGGTGCCGGACGCCGCCGGCGTGGCTGCCACAAGGGACCTACTGGCGCTCGTGGCCACGGCAGGCCCGGAGGACCTCCTGATCTGCCTGCTGTCCGGCGGCGGCTCGGCGCTGCTGGTGGCGCCGGCTGCGCCCCTGACGCTCGTGGATAAGCAGGCGCTGACCAGCGCGCTACTGCGTGCCGGCTGCACGATAAACGAGATCAACGCAGTTCGCAAACACTGCTCGGCCGTCAAGGGCGGGCAACTTGCTCGTGCCGCGAACGGCGCGACGTTTATCACGCTCCTGCTTTCCGACGTGATTGGGGATGCTGTCGATGTCATTGCCTCCGGACCGACCGTGCCGGATGCCTCAACGTTTGCCGAGGCGCTGGCCGTGATCGAGCGATACGGCTTATCGGAGCAGATACCGCCGCCGGTCCTGGAACGGCTGCGAGCCGGCCGGCGTGGGGAGATAGGCGAGACGCCCAAGGCTGGTGATCCCTGCTTCGCCCGCGCGCGTGCTCACGTGATCGCCGGGCTGGAACAGGCTTGCCTGGCTGCTCAACGAGCGGCCGAGCAAGAGGGCTACGTCACCCTGCGCTACAGCACGACCATGCAAGGCGAGGCGCGCGACGTGGCAGCCCTGCTGCTGGCGGAGGCCCGCCGTGCCGCGCAGCGATATTCCCGACCGTTCTGCCTGCTGGCCGGCGGCGAGACAACCGTCACCGTGCGTGGTGACGGCACGGGCGGTCGCAATCAGGAGTTGGCGCTGGCGGCGGCTTTGCTGCTGGAAGGCCAGGCCGACATCAGCCTTGCCGCGCTGGCGACCGACGGTGGCGATGGCCCCACCGACGCCGCCGGCGCCATCGTCGATGGCGACACCGTGCGCCGCGCCGCTGCCCAGGGGTTGCAGGCACGAGCGGCGCTGGAGCGCAACGATGCCTACCCGCTGCTCGACGCGGCTGGTGCGCTGATCCGCACCGGTCCGAGCGGCACGAACGTGAACGATCTCTTTCTGGTCCTGGTCTCTTGACGCCGCCTACCTGCCCCGATCAGGCAACGTCGGTGGCACGCGTCCTGCCGCCAGATGATGACCTGCCGGGCGGCGTCCTGCGCTGTCCCCATTGCCACGCCGGGTTGCGCCGCCAGGAGCGCACGTACAGTTGTGCGAACGGTCACTCCTACGATATCGCCCGGCAAGGCTACGTTAACCTGTTGCCGTCCTCGCGCCGCCATTCCAAGGACCCCGGTGACAACCGGGAGATGATCCTCTCCCGTCGGCGTTTCCTGGAGGGCGGCTTCTATTCGGCGCTGGCCAACGAGATCAACAGCACAGTCCTCACCGCGCTGTCCCACGCGCTACAGGGAGACCGCTCCCACATTCTCGATGCCGGCGCTGGCGAAGGCTATTACCTCGCATACCTCCACAGCGCCTTGACTGCGCGAACGCCTGCCTCTGCGCCGGACTTGTACGGCGTCGATGTCTCCCGGCACGCCATGCAGTACGCCACGCATCGCAGCAAGGCTATGCACTGGCTGGTGGCGAGTATCGTTGGCCTTCCCCTGGTCAGCTCATCTCTGGACATAATCCTGAGTATCTTCGCACCGCTTGCTCCAATGGAGTTTCAGCGAGTGCTGCGACCTGGCGGTTTACTCATCGTCGTCGGTCCCGGTCCCAGGCACCTCTATTCGTTGCGGCAACTCCTCTACCCAGAAGTGTTACCGCACCAGGCGGACCAGATACTTGCCAACCTGGCGCCGCACTTCACGTTGCGAACCGAGACGGAGCTCACCTACGACATAGACCTACCGAGTGCTGCAATGATCGGCGACCTGCTCACGATGACGCCCTTCGGTTGGAACATCGATGCAGCCAGGCGGTCCCACACGGAAGCAACGGCGCCCCTGCGCACAACGGTTGATGCGTGTATTCGCGTTTTTGAACCGGCGATCGGGCAGTGATAGCGGTGATGGTCAGATATCCTTCGTCAGCAGCGCCTGAAGCGTGCCGTCTGCCTGCAGCGCAGCCAGCGCCTGGTCCACGGCTCGAATCAACGAAAGGTTCTGGGGCGCCGCAGCCACAACATACGGGTCCTGGGTCAGCGCCGGGCCGACGAGCCGAACGCCGTCGCCTTGCCGGAGCAACCCGGCGGCGGTTGGCGCGTCGGTGACGAACGCCGCTATGGCGCCGGCGGTCAGATCGTTGATGGCGGCGGCAACGGCGCCGTAGTGTTTCACCAGAACCGGCGTCGTCTGTTGCCGCCGCAGCCACTCGTCGGCGTCGCTGCCCAGCTCGACGCCGACGGTCTGCTGGCGGAGGTCGGCGAAACTCGTGACCTGGCGATTGTTCCCCGCCACCAGGAGCACCTGACCGGCGTTGTAATAGGGAACGCTGTAGGCGAGGCGGAGGCGTGGATCGGGTCGTTGCTCAGAGATGACGACATCGGCCTGATTGGCGATCAGCGCATCGGGCAGACCGTCTTCGCTGATGTTCAACAGGCTTGTCGTGACGTTTAATCGGACGGCAATAGCGCGGGCCAGGTCAACGTCGAAGCCATGCAGGCTGCCATCGGCCGTCGCGACGGCGAACGGCGGATAGCTGGCGTCCATGGCCACGCGGAGCACCCCGCTGGCGCCTACCTGGGCCATGCCGGTGTCCGGTGGCAGAGGGTGATGTGGTGGTGTTGGGCGAGCGACAGCGTGCCAGCCAAGGGCGACGAGCACGAAGATGAGCAACAGCCCGACGAGGTAGACCGCCTTCACGAAGCCTTTACGGCACGTTAAAGGGTGGCAGTGTGCTGGGGCCTAGGAGCGGCTTCATGCCGCGCTGCTCCAGGTGGACCAGCCGCCAGACGCCCGGTGTCACCGTCGACCGGTCGAGCGTGGCGCGCAGGGCGGCTGCCGCCGACGCCGACTGGCTCGAGGCATCGCTGCTGCCAAGGTAGGCGGCCATCAAGAGCACGGAGGCCAGTACGGCTCCAAAGCCAAGGCCGAACAGGGCGCCGAAGAAGTGGGCGGAGGGCAAGGCGCGGGCGGCGCGGGTTTCCGGGCGGGCAAACCCAAGGAGCCAGCCAACGATGCCGGCAGTGACACCAGTGGCGATGATCGTCAGGACGACGAACACGAGCGCCTCCAGGAGCGGGAACCCGGTGCTCGTGAGCACCCGTCCAACCTGCGTTGCCGCGCTGCTATCAAAGCGTGCGCCGATCACCAGACCGACCAGGATGGAGATGAGCAGGACGAGCGCGTACCAGTAGCCGGTGCTGAAGCCCCAGACCACCGTGATGAACACGAGGACCGGGACGGCGATGTCGATCCAGTTTGGCATGTGTGCCTAACCGGCGCGGAGAGTGGCGCCCAGGGTGGCAGCGAGCGCCTCCTGAATGTGTCCCCGCGCCTGGTTAACCTCCTCCACCGTCAACGTGCGATCCTGCGCCTGAAAGGTCAAGGCGAAGGCCAGACTCTTCTTGACAGTGCCGACTTGCTCCCCGCTATAGACATCAAACAGCCGAATGGACCGGCACCACGGTCCGGCCGACTGCCGGATGACCGCCGCTACGTCCGCCGCCGGGGTCTCCATCGAGACCACCACGGCGACATCCTGCTCGACAACAGGATAGCGCGACAGCGACATGATCGTCACTGACTCAGTGTACGCAACCAGCGACTGCAGATCAAGTTCGGCGACATAGGCTCGCCCAGTCAGGCCATAGGCGGTAGCACAAATAGGGTGTACTTCGCCCACGACACCGATGGTTGTGGCGCCGAGCCGCAGCCAGGCCGTGCGACCGGGATGCAACGCCGGGTGTGTTCCCGCCTCCCACACAGCCGGTTGGATGGCCAATCGGTCCAGCAGGGCAGACACAACACCCTTGAGGCTCCAGAAGTCGAAAGGTCGTGCCGGCTCCTGCCAGGAAGGGGGGTGCTCCAGCCCGGTCAACCCGATAGACAGTGTGCGCAATTCGTGCGGCAGCGTATCCGGTTCGGCCGGCTCGTAGACACGCCCGACTTCGAAGAGGGCGACCGTGGCGCTGTGGCGGGCGTTCAGGGCCAGGGTGCGCAGCATACTATCGAGGAGCGTCAGGCGCAAACTGCCCCACTCCGGGGAGAGGGGGTTGCGCACCGTGATCGCCTGCTCCAGCAGTTCGGCCAGCCCGTTCGGTCGCAGGCTTGGCAAGAGCGCCTGGGACGCCGCGCCGGAGTCCGGCTGACCGGCGGCTAGCAGCCGCGCCATGCTTTCTTTGCTGGTGAGGGGATAGTTCACCGTTTCGGTCAGTCCAAGGTCCATCAAGAGTGTCCGCAGGCTCACTTCGAAGCTGAGCCAGGGGTTGACCTGTGTCTCCGGGGGCGGGGAACTGGGCAGCGTCGGCGTGATCTCGTCGTAGCCGCGAACGCGCGCCACGTCTTCGATCAGGTCAGGAACCACCGTCACGTCGCGGCGAAAGCTCGGCACATGCACCGTCCAGGCGTTCTCGCCGCTCGGTGTCAGGGCGTACCCAAGCGCAGTCAAGGTCTGTTCCACCGTGGCGGGATCGTAGCGGGCGCCGAGCAGGGCCTCCAGCGTCGAAAGCTCCAGATGGAGCGTCCGCACCTGCTCCGGCTGTGGGTAGATGTCGATGGCGCCGCGGCAGATCGTTCCGCCTGCCACTTGCCAGATTAGTTCGGCTGCGCGATCCAGCGCCGGACGGACGTAGGCTGGATCGATGCCGCGCTCAAAGCGCATCGACGCCTCTGAGCGCAGGCCGAGCGCCTGTGACGTGCGCCGGATGCTGGCGGGCGCGAACGACGCCGACTCGATCAGCACGTCGGTCGTGCCGGCGCTGACCTCACTGTCGCTGCCGCCCATCACGCCGGCGACGCCAATCGCCCGCTCCGCATCGCAGATCAGCAGCATCGCGGGCGTGAGTGGCCGTTCGGTGTTATCGAGGGTGCGGATGGTCTCGTCGACCAGCGCACGCCGCACGATCACAGTCCCGCCGCGCACATGGCCGAAGTCAAAGGTGTGCAGCGGCTGACCGACTTCCAGCATCACGTAGTTGCTGACATCCACGACGTTGTTGATTGCCCGCACGCCCGCAGCTTCCAGCCGTCGCTGCAACCAGTCCGGTGATGGCCCGATCTTGACACCGCGCACCAGCCGGGCGGCATAGCGCGGGCAGAGGTCTGGGGCTTCCACGCGGATGCCGGCCAGGTCCTGGATCGGCGGGCCAGTCTCCACCGGGTGTGCTTCCGGCTGGCACAGCGGCTGATTGGTCAAGGCCGCCACTTCACGCGCGATGCCGCGAATGGAGAGGCAGTCGGGGCGGTTCGGCGTGATATAGAGGTCGAGTACGGTGTCGCCCAGCGCCTCGCCCAGCGGCGTGCCCGGCGCCGGGCCTGTGTCAAGAATCAGAATGCCCGAATGGTCCTCCGAGATGCCCAACTCTTTCGGGGAACAGAGCATGCCCTCGGAGGCGACGCCGCGCACGCGCCGACGCTCGATCAACATGTCACCGACGGTACTGCCCGGCAAGGCGACCGGCACCGTCTGGCCGGGCGCGATATTGGTAGCGCCGCAGACGATGTGCGCCGGCGTTTCGCCGCCGGTGTCCACCGTCGCCAGTTGCAGGCGGTCAGCGTTGGGGTGCTTCTCCAGGGCGATAATCTTGCCCACCACGAGGCCGGGCCAGGCGGCGCCCGTCTGCTCGATGTGCTCCAGTTCCGTGCCGGACATCGTCAGGCGGGCGCCGAGCTGCTTGGCGGGCAGCGTCAGCGGGACGAAATCGCTCAGCCAGCTTAGCGGCGCCTTCACCAGGTCGCCCTCCGCTCCCAGGTTGGCGGCTCGGCCGGCGCCACGCGCAGTTGGCGCAGGAAACGCAGGTCGTTCTGGTAGAACAGCCGGATATCCTCAATGCCGTAACGTGGCATGGCGATGCGCTCGATGCCGGTGCCGAAGGCGAAGCCCTGGTAACGCTGCGGGTCCAGCCCGCCGTACTCCAGCACCTTAGGGTGGACCATCCCGGCGCCCAGAATCTCCAGCCAGCCGCTGCCTTTACAGACGCGGCAGTCGGCGTCCGTGCCGTCGCAGCGGAAACAGTCGATCGACATCTCGGCGCCTGGCTCGACGAAGGGGAAGTAGTCGCAGCGGAAGCGCGTGCGGCGTTGGGCGCCGAAGAGCTGGCGGGCGATGTCCGTCAGGACGCCTTTGAGATCGGCGAAGCTGACGTGCTCGTCCACCATCAGCCCTTCGAACTGGTAGAACTGGGACTCGTGGGTGGCATCTAGTTGCTCGTAGCGATAGACGCGACCGGGGAAGATCACTCGAATGGGCGGCGCGTGCTCCCGCATGTAGCGCACCTGCATTGGTGAGGTATGCGTGCGCAGCAGCATGCGGTCGTCCACCCAGAGCGTATCCCACATGTCACGCGCCGGATGGTCGGGCGGGATATTCAGCGCCTGGAAGTTGAAGAAATCCCACTCCACCTCCGGCCCTTCGACGGCTTGAAAGCCGAGGTTGGCGAAAGCGCGCAGAATATCGTGCATGGCCTGAATGGTGGGGTGCGGCACGCCGGCCGGCAGAGGCCGGCCCGGCAGGGTGACGTCAAGCTGCTCACCGGCCAGTTGCGTCGTCAACTTGGCATGCTCTGCGGCGCTAAGCGCCTCCCGGTAGGCCGTTTCCAGGCGCTCGCGCGCTGCTTGCACCAGCATGCCGAACGCCTTGCGCTGGTCTGCCGGTTGCTTGCCAATAGCACGCAGCAGCAGCGTGATCTGCCCCTTGTCGCCCAGGCACTGAATACGCCAACGTTCCAGCGCCGTCGGCGCGTCGTCTGCCTGCGCCGCGTCGGCTAGCGCTCGCTCCGCTGACCGTTCGGCTGCGGCGACGTCTCCGTCCATTTATCCCTCAACCTGCCGACTACCTGGGGCGTGCCCCGTGGAAAGCAAAATCAATGGTACCAGGCAGTTGAAAGTGGGGGCAAACAGGCAACGCCGATGCGGTTGGTGCGCCCATGGAAGCCGCCGCGGCCGGACAGCCGACACTGGAGGCGTTGGCCAGTACACCGGCATTCGCCGCCTCAGTTCTGGCGGCGCAGGCGTGCCAGTTCCTCTTCCAGCACGCGCCGCGCTGCTGCTTCCCGTTCCGCTCGCTCCAGCGCCGTGCGTTCTCGTTCGATTGCAAGGCGCTCGCGCGCTGTCGATTGCTGAGCTGCGTTTCGAGCTTGTTGCTCCCGTTCGTCAGCCAGGCGAGCGTGCTCTATCGCCAGCCGTTCGCGCTCCTCCGCCTGCCTCGCTGTCTCCTGCGCTGCCCGCGCGTCCTCCTGCGCTGCCCGCGCGTCCTCCTGCGCCGCTTGCCGTAAGGCGACCTCTCGGCGCAACTGCGGTTCTACCTCGGTGATCCAGGGGAACAGCTCGCCAGTTGCCCGGTCGACCACCCGCACCCGGTTGTCCACCACCCGCCAGCCAAAGGGGATCACCGTGCTCCACAGCGTTCCGTCCTCCGCCAACCGGTAGACATCGGCGCTGCCGTCGGCGCGGTAGCCCAGGAGCCAGGCTTGCAGCCGAGGTTCCGGCGCAAAGTCCCCGCTGGGGTCGAGCACCACGTACTCGCGCACTTCCTCAGTGCGATACCAGGCGCGCTTGTCCGTCAGGTCCTTGTTCTCGACCGACGACTGCGAGAGCACCTCGATCACCAGATCGGGGGCCTTGCCTTCCACCCAGAGGTCGTAACGGGGTCGCACGCGGTCAGGCACGCCGAAGGCGACCAGCACA
>DHIZ01000376.1 GCA_002404055.1 Chloroflexi bacterium UBA4733
CAGGTTGCCGTGCAGCCAACATGCTCCGACGACGACATCGCCCACCACCACGAGCTCGGCTTTGGGCCGCATGAGCGCACCCATCTGCTCGGATTGGCGCGGACGTTCGCGGAGAAGGGTGCCGGCTTGAGCAGCGCCAATATCATGTCTCGCGTCTTTCGTGACGAGCGGGGCCAAGGCTGCCAGCACTGCGGCGTGGTCACGGCGGGCCGCCACTACGGCGAGAAGGTGGAGTTTGGCTTCACCGGCTGGCGCGGGCCATTCTGCTCGGCCTCCTGCTACCGCGCTGCATATCCAGCTGAGAACAAGGTGCCTGCATGAAAACGCCGCGACTCATCATCCTAGCAGGGCTGCTGGCATTACTGCCGGCCACGGCTGCCGCGGACAGTGGCCGCGGCAGCTACACCGACTCAAAGGGACTCAGCTGCACCTGGACATCGTTTGGCACAAGCCTGAATGCGCAGTGCTCTGGCTACGTCCAGGTCAGCTACACCGAAACCTGCCAGTACATCGGTACGTGGAGCTGCACGGCTTCGACCTACCAGATTGGCTACTAGCCATGAACGCCACGGACTTCAGTGAACGCGAGCTATGTAGCCGCATCACGCTGATGCACGCTGCCACGGCGTACTGGGGCTACGAGCGCCTGATCGCCCTGGGCGAGAACGACCACGAACGCGAGCAGGCGGCACGCCGCGCTCAGACCGAGACGATTCATGGCGAGCGCAAGTTCCGGGACATGCTGGCCGAGGCGCGAGGAGTGGCGGCGTGAGCGCGCCAGGCACACCCTTGGGCGCCCTCCGCGAACGCGAGCGCCGTCATGGCAGCGGCTGGCACGGCTACTACCTGTGCTCGCGGCCCCGGCGACCACTCTCCATTCGCTTGAGGGGATGGCTGCTGCGCCCGACCACGAGCCGCTGGCTGGCCCCGCTGCTCGGGGCGATTGTCGGCTGCGGGGCATTCCTGGCGGTCTGGATGGTCGGGCGATGAGGGACTTGGACTTTGGCCCGCAGTGGCTGCGGCAGAATGGCAAGGTCCTCAGCCCCGAAGGGGAGCGCGTAGCCCGATTCTGCGAGTGGCTGTTCGACGGCATCTACCACCAGCAGGATGCGGTCCTCGCTGCCAAGTGGGACAGTTTCTACGTGAAACTGAATCTCGGACTCAGCGCCAGCCTATCCACATGGGACTTCAACACGCTAACGCGCCTGGTAGTCGGCGCCCATGACTTCTGTATCCGGGTAGAAATTGAGCCCTGCAACTTTCGCTTTCTGCGCTGTTTCTTCCATCCAAGGCGGACGCGCGAAGGGTCTGCTATGGCACGTCATCCGTTCATGGAGCAACACCTGGCGCTGATGAACCGCGTCGAGCCGTGGATGCCCGATGAGGCGAGCTCATGACACCGCCGGAAGCCGCCGAACGGCTACGGAGCGGCGTTAAGCTCACCCGCAACACAAAGGGCGTGCAGCCCGAGGTCCACGTCTACGCCGGCGATGAGGACGTGAGCGCGGCGGTGGAGTCCGCCAAGCAGGCATTCGCGGCGCTGGACGACTTCGCACGGAAGGCGGGCGAGTAGATGCGCGTCACTGGGGTGCGCGTCCAGGTAAGCAAGACCATCTCCGACGGCCGCTACGGCAACGAGAAGTTCGAGGCCCAATATATCGCCGAGCTCGATGAGGGCGAGGACCCGGACGAGGCCATCCGCGTGCTTTCGGCGCGCGGCCGGGCCAACGTCATCGGCCAGTTGGCCGAGAGCGAATCAGCCAGCATCCGCTACGCCATCGCGCCCCCGACGGATATCCAGCTGGAGGATTGTCCGGACTGCGGCAGCCGCCACAGCAACGGCTACGGCAACCTCTGCGACGACTGCAGGCGGGCAGAGGACGAGCGCGACCGCGCGGAAGACGATGACGAGCTGCGCTCAGAGGAGATACCATTTTGACCGCCCCAGCCCGCGCCGAAGTGCGCGCCGTCGTCCGCTACCGCGACAACGCCCGCATGGTCACCTTCGACAACGTGGGCCTAGCGCGGGCGGTAGAGGCCCTGCAAGCCGAGGACCCGCCCTACGAGTGCGGGCCAGACCTGGATGCCCCTCCCGGCCGCTATGTCGTCCGCAGTCGCAGCGCCCAACGTGAAGGCCGGACGGCTTATTGGTACATCTGCCTCGATCCCGAGCGCGGCACGCCAGTCGCCGCACACAACTGCCGAGCGCGGGCAGCCAATCCCCGAAACGACATTCAATGCCGCCACATGGCCGCTGCCTGGCTGGCCTGGAAGGCCGAGCGAGACGAGCAGGACCCGTGGCTCAGGAGAGTACGTATGAGCGAATCAACAGCCCTGGTTCCGGCCGAGGAACAGCGGGCGCTGACACCCTACTACCTGCCCAACGAGCGCGACATCAAGGACACGCTGGCGCTGGCCACTACCCTGATGACGACGCGCGGCTCAGTGATCCCGGCCGCGCTGGACACGGCAGCCAAGGTGGCCGCCGTGGTCATCGCCGGCCGGGAGCTTGGCTTTGACCCCATGACCAGCATGCGCCGTCTGTACCTGGTGAACGGCCAGACCCAACTCGACGGGCAAGGCATCGTGGCCAAGATTCAGGCGGCTGGGGGCGATGTGGTCTACCACGAAACGACGGATGCGGTTGCCGATGTTGAGGTTCTGCGTCCCGGCCGCGCCCCCGTGCGCGTGCGCTACACGATGGAACAAGCTATCAAGGCCGGGTCCACCAAGAACAAGTACGGCGAGAAGGAGACATGGCGGGCCCACCCTGGGGACATGCTCATTTGGAAGGCCGTCACCCGCGCCGGCAAGCGCGGCGCGGCCGACCTGATCAACGCGCTGGAATCCGCGATGGTGCGAGTCGACGACCTCGGTGACTACACCGGCCGTGTCGGCCTGGCGGAAGTGCGCGAGCAGTTGCCGACGGCGCTCACCGATGGCGGCGTAGACACCGAGACGGGCGAGATTGCCGCTCCCTCCGAGCCAGTCCCGCCCGACGACGTCATCGACGCCGAGGCGACCGTCGGCAGCCAGGAGCCGGTCGAGCCGCCGGACGACCACGAAGCCCCGCCCGTTGCCGGCTGGGAGTCAGTCGCCTACGCCGATGCGCAGGCTAACAAATCCCACTATTTCAAGGAACTTTCAGCCTTCCAGAAGGCGTTAGGCCGGCGGCTGATGCCGGACGGCTACGAAGATCTGCGCCTGGGCGAAATCTGCGCCCAGAGCATCGAGAGGAGCAAGTAATGGCTGCGCTCTACCCCGCGCCCGTACAAGCGGCGTTCAAGGACGACTTCGGTGGACGGCTGGACTTCCTGCCGGCGCCGGACCTCACGTCGCTATCTGACGACCTCATTGATCGCCACGCGCGGCTGGCCAGCCTGCCGCAGATCACGATCCATTACCAGCCCGTACAGCCTGGCCAGCGATTCGGGCGCCTAACCACCATTACCGAGGCTAGTAAGCGTGGCCACAACCGTTATTGGGTGTGCCGTTGCGACTGCGGGCGCGAGGTTGTCATTGGACAGGACAAGATGAAGTCGGGGCACACCAAGAGTTGTGGCTGCCTACGTGATGAAACCCGTTCCGCCGTCAATCACGGTGCTGCAGCCAAGGGTATTCGGAGTCCTGAGTATCGCGCCTGGGACGCAATCAAGCAGCGCTGTCTCAACCCACGAGATCGGGCATATCGTGACTACGGTGGCCGAGGGATCACCGTGTGTGACCGCTGGCTGAAGTTCGAGCACTTCTTCGAAGACATGGGTCCGAAGCCGTCACCCCAACACTCCATCGACCGAATCGACAATGCCGGCAACTACGAGCCCGGAAACTGCCGATGGGCCACGGCGCGGGAGCAAGCCAATAACCGACGTCCATCTAGGAGAGCAGCATGAGCACCATAAACGAAGAAACCGGAGAAATCACGGAAGAGCACCGGATTCGAGCCTTCACCGAGTTTCTGCTCGAGCACAGACACGGCGAACTGCACGGCGAGATCAGCGCCTCCCTGAACGAACTGGCGCAGTCGGTGGTGGGCATCGGCAAGCCCGGCACGCTGACGATCACGATCACCGTCGAGCCAGCCGGGGCCAGCCACGAGCAGGTGTTCGTGAAGGACGACGTCCAGCTCAAGCTCCCCAAACCGACCCGCGAATCCGCCATCTGCTTTGTGGACGACGACGCGAACCTCGTTCGCAGGGATCCACGCCAGCCGGAAATCCCCGGGCTCCGCGAGGTGCCCGCCAGCAAAACGGCTACGGCCGCAAAGGAAGTGACAGCTTGAACGAACCCACCGTCATCCAACGAACCGAAGCCGACGCGGTTTCCGAGATCTCGCTCAGGAACGCAGTGCGACTCGAAGCCCCGAAGGACCTCGCGCAGGTCCTGGTGCGCATCACGCCGACCGGCCACGAAACGATCGATCTTGCCAAGTTCCTCCCGGCGCCGCGCCGCAAAGCCGGCTCTGTCACCCTGCACGATGCCGCCTCCTTCGCGGCGTACGTCAACCGCCACAAAACCCCAGCGACCGTCCTGTACGCCCACCGCGAGGCCAGCAAGGTGGTGGCCGTCATAAACGACCACGCCACCGACGTGCCGGGCTGGGGCGACCACGTCGCGGTCCTGCAGATCGTCCACACCAAAGAGTGGAACCACTGGGCCGGCAAGGACGGCAAGCTCATCAGCCAGGGCGAGTTTGCTGAGCATATCGAGCAGGGCCTGGAGGAGATCACCGAGCCGCCGGCGGCCGACATGCTGGAGCTGGCCCAGTCGTTTGAGGCACACAGCCAGGTGCAGTTCAAGTCCGCCAAACTGCTGCAGGACGGATCGCGCCAGCTGGTCTATCAGGAGACGGTCGACGCGCGCGCCGGCCAGTCCGGCAACATCACCATCCCGCGCGAGTTCACGCTCGGGGTTGCACCCTATGAGGGAACTGACCCCTACAAGGTGACCGCGCGGCTGCGCTACCGGCTCCAGAGCGAACATTTGGTACTCGGCTACCAACTGATTCGACCCGAGCAAATCCTGAAGGCAGCATTTGCCGACGTGCTGGCGGCCATCCAGGCGGATACTGGGCTCCTGCCTTTGCTGGGCGTGCATTCGTAGGCGGGGTTTGCACCATGATCAGGTCCACCTTCCCCTACGGCCACGCGCAGAACGGCTTGCCGTGCCGGACCTGCGGCCACGCCAAGACGAAGCACAAAAGGACACGCCTCGTGCTCGGCAAACAGCTTTACGAGGGGGCCTGTGGCGCGAGTGCACGCTGCCCCTGCCCCGCCTATCGGCAGGCCGAGGCATGAGACGCGCCCGCAGCGTGCACTCGCGCCACGAGTTGAGCCACGAGCGGCAAGTCGAGGTCCTGCACGCCATCAAGGCGCCGCCAGCCGC
>DHIZ01000199.1:0-1982 GCA_002404055.1 Chloroflexi bacterium UBA4733
CGGGGAGGTCGGCGCGAAAGCGCCGGGTGGGGGGATCTGGTCTCTATTTATCCGGCCCGATGAAACGGCACGGCGTATTGCACGACAACAACGTAGAAAGTCACGCTTGCGCTGATCACGGCCAGGTGGAACAGCTCGTGGTAGCCGAAGATCCGGGGCCACAGGCGCGGGCGCTTGAACGCGTACGCCGCGGCGCCCAGCGAGTACTGCAACCCGCCCAGCGCCATCAGCACCGCGGCCACCCAACCCAGGGCCGCGGTCAGCGGCACGATCGCGATCACCGCCACCCAGCCCATGGCCAGGTAGAGCGAAGCGAGCACCTGGCGCGGGATGCGCAGGAAGGGCGCGGCGCCCGCGACGCCCGCCGCTGCTGAGACCCAGACCGCGACAAGCACGCCGATCCGCCACCAACCGTTCAGCACGTTGAACACGAGCGGCGTGTAGGTCGCGGCAATGAAAACAAAGATCGTCGCGTGGTCGGCACGGCGCAGCCAGTCCTTCGCGCGCGGCGGCCACTTGAAAATGTGATAGGTCGCGCTCACCCCAAACAGGAGGACCAGCCCACCTCCGTAGATCGCCATCGAAACGAGCTTGGCCGGGTCATGTCGCGTGATGACGACGAGGGCAATGAGGCCGGCGATCGAAACGAGCGCCGCCGCCGCGTGTGACCACCCGCGCATCAGCGGCTTTGCGAGTAGCGCGTCAGCAGGTTTCATGGCAAGCCGCATCCTACGGGTCTCAGAGCAAGCGGGACGCAACCAGTCCAAGCGAGAGGGCGACGATGCCCCATGACGACGCGGCGAGCGCTCGCTCGAGAGGGCGCAGCAGCGTCGGCCTGTCGAGCGTCACCTGGGAGCCGTCGGCCAGGACCAGCGCGCCGGTGACCGACCTGCTCTTGCGCCGGAGCAGCCGCGCGGGCGTGCTGAGCATGCGCTGCGCGTACGAAAGCGCGTAACCGGCCACGGCAACGGCCAGCGCGGCAAGGGAGAGCCTGCCGGTCTGTGCGAAGTAACCGGTGAGGACCGGGAACGCGCCCCATGAAAGGGCGAACCAGAAATCGCCGTGAACCTTTCCGCGCAGCAGCTCCAGGTTGTAGGCGAAGACGAAGAAGACGCCCATTGCGATGAACGGCAAAAGCCAGGGCCCTACGACGAACACTCCTGCGATCCCGAATGCGACAGCGCCCAGCAGACCTATCGCAGCGGCGCCCCACAAGACGCTCGCCGGGATCTCGGTCTGCAGCGGGCGCCCTCTAAGCTCATCGAGCGCATGGGCGGCGATGCCGACGGCGAGAAAGAAGGCCAGGAGGGTGGCGACCAGGCGGATGACATTCAAGGTCGGAGCCAGGCTCGCTCCGATCAACACATACGAGAGATGCCAGGCTGTGTAGGGCGGATGCAGCAGAGTCCAAACGTCTCTGCGCCAGCCGCTCGCGCGCGCGGCGTAGTAAGCCGGACCGAGGACGTCAGCCTCAGGCACCGCGCTTCGTGCCCCACATCACGAGCCCGCCGCCCAGGCTCATCACGCGCCAGCCGACCTCGACCATCCCGGCCGCCTTCCATGCCTCGACGATTCGCTCCAGCGGCCAGCGTCGGTAAAACCCCTCGATGTTTGGACCGAGGAACCGGCCGACGTCCCACCACGACGGGCCGCCCATCAGCAATCCCGCCGCGGGCAGCAACGTCCACGTGTAGGCGGTCCACGCGGCGCGCCAGCCGAGGTTGGGTGGGACGAAGAAGTCGAGGCTTGCCATGTGGCCGCCCGGCCGCAGCACGCGCGAAAGCTCGGCAAGGGTGGCCGCCGGATCTTCGACGTACCGAAGCAGGTACGTGAAGCTCACCGCGTCGAAGGACCGTGGCTGAAATGGAAGGGCTTCGGCTCGAGACTGCTCGAGGCTGATCCGCCCGGCCAGGCCCGCCTCCTGCACTCGCTGCCGGCCCCGGCCCAGCATCGCGTCGCTGATGTCCACGCCGGTGATACGC
>DHIZ01000199.1:2114-2785 GCA_002404055.1 Chloroflexi bacterium UBA4733
GCCAGGGCGTCGTAGCGCTGGGGCAGGCCGCTGAAGAGCTCGACCGCAAACGCATTGTTACTCAAGGGGACTCAGCCTACGGGGGACGGGCAAACCTAGCAAACTGGCGACTTGTTGGGGACTCATCAACCCGCTGACGACGCGAAGCGCTTCCAGGCCTGGCAGCTGGCCGCCCTCAATGCGACCCCGGCCGGCACCGAGCTGCTTTCCTTCGGCCCATTCCGTGCCGTGGGTCCGATCGCAAACCAGCCCGGCGCATGGGTCACGATCGTCGAAGGATCGGTGGACAAGGGCGCAACCGATAAGGGTGTCGCCGCCCTGCGCGCGGTCTTCAAGCGGCGGAATGCCATGCTCGAGATCGAGTACAACGAAGCGCTCTTCCCGGGTGTTGGACCGTGGCTCGAAGCGCTCGGCCTGACGCTTGCGGAGCGAAACCTCCTGATGGCCTGCCGGCCCGATGGCTTCAGGCCGCCGGCCACCTCGGACGTGATCCTGCATCGCCTGACGGCGCAATCCGATGACGCCGACCTGCAAGTTTTTCAGACCATCCGCTGGACCAATGGCAGTGACAACGAGGACGCGGTCCCATCGGTCGAGCAGCTGCGAAAGGAGCTTGCGTCGACGACCAGCATCTACCTGCTGGCGTTGCTAGATGGCGAGAGGGCAGGCAC
>DHIZ01000389.1:0-28433 GCA_002404055.1 Chloroflexi bacterium UBA4733
TCCTCTCCCCAGCCCGCAACACCCTCAGCATGACAGATAGGGTACCCGTCGCCTGTACGCACTGGGGCCGTTCTTCCGGCGGCGCTACGATCAGGTCTTTGCGCGCTCGATGGGTCCGCTCAACCACGTGCGGCGACAACTGGTCCTCCAGGTGGCGCTGGCGAGTGTCCTCGGCGCGGTCGCGGTCGGCGCAGTCTACCTCTTCGTGGTCTGGTCGATCGGGCGCGGCGTACGTCCGGTCGGTGATCTGGCGCTCTACGGCGGCGCGGCCACCCTGTTGTACGCCACGTTCCTCAACCTGGCGGCCGAGAGCGGCAGCGTGGCGCAGTAGTTCGCCTTCCTGCCGAGCCTCTTCCGCGTGCTAGAAGCTCCACCCGATCTGCCCGTGTCCGCGACGCCGCAGCCCACGCCGCGGCCAATCCGCGCCGGCATCACCTTCGAACATGTGGCCTTCACCTACCCGGGTCGCCTGGAGCCGGTGCTGGCCGACATCTCCTTCCACCTCGACCCGGACGAGTGCCTGGCGCTCGTTGGGCACAACGGCGCCGGCAAGACCACCATCGTCAAACTCCTGTTGCGGCTGTATGACCCGACCGAAGGACGCATCCTGCTGGATGGAGTCGACCTGCGCGACTACGACCTGAACGACCTGCGCCGGGAGATCGGCGTCGTCTTCCAAGACTTCGTGCGCTACGAGCTCACCGCCGGCGAAAACATCGGCGCCGGCTGCATTGAAGCATTGCACGATTCCGCCCGGCTCCTGACGGCCGCGGCGCGGGCGGGGGCGGAACCGCTTCTTCAGGCCCTGCCCCAGGGCCTTGCTACTCCGCTGGGCCGGCAGTTCGGCGGGCGCGAACTCTCCGGCGGCGAGTGGCAGAAGCTGGCCCTGGCGCGGGCCTTCATGCGCGACGCGCAACTGCTCGTCCTGGACGAACCGACGGCGGCGCTGGACGTGGTGACGGAACACGACCTCTACACGCGCTTCCACGAACTAACGCGCGGCAACATGACGCTGCTCATCAGCCACCGCTTCTCCACTGTCCGCATGGCCGACCGCATCCTCTACCTGGCTGATGGCACGATCCGCGAGGAAGGAAGCCATGCCGAACTGCTGGCCCGCGACGGCGAGTACGCCCGGCTCTACCGGCTCCAGGCGGAACTGTACCGAGACGGGGGCGTCGGATGAGGGGATGAGGAGCGACAAGAGCCCGGCGCCTCGGCGCAAGTGGCAGGCGATGGCTGCACGATTCGGCGCCTGGCTGTCCGCCCGCTTCTCCTCATCTTCTCATCCCCTCATCCCCCCGGACGGTCCAGCGCCTCTCGTCCGCACTGCGCCTGCTTGGGCAGGGGCTGGCGTTGGTGGGCGCGGGCGCTCCCCGTGCCGGCATCGCCATCTACTGCTCGCTCGTCGCCGTACTCAGCATGCTGCCGGTCGCGCAGGTCTGGCTGGGCAAGGTGGTGGTGGACGCCCTTGTCGGTGGGGACCATGCCATCGGACGAGCCGCCGGCAGCGCACAGACTCCTGCCCTTGCCGATTTCATGGCGTCGGCATTGTTGCCGGCGGTGCTCTATGTAACGATCTTCGTCGCCATCGCCGGTCTGGAGCCCGTCCGCGACATGCTCTCCACCTGGCTGCGTGACCACGCAGTGGCGGAGATCGACCGCCGGCTTATGGCGGCGGGCGCCGCTCTGAGCGACCTCACCCGTGTCGAACGCCCGGCCTTCCAGGACGACCTATACATGATCGAACAGGTGGCGGCGCACGCCCCGACCCTCTTTCGTTTCCTGCAAAACGGGCTGGGTACGACCATTACGCTCGGCGGTCTCCTGCTGCTGTTGGGGCGCTTACAGCCCCTCCTGCCCGTCGCGCTCGTGACGTTGAGTGTGCCCCACGTGCTGGTCGCCCAGCGGATGAGTCTGCTCCGCTACCGCGCCATGCTGCAACGCTCGAGGACGGCGCGGGAGATGGATTACTGCACCCGCGTCGTGACCGACCCGGCCGTCGCCAAGGAGTTGCGGGTCTTCGGGCTGGGCGACTTCTTCCTTCAGCGTTTCCGGGAGCGCTTTGCGCTCGCGCTGCGCGACATAACGCGCCTGCGCCTCGGTGAACTGCGCACGGCGGTTGCCTTCTCCGGCCTCCACGCGCTGGTGTTAGCCGGCGGCTTCTGGTATGTGGCGGCGCAGGCCGGCGCCGGACGGCTGGCGCTCGGCGAGGTCGCTCTCTACCTGGGTGCGGTGGCGCAAGCAGAGGGGCGGCTTCTCTTCCTCTCTACCGCCTTCGGTACCTTGCACCAGGTGCTGCTCCAGTTGCCGGCGCTGTTCGCCCTGCTCAACGGCGCTGGGCCGACGATTGCGCTCCCCTTCGAAGTCCGGGGCCGGCCAACCCCTGCCATGCTGCAAGCGGGGATCGAGCTGTCCCACGTCTGCTTCTGCTATCCTGAGGGGACGGCAGCGGTGCTCGATGGTGTTACCACTCGGCTACCAGCGGGCAAGGTGACCGCCCTTGTGGGCGCCAACGGCGCCGGCAAGAGCACCCTCGTCAAGTTGCTGACACGCATGTACGATCCGACCGAAGGTGCGATCCTCCTGGACAGCGTCCCCCTCGCTGCCTATAACCTGGAGACGCTCCGCCAGCGCATCGCCGTGGTCTACCAGGACTTCGCCCGCTTCGCGCTGACGCTTCGGGAGAACATTGCCGTTGGGGCGGTGAATATTGCAGAGCAGTTGCCGATAGAACAAGCTGCCCGCTGGGCCGGCGTCGACGCGCTGGCGGCGAAACTGCCCGCCGGCTTCGACACGGAACTCACGCGGCGGTTTGCCGACGGCGTCGAGCTCTCCGGTGGGGAGTGGCAGAAGATCGCCACCGCCCGCGCCGCCATACGTGACGCGGCATTCATCATCCTGGATGAGCCGACCGCAGCCCTGGATGCCCAGGCCGAGTACGAACTGTTCCAGCGCCTCCGCGAGTTGGCCGCCGGTCGCACCGTCTTGCTCATCAGCCATCGCTTCTCCACGGTGCGCATGGCCGACCGCATCCTGGTGCTGAAAGGGGGACGGATCATCGAGGCGGGCACGCACGACGAACTCGTGGCCATGGGCGGGCGCTACGCCACGTTGTATGCGATGCAGGCCGGGCGGTATCGGTAGGTCGCGGGACATGTACTGTCCGGTTGCCAGGACAGGCGCGAGTGCCGCCGTGGGTCAGCGGCTGATGACGAGGCCTGTGGTGTACCTCGCCAGAACCTCCTTGACGTCGTTGGGCAGTCTCGGTGCCTTCCCGGCTTCGCGTTGGCTCTCCCGCTTCAGAACTCTACTACCTGGAGTACTACGGACCCAAGGACTTGGTCGCCCTGTCTGACGGACACCTTCCACAGTCCGGGGCGCGTGAAAAGCATGTAGCCGGGGTACCCCTGGGCCGCGCCGGACTTTAGCATGGCGACCAGATCCCCTGTGCTGGCGAGCTGAGTTGTGGTGACCGGCGTGGAGGGAAACGGGCAGCACTCCTTGTACCAAAAGCGCAGGCCTTCGCCCGTCGCGCATTCCCATCCTTCCAGTGTGACGGGCGCCGTGAGCGTATGGATTACGCCGATGCCGACCTTTGTGGGAACGCCTGGTTCAAAGTCCCCAACGATGGCATGGGTGCTCTTGCCGCTGTAGCCGTAGAAGATCAGCGGCCCGGCAACTGGCGCTCGCGCGACGGGGTCGACGGGGCTAGGAGTTGCGCAGCCGATCGGGCCAGTCGCCTGGGCTCCGCCACGTCGCTGGGCGCATGCCGGAAGGGCTAGGAGCGCGCCAGCTAACAGGATGATCGTCGCCTGCGACATCAAGCTACTTTTTCGCCCTTGATGACCTCGCTCTCGTAATCTGGACATGGCGTTCCTCCCATTCGTCGCGACCACCGGAGGTCTCAGCACCTGACGGCGACTTCGCCGTAACGTACGAGGCGCGTGCCAAGATATCCCACGCGTGCCAGCGGCCAGCATCTACAGAACATTCGTGCAACAGCAGTGTCCGTCGGGCAGGGACCATAGAACCGGGAATCCGCCACCACCATGTTCTCCACGCACTTCCGATGCGGCGACCTACCCTGGCAAGGGCTTACATGGTACTGCCTCCAGCACCGGAACACCGCCGTGAAGGCAAAGCGCTATACTGTGCTGCATCATTTGTCTTGTGCGAGGAGCCTTCCCATGAACGTGGCGGCAAGCGCGGAACAAGTAGAAGCCGAAGCGTTACAACTGCCCGCGCCGGATCGAGCCCGCTTGGCGGCGCGCCTCATCGCCAGCTTGGATGAAGAGGCCGAACATGAACAAGCGTGGACGGAAGAAGTGCAGCGCCGCGTGGCAGAACTGCAGTCTGGCCAAGTCCAGGCCATCCCGGCCGCGGAGGTGCTCAGCGAAGCGCACGCTCTGCTCCAGTGATGCCGGTTCACTTCCTACCCGCTGCCCGGGACGAGTTCCTGGCGGCGGCGGATTTCTATGAACGCCAAGCTTCTGGATTAGGAAGAGACTTCATTGCGGAAGTCGAGCGAAATCTGGCGCTACTGGCTGCGAATCCAGAAATAGGAGCACCCTGGCACTACCAGACCCGCCGTCTACCCATGCGGCGTTTCCCGTTTAATATTGTTCATCAGTTGCACGCCGATCAACTCGTCATCGTGGCGGTTGCGCATCAAAGCCGCCGGCCCGGGTATTGGCGTACACGTATATCCACCACCTGACACATCCAAGGACGGTACGACAGACACGGGGACCTCGGAGGAGGAATGACTGCGTTGGGCTGTTGGGTATTCCCTTGACAAACTTGACGGAAGCCCGTACAGTCCTTGTTGGGAGGATCGCGCAAGATGGCAACAGCCGAAGCCAAACTAGCCACCTTTCCTCCAGAGGAGCGTGCGCGCCGCCATGAACTTCTCGACGCCTTTGCGCAGCTCGTTGTGGAGAAGCCGCTCGCTGCACTGCAACGTGCCCGGGATGAACTCGCACACCTGCCGGCGGATCCTGCCGCGTCCACCGGCGAGGGGGAAGATCCCGAGGGAACGCAGCGGGCGCTGACCCAGGCGCGCGCGCGCAACGTCGCCCGCGTCCTCGAAGATCGTGCCCGCCTCATGGCAGAGTGCCTGCCGGCATCGCTTGTCCAAAGAGGGCTGGGCGTCTCCCGCCAGCGACTCCACCAGCTCGTCAAGGCAGGGCGCCTGGTGGCGGTGCTCCCGCAGAACCGACGCGCAAGCCTCTACCCGGCGTGGCAGTTCACCGGTGCCGGGACACTCGTGCCCGGCCTTGCGGTAGTCATCCGCGCCGCGCGCGAGATAGAGATGGACCCGGAGACGCTGCACTTCTTCATGGTCGAACCGAACGAGCGGCTGGCGGGGCGGACACCAGCCGACCTCCTGGCTGCAGGCAAGGACAATTGCGTCGCGGCTGTCCTGCGGTCCGCGGGCCTCGGGCCATTCTAGGCGGCGCTCCCGCCAATCACCCCTTTGTTATGGACGGCCGATCTGTGGCGCGTCGGGAGTGGGCCGGAGATCGTCGCACGTAGCGCGGGCGTGACCGCGGGTCGGCAGGGTTGCACCGGCTCGATGACCAGTTTGGTGGAATGAGCGCGAGTGCTACTGGTAGCGGTCGGCTTGCAATCGATAGAGGCGGGCGTAGGTTCCATTCTGCGCTAGCAACTGCACGTGTGAACCCCGTTCGATAATGTGGCCATCGTCCAGCATCAGGATGGTGTCGGCCAGCTTCACCGTGGCGAATCGATGGGATATGAGCAGCGTTGCCCGATCCCGGGTGAGCTCGTGAAAGCGCCGGTAGACCTCTTCCTCCGCCTGCACATCCAGCGCCGCCGTCGGTTCGTCCAACACGAGCAGTTGCGCGGACAGCGGTAATGAGTCGCCACGGAGTGTGCCGTCACCGCTGCGCATGAAGGCGCGAGCAAGGGCTACCTTCTGCCATTCGCCGCCGGAGAGCTCGGCGCCCTCGTCCTGGCCGGTACTCCAGCCCCCCAAGGTCGTCTCCAGCCCTGCGGCCAGCCGGGCAATCACCGGCGCTGCCCCGCCGCGCTCCGCCGCCTGCTCCACCGCCGCCTGGTCACCCAGCCGCTCCACCCGCCCCAGACCGATGTTTTCTCGCGCCGTCAGGTGGTAGTGGACGAAATCCTGGAAGATCACGGCGATCTGCTCGCGCCAATCCGCGAGGTCGTACGCGCGCAAGTCCACACCGTCGAGCAGAATCTCCCCTGCCGTTGGGTCGTAGAGGCGGGTGAGCAGCTTGACCAACGTCGTCTTGCCGGCGCCGTTCTCGCCCACCAACGCCACCGTCTCGCCCGGCCGGATGGTGAAGCTGATGTCGCGCAGCACCGGACGCTCGCTACCGGGATAGTGGAAGGCGACCTGGCGGAACTCGATGCCCTGGCGCAGCGGTCGCGGCGCCGCTTGGGCCTGCCCCGGCGGCAGCGGCACGAGCGTCGGCGGCAAGTCCAGGAACTCGAAGAGGTGACTGACGAACAGGTTGCTCTCGTAGAGCGAAGCCACCTGCCAGATCAGTCCACCGAGCGAGCTCTGAACCTGCCCCACCGCACCGACGTAGAGCGTCAGGCTACCGAGGCTCAGGCGCCCGGCCAGCGTGGCCAGTACCGTGTAGCCGTAGGCGGCGGCCGCTCCCAGGGTGGAGAGGAATGCCGGCAGCACGCTCCAGCCAAGCTGCCCCAGGCGCAGGTGATGGCGCTCGCGGTAGAAGGTGCGGAAGCGCTCCTGATACCCTTGCAGGAAGAAGTCGCCCAGGCCGAAGAGGCGCAGCTCCTTGGCGGCGCTCGTGTCGGTCGCCAGCGTGGAGAAGTAGCGCATGCGACGCACGCCGCGCGTCTGCCAGTTGGCGAGCTGAAAGCCCTGCTGCCCCTGGCGGAACTGCAAGATCAGGTTCGGCAGGAGGAGCACGACCAGCCCCACGGCGAGGAGGGGCTGGAAGGCGAGGAGGAGCGCGAAGGTCGAGACGAAAGAGATGGTGGACTGCAGCAGGAAGGAAAAGGCCTGGAGCATGTTCAGTGGACGGAAGCCAGCCTCATTCCAGGCGCGCAGCACCAGGTCGTGGAAACGCGGGCTCTCGAAAAGGCTGATGTCCAGCAGGCTATTCGCCTTGCGCAGCAGGCGCACGGTGATCGCCTCGGTGAGCAGCTCCCCCAGCTCGGTCTGGATATAGGTGGAGAGCGGCTGCAAGGCCTGGCTAGCCAGGGCGATCAGGGACCAGAGTAGGATGAGCAGTGCCAGGGACGGCGCGAGGTGCAGCGCCAGCGGCGTGACCGTCGCGACGGAGCGTTGGCGCAGCCCCAGAACCACGGCGTCTACTACCAGCCTGGTCAGCCAGAGTTGCGCCAGCGGCAGCAGCCCGCGCACCACGTTCACGACGACCAGGGCGACGCTGTAGCCAGGATGCGCCTGCCAGACCAGCCGCAACGCCCGCGGCGTCCCGCCGAGCACGCCCAGCGCCTGCCGCGCCTGGGTCAGCGCCCGGGACAGCGTACCTGGTTGCGGCGATTCCGCTGGCGGTCGCTCTCCTGCGTTCGCCACACCCCATCCTCTCCAACTGTTCAGCTACCCCGGCACTGGCTGCAGGTACTGGTCGAACCGCACCACTATACGCTGCCTGTAATCTGTAGAGGCTTCGGACTCGCCAGAGGCGGTGCGTGGCCTTCATCGAAACAGATTCTTGGGGAGCGAGTTCCAGATGATACCGCCATCCCTCTGCTCGGTGTGGCAGCATATGGCTGCCTGCTCTGAGCTACGCCGGAGGATCCGAAGGGACCTCGCTGGTAGGCTAGGAGGTAGGCAGACAGCAGCAAGTGAGCGGTTTGAAATACTCGGTAGGCGCCTTGCCCCGAGGAGGTGACGGGTTGTGAGCACTAAAGCAGACGAACACCGCGTCGTATCACGTGATCCGGATATTCATGGCGGCGATCCTGTCTTTGCCGGTACCCGCGTACCGGTCCAGATCCTGGTTGATTACCTGGAGGGTGGCGACGGACTGGAACTCTTCCTGGATCAATACCCCACGGTCAGCCGTGATCAAGCTGAGGCGGCTGTGGCGATCATGCGGCAGGCCCTCTTGTCCGCGTGAAAGTGCTGCTGGACGAGGATATGCCCCGACAACTGAAGCGTGAGCTCGTTGGTCACGACACCTCGACCGTGCGCGAGATGGGTTGGAACGGGATCAAGAACGGCGCTCTGCTCGGCCTGGCCGTTTCCACCGGCTTTGCGGTTTTCCTGACGATCGACCGGAGCATACCGTACCAACAGAATGTGCCCGCTCTTCGCCTTGCCGTAGTCGTTCTGGCCTTGCGCAACAGCAGGCTCGCGACCATACGGTCGGTTGTTTCCGATATTCTTGCGGCGCTGGCAGGCGACCTTCCAGCCAGGGACTGTTACCATCATTGGTGACTGGCGGATCGGGTAATCAGCCTTGGACGCCGAAACAGGGGACTGGTCGACAACAGAGGTGCGCACGCTCCTCGCCGACTACGGTCGCAACCCGCGCGATCTGGCCGTGGCAGCCATGCCGGAAGGTTCGGAGAACCGCAACCTGCTGATCGCGGCGGACGGCGAACGGCTCGTGCTGCGCCGCTACGATGCCACGCCACCGGATGAGGTACCCTGGGAGCTGGCGCTGCTGCGCTTCCTGAGCGCCAAGGACTTCCCAACCGCCCGGTTGGTCGAGCGAGTGGACGGCGGGCTAGCGTGTACGCTCGGCGGCAGGCCGGCAGCCCTCTTCAGCTTCGTCACCGGGCGCCATCCGGCCTGCGATGCGCCAGGGATGGTGGACCAGGTGGCGGGCGTGATCGCACGTCTGCATGCGGTGACCAACGGACTGTGGCTACCCCAGCCGCGTTCGCGCATGGATTCGCGCTACCGCCTGGCGCAATTCCAATCGTGGCTGCGGGAAAGGCCATCGGCGTCTGACGAACCGGCGCTGGTCAGCTTCGCTGCACAGGTGGAGCAGTTCGCTGCCGCGTTTGCCGCCCGGCTGGCGCCGCACGAGGCGATGCTGCCACGAGGCGTGGTCCACCACGATGCCCACGTCGGCAACCTGCTCTGCGACGAGGCCGGGCAGATCGTGGCGCTGCTCGACTTCGACGACGCCCACGAGACGTACCTGCTCGCCGATGTCGCCGTACTGGTCGACGTGTGGGGAACCGATCAGGAAACGCGCAGCTTCAGTCCAGTGCGGGCGGCGGGGATGGTGCGAGCCTACGCGCAACACCGACCGCTCGGGGCCGCTGAATGGGAGTTGCTGCCGGACTTTCTGGCGCTCTATCACCTGGCCGATGTCACGTCGTACGTCTCCGGTCGCGTCCAGGCCGGCGTGCCGGGCGACCAGGCGCTGGCCGACTGCAACCAGTATGCGAAGTTCCTCCAGCACACCGCCGCACCGGATTGGCGAGACCAGCTGCGCGCGGCCCTCACCTCCCAGTAGTTGGTGTACACGCTGGCCCAGGTCGCGCTCCGTGGTGATCAAGCCGCACCACGTCAAGCCTCCGCCGGCCCTGGTGGCGCAGTACCGCTCGCTACTCCAGTTCCTCGACGGGCAGCGTGAACTGCGCGGCGCCTGCCACCATCGGGGAGGCGTCGGCCCGGAAGACGCGAAGACGTGCCAACCGCTCCGCGTCCCAGCGCCGATGGTCGCTGCTCTGGGCAATGAGGGCTGCCAGTGCGATGCGCCGCAGGCGCTCGTCGGCCTGGGCAGCCAGGGCCGCCTCCAGACGCGCCAGGTCGTCGCTGCTCGGTCGATTCTCCGGCGCCGGACGAAGGGTTCGGAGCACGATGGAGCGTATCCGCCAGGACAGACCGCCGGCACGACTCACCCGCGCCATCGCCAGCGCCATAGGGAAGCCGACTCCAAAGCGGTTTCCGAGCGCGTGGACGGCGGCCATGAGTGCCTCGGCGTGTAATTCGCCCCGCTTGGCAAGTTGCTGCAGGTAGCCGGCAAGCTCGTCGCCGCTGAGTTGCTGCATCGCCAGTTCCACGCGCGACGTTGCCGTCAGGGGGTCGCCGGCCAGGGCCGCCAGGACAGTTCGGGCTGCGGCATGGTGCTCGCGCCGGCTGAACTGGCCGCTCACCAGGAGCGCCGCCAGGATCGTTTCGAGAGCACGGCGGTTCGGCAGGAGGATTGCCAGCGCCTCACCGATGGCCGGTAGGTCACGCGTTGTGTACGTACTGAACAAGGCTGCCGCCGCTGCGCTCCTTTCCTGTGGCAGCGGCGCGGCAACCGCCGCGAGCAGGTGTGGCAGCAGCAGGCGCTCGGGGTCGGCCACGGGCAAGTCCACGCAGCGCAGCAGCGCCGCCTGACGCACTGCCGGATCGGCATGCCGCAGCAGCGTCACGTGTACCGCGAGAAGCCGCTGCTGCGCCCAGGGCAGCAGTCGCTCGGCCGGTACGCGGCTGGCGGCCATCGCAAGCGCGGCATCGGGCGACTGGGCGGCGCGCTCCAGGATCGGCCAGGTCTCCGGGCGATCCGGGAAACTCCAGAGGGCCCGCAGCAGGGCCACGCGCACATCGCGCTGGAGGTCGCCTTGATCGAGGCGTAGCAGTTCGCGCCAGGCCTCGTCCGTGGCGAGGTCGCCGAACAGGCGCACAACCTCTTTGGCCACCGTCACCCGCTCGACCGGTGCGGCGCGCAAGATCTCTAGCGCGCGAGGCACCGGCATAGTCAGCACCGCCTGCCGCAAGGCGTAGATGGCCACGCGCGCTCGTTCGTCCTCGAGTGCCGCTAGCAAGGTTGGAATACCCTGTCCGGCATCCAGCCGGCCCAGTGCGCGCAGAGCCGCTTCCTGCCGGGTCGTGGTGCGGCGGCGAACCGGGCGGGCGTTCGGCACGCCCCGGCGGGGCGGCGGCAGTTCGAGCACTGCTGCGGCTTCGCCAGCGGCGAGTTCGATCAGCGCAGTCGGCGCGATGGCCGGCAGGGCCGCCAGTCGCCGAATGCCGGTCAGGATGGTCAGCGTGTCGCGCTCGGGGTCCCGGATCACCTCCACCAGCGTCTCCGCAAAGCGCTGTTGCTGGCGCGGCGTCCAGCGGGCGAAGCCGCGGTCGACGGCCGGTACGAAGGCGGTCTTGCCCGTGCTGAAACGCCCGCGCACCCCGCGTCCCAGCAGAAAGGGCGTGAGCAAGTCTTGACGGCGCCGATGCAGGTAGGCGGTAGCGACCGGCAGGGTGACGGCGCTGCGATCCTGACGCAGCAGCGCAGGCACAAGGGTGGCCAGGTACTGCGGGCGGTAGGCCGCAAGCAACTGCAGCGCCTCATTGGCGTCAGTCGCCGAGCGTGTGGTCTGGGCCAGATCGGCAAGGAGGTCCACCAGGCCGTCGAAGACCCGCAGGCGCTTGCCGAGTCCTGCCGCCAGCGTGAGCAGTTGCTGGTCGCGCTCCATGCGCCGCCAGGATTGCAGCACGGGGAAGAGCGCCGAGGCCAGGCGCTGCACGTCGGCAGCGTTGAGCCACTGCCACAGCCGGTAGAAACGCAACTCGCCCCGCTCTTGCGTGAGCGTCGCCAGCCAGGGGATCGCCCAGTCCGGCTGGCCGGGGAGGAGATTGACGAGCAGTCCGAGCATGGCCTGAGCTGACGCCGGGGAGAGGTCGGCAGCGTCGAGCGCATCGTGCAGCATCTGGTTGAGGGTGGCCAACTGTTCCAGTCGCCAACAGCCTGGCGGTAGGTCGGCGAGTGCGGCGAGCATCTGCCCGCGCACCGGATCCTGCTCGTGGCGGCGGGCAACCAGCAGATCCAGCAACTCTGGCAAGCGCTCCCGCTGGTAGCGGGTGGCGTCGATGAGGGTATGCAGCGCCAGCGCCCGCAGCTTGGCATCCGGGTTGTGCAGGAACGGCTCCAGTGCCGCCCGCGCCTCCTCCCAGGGCAGGAACGCTGCATAGGGCAGGCGCTGCTGCGGCTCCGTCGCCAGCGTGGCCAGCGCCAGGTGACGACGCCCCTCCTGTTCGCGCTCGCTGCGCGGCAAGAGCGCCACGACGTGGTCGGGCAGCACGCCGTTTTGGTTGCGCAGGCCGCGCCCGGCCAGGCGGTACACCGCCAGGCGGCGCTGAGGAGGGAGCCGTCCGAACCAATGACCGCGCTGGCTGAACGTGTAGAGAACGTGACGGTCGAGCAGCGCCACGATTTCGTCGTCGCGCAGATGCAGTGCAGCGCGCGCGGCGACGTGGTGGCTCCCGCCGATGGAATCGAGGGCGGCGGTCTCCCCCTCGGCAGCGACGGACAGCAGCAGCCGGACGGTTCCCAGCGGCCGTCGTCGCGCCAACGGCTGCAGTTGCAGGCGGCTCAGCGCGGTACGGGGCAGCAGCATGTGCGCCAGTGTCAGCGCCTGGTCGGGCGCCGCGACCGCCAGCCCGATCAGGGCGGCGTTGGCCCGCCAGAGCAAACGAGAGTCAATTTCCGGGGCAGCGGCGAGCCGTTGTTGCAAGGCGCCGACCACGAGCGCCGGATGCCAGCGTGCCAGAGCGGTCCAGCCCTGGCTGTCCGTTCGGTCCAGCGTCTCCTTCAGGTGTTCGCGCACCAGGTCCGGTGAAGCAAAGGGCAGCAACCGGTCGGCCTGCGGGTCATCTGCTGCAATCTGCGCGCGAATATAGGCGTCGATCGGCATCTGGCGACCTCGTTGCCGCAACTTCCGCAGCAATCTGCGCCGGTAGGCTCGGGTGACGACCTCCAGCGCCTCTTCCACCTGGGTGTCATCACAGGCCATCGGCAGGAGCTGGCTGGCAAGCGCGCGAATGCTGCTCGATGGGTCGCTCATCGCCCGGACCACGTGGGCGCCATCCCGACTGCCGTAGCACGATTGGAGCGCGAGCGAGCGCTCGTAGAAGCCCTGCTGCTCCAGCGCCGCCAAAGTCGCCGCCACACTGCCATCCACAGCAGCCAGGCGTCCGACCTCGACCATCCGGCGCATCCGGGCATCGTGGGTCAGGCCAGCCAGGGAACGCAACAGACCATTCGGTGTCATCGTCGTTTGCCCATCGGAAGTGGCGGCGCCGCTGTGCTTCATCGTCCAGAGGCGACGTGCAGCGCACTGGTAGCATGGTACCGGATGGTGTCAGCGTACCCGCCACACCGCTGGGAGGATCGAATCTGGGAGGATCGAATGATGGATCGAGACGCCCTGCTGGAAAACTGGCGTCGCGCCAAAGCGACCCCGAGAGCCGGCGCTCGCTTCCGGCTGACGGCGCCATACGAACAGCCGTTCGTCTTCCGTGGCCCGCAGTGGGGACACCCCTCCAACTACGCGGCGGTTCGCTCCTTCTCCGTCGTGTTGCCCGCTGTCCTATTCTTGCATGTCTCCTAGCTCCATCCTCTGCCGGCCGGCATTGGCCCCTGTTATGCGACCTAGCTCCGGAGCGCCGCAGCCGACATAGGGTGATGATCGCCCCAGACGCGGCAGTAAGGAGGCGGGCATGCGCAGATTCTTCAGTCTTGCCCTGTTCTGCAGCGTGCTGCTCTGGCCGACACCAGCGCTGGCGGCCAGCAACGCGGACTTCCCGATTCCCGGTGGTCAGTGGTACACCGAGACCAACGGCTTCGCCTTCCCGACCCAGATCGGCTATCCGGTGTTCGATGGCGCCAGTATCAAGTTCTGGTCGGAGTTCCAGCGCCTGGGCGGCGTCCCCGTGCTCGGCTACCCGGTCTCCAGCCCCTACTTGATGGACGGCTTCGTGGTGCAGGCGTTCCAGAAGGCGATCCTGCAGTGGCGTCCCGAGACCGGCCACGTGGCCTTCGTCAATATCTTCGACCTGCTGCACTCGGCCGGCAAGGACAGCTTCTTGCAACAGGTGCGGCAGACGCCACCGCCCCTTGATACGTCGAGCGATACGGGGAAGAGCTGGCCCCATATCGTGGCGGCACACCAGGCGCTGCTGGACCAAAACGCCGCCATCAAAGCTGCCTATTTCGCCGATGCGGACCCGCTCAGCCATTTCGGCTTGCCATTGACCGGGCCGGTGGACGAAGGCAACGTGCTGGTCGTCCGCTGCCAGCGCGCCGTCTTGCAGCAGTGGAAACAGGCCGTGCCCTGGGCGGCCGCAGGCCAGGTGACGGTGGCGAATGGCGGCGACATTGCCAAGGAGGCCGGCCTGGTGCCGGATTACGCCGCCATCCCGGCCGGCGCTTCGTTGCTGTGGAATATGGTGGCGGGCACGCCGGTGCGCCTCGACGCCTGGCTCATCGGGCTGCAGTTGGACCAACTGCCCGCCGGCTATACCCGCAACACGCCGCTGGTGCCGGGCAGCGCTGCCGCCGGCACTGCCGCTGCGCCGACGGCCAATCCCGACTATATTCAGCACATCGAAGGGCCCTTCGCCTCCTTCGTCCACCCGGGGCTGGTCAACGCCCACTTCGTCAGCTTCGTTCAAAACCAGAGCGCCACGACCGTCCAGGAGGCGATCCTGATCGAGAACGCCACCTCCGTCTATGACACGCCGGCCGACGCCGCCCAGGACTACGCGTTGCGCATGCAGCGCGTCCAATGTTGTGTCCCGCCCGTGTCGGTGGGGGCGATCGGCGACGGCGCGGTGGGGGCCGTGTTCCCCGGCACCCTCAGCACAGGAGGGAAGCTCACTACCTACGGCGTGATCTACCATCAGGCCAACGTCACGGGCGACGTCACCGTCACCTATACCGGCACGGCGGGCTCCTTCGACCTGGCGGTGCAACTGGCCCAGACCAGCCTCGCCCAGATCACCGCAGTGGGGAGCACCTCGTGATCGTTGCACGGTAGCGCGAATGGGCGGCTGGTATCCTGACCATCCGTAGCAGAAAGGGGTCTCCTCATGCGTCTGCTCTCGGTCGGCAGCGCACTCTGTCTCCTCTTGCTGGCGCTACCGGGGTCAGCGGCCGCAGCCCCCGCCGATTTCGCCACGCTCGGCGTTCCGGGCCACTGGTACAGCGAGACCAACGGCGTGCCGCAGTCGCACCTGCTCGGCTACGCGGTGCTGGACATGGCCGATAGCCAATTCTGGTCGGCCTTCCAGCAGCTGGGCGGCGTGCCGGTGCTGGGCTACCCGGTGTCCGATCGCTACTTCCAGGGCGGCTTCGTCAGCCAGGCCTTCCAGAAGGCCGTCCTGCAGTGGCATCCCGATACCGGCCAGGTCGCCTTCGTCAATATCTTCGATCTGCTCCATAACGCCGGCAAAGACGCCCTGCTGCAAGCGGCACGCCAGATTCCGCCGCCGCTGGATACCTCCAGCGATACCGGCAAGACCTGGGCGCAGGTCGTCGCTGCGCACGAGGCGTTGCTGGCCGGCAATCCGGCCATCGACGCCGCCTACCAGGCTGACCCGGACGCCCTCGATCACTACGGCTTGCCGCTGACGACCCCGGTGGACGAAGGCAACGTGATCGTGGTACGCACCCAGCGCGCTGTCTTCCAACAGTGGAAACAGGCGATGCCCTGGGCGGCTGCCGGCCAGGTGACCATCGCCAACGGCGGCGACATCGCCAAGGAGGACGGGCTGGTGCCGGCAGCGGCGCTGGGGGCCTTCCTGCCCCGCATCGCCTACCTGCCGGGTGGGCCCTACCGACACGATTCCTGGGACGTGTCGCTGCGGCTGGAAGACCTGCCGCCTGGCTTCCGGACATCCGGCAGCCAGGGGATGGCGGGACCGGCCCCCGGAGCGAGCGAGCCACTCTCCCCTGGCGCGCAAGAGTTCCTCCAGCAGGAAGCGCACGGCTTGATCAACGGCAACTCGCCGGAGTTTGCGCTCCAGGCTGGTCTGACCAGCGCCACCGGGCCAATCGTTATAGTCGGAGTCACCGACGTCTTCGCCTCGGCCGCCGGTGCTGCCTGGGATTACGGCGAACTGGTGCGCATCCTCTCCAGCCACAGCAGCGTCCAGCCCGCCACCGTACTCCCCATCGGCGATGCCACCACGGGGTTGGTCGGACCGCTCACGCTCACTGATGGCCGGGTCGTGCCCGCCTACTCGGTCATCTTCCAGGCCGGCAATGTGGCGGTGGGGATGACCGTCGCCTTTGGCAAGGGGCCAGGGTCGTTCGATCTGGCGATGACACTGGCCAACGCCGTCTACCAGCGCATCATCGCTGTATCGTCCTGACCAGACCAACCGTACCAGAGCAGCCTGGCGCTGCGCAGGATCGTGTTGCACTCAACCTTCGGGCTCGTTCAGCAATAGACGGAGGGCGTGCTGCCAGCGCACCATGCAATGACGGGGAGTGGCGTCCAATCTCCCTTTCGGGCGTCCTCCACGCTGAGGAGGTCAGCCTGTGCCGCCCTGCCCGCCGAGGAGGCCGTTCATGCACATCGTGCGCCCGAGGTCCGGTACCTTGCAACCTCGTGGTCAGGTGAACACGGTGAGCCACTCGGAGTCGGCCACCTGGTAGTGCAACCGTTCCATCAGGAAGTGCGTGACGGCACGCATGTGGCGCGCTCCGTAGAGAATGGCGACCAACAGATTGTCTGCTCGGTGCTCCGCCTCGTAGTGTGTCAGGTGCTGGACAAGTGACGCGTCCCGGGTATCAATGATCAGCGCATCCAATGGATCGCCCGCCATGAATACTTCGCGGCGCGATGGCAAGTCGTCCAGTTGCATGGAGCGGGCGATCGTTGCCTTGGGATCAACGAACCACAGGGCGACGGCGACCACGGGTACCAGACAGAAGAACAGCAGCCAGTCCGTCCAGGGGATGTTGAGCCAGCCCACGTCGAAGGCGTCCGCCGGCAGGTCGGGGTAGATGGCTCGATCTTGGAGCGCTCGCAGGTCAAGGCCATCACCTTGGAAGACCAGACCGCACTGCTGGAGGCGTCGGTGGCGCTCCAGGAGCATGAGTGCTGCGGCGAGCCGGTTGGCGTGGCGGGAGCGCATGCCCTCAATGAAGATCGCGTCGCAGGTGGTGAGCCGTTGCTGTACGTTGTCATAGTACGCCTGCTCGCCAACGTGCAGCATGGGGAGCAGCAGGAACGACAGGGCGGTGTCGCGGCGTTGGAGACGGTACACAGCAGCGCGCACGCCCAGGTCGCTCACTTCGATGAACTGCATCGTGACCTACATTTTCCCCGGTCCGCGGTGAGCGACCGCCGGCGCAGGCGGCCGCCGCGATGGCCGCCCGCACGAACTCGGTGGCGAGCCCTTTGCCCCACTGTTCCTGGCGAAAGATGAACGCCAGTTCTGCCTCGTCCATCACCTGCGCGTCGTAGTAGACGCCGCCAAACCCCACCACGTCGTTGCCGGGCTTCAGCAAGACCACGCCTGGAGTCACCACGGCCGACGGCACGCCGGCCGGCGCGAAGTGGTTGATGAGCTCCTGCACCTGGGTGCGTGTCCACGGCAGCCCCTGATTGTAGTGGCGGACGTTCTCGGGATCGCCGAAGATCGCCAGCAGCGCGTCCATGTCGTCGAGGGTCGCCGCACGAACGGCGAGGCGCTCGGTTGCAAACAGCATTGCCACGTTACGGCTCCTTTCGATGCCTGAGCGAGGTTGCCAGGCCGGCGCGCCTTTGCCTACGGCGATCGTACCATTCCGCCCTCAGGAGGAGAGGGAGGATCAGTTCCATTCCCCACGTCGCCCGCCCACAGCCGCAGCATCTCCGCGCAGGTCGCCAGGAGTTCCTCCAGCGTTCCCTCCGCTTCCACCGTGCCATCCTTGAGCACGACAATGTGCTCGGCCAGACGCAGCACGGCTTTGCGGTGCGACACCGCAAGGATGGTACGCCTCCGGTCTGCGGCGCTGCCCGTTTCGTCGGCCTGACGCAGCCGCTCGAAGAGCAACTGTTCGGTCTCGACGTCCAGTGCGCTGGATAGATCATCGAGCACCAACAGCTCGGCGTCACGCACGAACATGCGGGCGGCGGCGACGCGTTGGACCTGCCCACCGGAGAGCCGCACGCCGCGCGGCCCCACCAGCGTTGCCAGGCCCTGCTCCAGCCCGGCGACATCGTCCTCCAACACCGCCGACCGCAGCGCCCCCGGCAGATCAACCGCCCCCTCCGGCAGACCGAGCAGGATGTTCTCGCCCACCGTCTCGCTAAACAGGCGCGGTACCTGCGGCGTGTAGGCGCTGCGCGGCGACACGAAGAAGGCCGCTGGATTCACCACAATCTTCCCGTTCCAGCGGATCTCGCCGTCCTTCGGCAGCAGCCCCAGCAGCACCCGCACCAGCGTCGTCTTCCCAGCACCGACCCGGCCGGTCACGACGGTGAAGCTGCCCCGGCGCAGATGCAGGCTGACGTCGTACACGCCGCGTCCGCTCTCCGGGTAGCGATAGGAGAGGCCCTTCGCCTCCAGCGTCAGCAGCCGGTCGCCCGCCGTCCTGGGGCGGTAGGGGTCGGCCGGCAGCGCGCGCGGGTCGAGGGTCCCGTACGCCACCAGCGCCGCCGGCGGTACCTGCGCCGGCTCCTCTCCTTGCAGCAGGACGAGGAGCCGGCCCACCGACACGCCGAGCTGCTTGTACTGCCGGAGGAAACCGCCCGATGAGGTGGTGATCTGGGTCAGCCAGCCGATGTAGGAGACGAAGAGGGACAAGTCACCGACCGTGAACGTCCCTGCCCGCATGGACTGGGCAGCCAGGAGGAGCAGCGCCCCGACCCCCAGGTTGCCGGTGGTGGAGGAGAGGGAATCCAGGAGCTGGCCGAAGAGCAGGTCGGTGATGGTGGCGCGGCGGCGGGCCTCGTTCAACGCCGCGAACTGGGCCGTCACGTTTTCCTCTGCGCCCGCCACCTTGACCGCCTGCACGGCGCCGAACAGCTCGCCGATGAAGCCGGTCACCTCACCGATGGTCTCTCGGTTGGCCTGGCGGTAGCGTTGGATACGCCTGGTCGCCAACTGGGCGATCGTCAGGACCACCAGGATTGGCAGGCAGATCACCACCGTGAGGAACACGCTGACGCGGGCCAGCACCACGATGGCGACCACCGCCGCTGCGAGCTGCCCGACTGGCGCCATCGCTCGGGAGACAAAGCCGACGAGGGTAAAGACGTCGTCGCGCAAGCGGCTGACCGCCTCGCCGGGCGAGACCGGCACGGCGCGCGCGCCGGGGCGGCGCAGGCAGCGCTCGAACAGGTTCTTGCGCAGCAGCGACAACTGCTGTTGCATCAGGGTGGTCTCGCCCACGGTGATGGCCACCACCGCCGCGATCCGCCCCAGCCAGGCGCCGGCGAGCAGCGCCAGCACGGACCACAGACCGAAACCGGCCGGCGCCTGGCCGGTGAGCCAGTTGAAGAACTGCTGGGTGATGAGGCCCGTCACCAGCGGGAACAGGTACCACACCAGGCTCACGCCCAGCTCGCTGGCCAGGTAGAGCACGGGGCGATAGCGCGCCAGCCGCCACATGTACCACCAGGGCGCGGGAGCCGGTGCAGGCGTCATCCGACCACCTCCGGCAACCCGGTTCGCAGCAGGCCGGCGTAGCGTGAGGCGGCATCACCCGCCAGGAGCGCGCGGTCGCCCTGCTCGACCACCCGGCCTTGCTCCAATACCAGGATGCCGTCCGCCCGTTGCAGCGTACCCAGCCGGTGCGCCACGATGATACCGGTCCGCCCCTGGAGCAGCTTGCCCACCGCTCGCTCCAGGAGCGCCTCCGTCGCCGGGTCCAGCCGCGCCGTCGCCTCGTCCAGGATCACCAGGCCGGGATCCTTCAAGAACACACGCACGAACGCGAGCAACTGCGCTTCGCCGGCCGACAGCCCGCTGCCACCAGCGAGCGGCGTGTCCAGGCCCTTGGCGAGCGACCGATACCACGTCTCCAGTCCCAGGTCGTGCAGGGCCGCCAGGATCGTCCCATCGGCGACCGTCCGGTCGAAGAGGGCCAGGTTGTCGCGCACGCTGGCGTGGAAAAGTTGCACCTCCTGCGTGATCATCCCGACGCGTCGCGTCAGCTCAGCGCGCGGCACGTCGCGCACATCAATGCCGGCCAGGCGCACAGCGCCTGCGGTCGGATCGTAGAGGCGGAAGAGCAGGCGGGCGATGGTCGTCTTGCCGCTTCCCGTCCGCCCCAACACGCCCAGCACCTTGCCGGCCGGCAGAGACAGACAGACGTCGTGCAGCACCGGCTCGCCCGTGGCATAGCTGAAGGTGACGTGCTCCAGCTCGACAGCGAGCGGCCCCGGCGGAAGGGCGATGCGAGAGGATCTGGAACCTGCGGCGATAGCAACGATACCAGCAGAACCGCGACTGTGGTCGCGGCTAATGACTGGGCGACTGCGGTCGCCGGACCTTCCTCGGACCGCAGTCCGTGTCCTTAGCCGCGACCACAGTCGCGGTTCTGCTCCCGCCCCACCAACGTCCAGATGCCCGCTCCCTCTATCTCCCCATCCCCCCACCTCGTCGCCCGGCTCCCCGAGCGCACTGCGCGTCTCCAGCAACTGGCGGATGCGGGCGATGCCGGCGGTCGCCTGTTGCAGGTCGGAGTAGTGGCGGTTGAGCTGGTCGATGGGCGACCGGAGCATCGAGGTGTAGTTGACGATCAGATAGACGGTACCCAGCGTGATGGTTCCGGCGTGGAAGAGGGCGGCGCCCAGGATGAAAGCCGCCGCCGTCACCAGCACGAAGGTCACGTTCAGCGTGTTGCCCAGCAGCGAGGCGAGCAGCCTGGCGGTGCGCTCCTTGCGTAACAGGTCGCGCATGTGCACGAGCAGCCGCCGGACCATATAGGAAACGGCGTTTGCCGAACGGATGTCCTCGGCGCCGGAGAGTCGTTCCTCCAGGAAGCCGAACAGATCGGCACTGGCCTGTCGCGTGGCGATCCAGCGCGACGCGGCCAGGCCCTGCACCCGGCTCAGCACTGCCAGCGTGAGGACGGCGAAGCACGTGAACGTCGTGCCGACCAGCCAGTGGACGCGGAAGAGCAACACCAGTATCCCGACCAGGAGCAGCGCGTTGCCGAGCACCTGGACTACGAAGCGGGAGAGGAAGTTTGCCAGGAGGCTGACGTCGCCGTCGATGCGCTCGATCATCTCTCCCGGCGTGTGTACCTGGTGGAAGCCCATATCCAGCCGCAGGCAGTACAGCATCAGGTCCGCCCGGAGGCGGTTGGTAGCGACCCACGCAACATTCTCGGCGGTATAGGTTTCGAGGAGGGCCACCGCCTGGCCGGCCAGGGCGGTCGCCAGATAGAGCAAGGCGGCCACCGTCAGCGCCTGAGAGGCGTTGGCTACGCCGAGCGAGTGCCCGCCGGTGGCCGTGTCGATGAAGACGCGGAGGATCTGCGGGCCGGCGAGCTGCAAGCCGATGGAGGCGAACAGCAGGATCGCCAGCACGGCCACGCGCCGCCACTGCGGCCGCAGATAGCGGCCCAGCAGCGCCAGGTAGCCGCGCACCGGGATGTTCATGCTACTGGTCCCCCTGCAACTTTATGAGCACCGCTGCGGCCCATTATGCACCTGGTCACAAGCAAAAGGCCAGCGTCTGGACAGGGCACGCGAATCTAGGCGGTGTTTGGTCCGCTCCGCTCACCCCAGCCAACCGGCAGTCCCGGAGGCTTGACCCAACGAGCGCTGACAGCGTACTGGCCTCCCCTGACGGTCCACCGTTGATGCTCCCAGGAAGGTGACCGCACGGTAGACTACCGACCGGTACGCCGCAGGAGGATCGCCGACAAGCGCAGTCGCGCACGCGGTCAACAGCGCACGTTGGAGAGGGAGGAGCATGGCGGTGTCATCTTCGGGTGCCGGGTTTGTGCCAGTGTGCGGCGCCCCGTTGTATGACGGTGACATGCCCGATATTCTGGCCAGCGCCGATCTGCTCCACCACGGCATCGCCGGGGCACGGAAGGTTGTGCTTCCCGGCGTTGCCCACGTGCCGAACATGGAGCGGCCTGAGCAGTTCAACCGCCTGGTGCTGGATTTCCTGGGGTAGGGGGATGACCGATAGCCATCATTGTACAGATCACGGCCCACCTGCATGCGCAGTGTTCATCACCGGTGCGGTACACACTCTGCGAACATCCGCGCCGGGGCGGTTCTTGCCCACCGAAATTGAGCCCGCAAGGAACGGAGGCACGGATGGCGCCAATGATCGTGCGTCCGGTGGACCGCGAGTACTGGGTGCGCTTCGACCCGAGCGAAGACGGCAGCCGGCGGCAACGTTCTTTACCCGGTCGATGGGCTTCGATGGGCCGACGTGGGGTGAGGGATTGACCTACGCCGCCGCGGCGCGCTCTGTCCTGGGTCAGGCCGCCGACGACTACCTGGAGCGGCTGGGCGGCTGCATGGTCGACCAGCCGCAAGAGACCGTCATTGTCGGGGCTTCCCTGGTCGCCTGGCGCGAGGATCCGGCCTGACGAAGCGAGGGGTGATGCAGGCGAGTCCGCGCCGATGATGATCGCCGCACGCTCGTGCGCTGGATCAAGGATGTCAAGCTCGCCTGGAAGAACGAATGGTGTCAGTTCCCAGTATCCCTATGGCCTCGGGCTAATCGCTTCGCCTCGTCCCCGTGGCGACGCAAGCTCAGGTCGTGCTCCGGACCCTCCAGCGCCACCATCAGCAGCCCCGACTGACCGAGCGGAAGTCGGTCCAGAAGCGCGCCCTGGGAATCCACCACCATCGCGCCGCCGAAGCACTCTCGCCCGGAGGCTTGCGGGCCGAAGGAGTTGACGAGCAGCGCCGGTATGCCGGCCAACCGCATGCGCGCCGCGTAGCGAAGCTGCTCGCACCGTTCCCAATCGGCAGCATCAGCCACCTCGCTGTCGAAGCCACGGGCGAAGGGGACAAGGAGCAACTCGGTCGGCGTCGCCGCCAGCTTTGCCAGGACGGTGTCGTTGAACAGGTCACCACAGAGCAGGAAAGCGCAGCGTCCGAAGGGTGTTTCGGCGACGGGAATAGCGTCGCCTTGCCGGTAGACGGCCGGATCGTTGCGCGGCCAGTGCCAGTGCGGATCGATCCGGCGGTAGTGGAGCGCCAACCCGCCTGATGGCGAGAGGAGCACGGCGGCATCGTAGAGCCGGCTGCCCTCCCGTTCGTACAGCCCCAGCCCGATCCACAGCCGGCGGGTGCGCGCCACCTTCGCCAGCGCCGCCGTGGCAGGACCCGGCACCGGCTCGCCGAGCGGCAGATCGTGCGCCGGTTCGCCGGTGGCGACGAAGCCGGTGAGCGCCGTCTCGGCAAAGACCACCAACGAGGCGCCACGGCCTGAGGCCTCGTGCGCCAGATCGGCGATGGCAGCGAGATTGGCGGCACGATCCGCCTGCACGCGGTGAACGCCGAGGGCAACCTGGTGCATCGTCTCCTCACTCGTCCTTCAGCTTCGCAGGGAACACTACCGCATCTGGACGACGAACTCGTCCCAATACGCTGCCAATTGGTGGCGTTGGAGTTCCCGCAGGCCGCCGGCCGCGGACAGTTCGGCCAGTATCTGCTGCGTAGCGTCGGTTTGGCCGAGCGTACGACACTCCCGAGCGATCTCCAACAACGCACGATTGGCGACGGAGAGGTTACCGAATGGGTCGTAGTAGGAATCAACCCGACTACGATCGGCGACGCCATCGTAGGTGAACGGGATCGCCGCTGCCGGCATCGCTCGCACTTGCTCATAAAGGCGAATCGCCTCGGTGGCGTTGACCTCCGACCGCAGTACCGCCAGGCGGGTGTGCAACAGCAGCGTCTCGGCCGTGACCGCGTCAGCCTCCAGGCGGCGCAGGCTGCGCTCCATCCATTCCCAGTTGACCGGGCCGTCCTTCGCCTGGACGCCGAGGAGATTGAACGACAAGATCGCCAAGAGATCCGTGGGGAGCACTTCGGCCTCGATTTCCTCTGCTGTCGGTTGCCCGAAGACCGACGGCTGCACAAGCTCGATCCCCGGCGTCCCGGCCAGCACGCCCTCGATGTCGCCCTTATGGAAGTAGCCGATGACGACGAGGATCGTCTCTCCGGGGTGCTGTCGAGCAACGGCCTTGATCCGCATCGCCTGCAGGAAGGTACGGTAGAGGCCCAGTCGCCGGGCGAAGTCGCGATCGCCGGGCTGGCGCGGCTGGTCGTACCAGGCCGCCACTCGCCGGCTGGCCGCCTCGGACTCGGCGAAGAACAGGTCCAGGTCCAGCATCTCCTTTGGAAAGCGCTTGAACGACCGGACATAGCCCCAGCTACGCAGAAAGGGCGGCGCTTCGATATCCGGGACGCCCCAGACCAGGCGCTGGTCGTCCCCTTCCGGGAGTACCCAGTCCACCGGATAGACCGGCAGGCCGCGCTGGCGGGCCCATGGCAAGGCGATATGCTGTCGCTCGTAGGCGTGCTCGCCATAGCGGAAATCGCCACGGACAAACGCATCCGGCGGCTGCTCGATGCAGACGACCTGCGGTTGGACACGGGCGAAGAATGCCCGGAAGACGGCGGGTTGGTAGGACTCCGCGACAAGTTGCGGCGAATGCTCGGTCCCCAGGATCACCAAGCGGGTCGCATCCATCGGCGTCACTCCCGATCGTCGGCATGCACCAGAATACACACAAAGTACCCGCCTTTCTGAGGCGACGAAGCGGCCCCTGGCTTCGGTCTTCCCGTTGGGTCGATCCGCACGGCCAATTCGCAACGCTTACTGCTGAAGGGATCTCTTATGGATGCGGTGCGCCCTGCCGCAGATTGCTGGGTGCATCTGGGCGCAGTTCGGCAAGCGGCTTCACGAGCCACTCGGCCCGCTCAGTATCGCTAGTCGCCGGGTCGACCACACACAGTTCCAGGCGGCCGTCAACCATGCGGGACTGCGTGCCGAACTTCTGCGGCTTGCCTTGCGTCACCAACCAGCGATCATACGCCGCGGCGGCTAACCAGCGGCAGACGACATGACCCAGTGCCGCCCCGTGCTTGGCAAGGTCGTGGGCGTGCCAGTAGTCATCCAGACTGTCGCTGTGCTGGAGGAGCATCGCCGCGTGCCAATGGTCGTCCGCGTCCTGAAGGGCATCGCCGGCGATGAGGTCCGCAAGGCGCTCGCGCCGCTGACGATCCCGCTCACCCACGCCAGCGTGCATCCCGCCCTGGCGGTCGGCCTGATCTTGCTCGAACAGGTCACGCAGTTCCTGGTTCAACCTGCCCTTCCGTTTCCCTTCGCTGCACCGCTGCCCCGAGCAGGCGAGAGGGCTGGACCTCCTGGAAGTAGACCAGCAGGTCGAACACGTCGGCGGGCACACAGGCATGCGAGAACTGCCCCAGGCCCGCGAAGATCGGAATACCGACATTCCGGACAGGCAGCTTACTCCGCAGCGTTTCGACCATGGCTGGCTCGACGGCGTAGCAAGGAAGGTCGAGCTGATCGAGCACATGCTCCAGCGAGCCGTCCGGCGGAGGATCGGCCGCATGCGGGCACAATGTCCAATCGACGCTCCCTTCCGGGCGTTTCGTCTCGGGGTTTACCGTGCCGCTGCCAGCGTTGAAGCTCCCCCGTCCGAAGACGCAGCACACCGAGCGGTACGCGGCCCCAAGGTTGGCGCGCAGGTAACTCCCGGCGACCGGCGGCTCGTGATAGACGTGGGAGTTGTGCGCCCAGATCACCGCCTTGGTGGCGGGGCCGAATCGCTCCAGTTGAGCTAGGGCATTCTCGGCCATGAAGCGATCTCGCAGTTCCCAGGGTTTGCCGTCGGGATCACTGGCGAGCACGGCGTACTCGAGCCATTGGCGAAAAGTGGCGGTGAGGAGGACGATCCAGCGCCCGCGCGGCGACGCCAGATCGGTCTGGGGCGGCGCGACCGCCTGCCATCTGGCCAGTGCGGTCGCATACCAAGGGTCGGAAAACGTGCTGGTGTTCCGTCGTGTGTTCGCCTCAGCGGCGAGGTCTTGCCAGACGCTTGGCGCCGGCATCCCCGCGTCGGCCAGGAGCGAGAGCGCCAGGGGCAGCCCCGCTGGCGTGAACATGTCCATGCCGGCCAGGCGGACTGCGCCGCCCCGGTCGTTCCATTCCCGCAGCCAGGCGAAGAGGTCCCGCACCTCCTCGACCCGCCAGGGATACATGTCCTGGCCAAGATTCAAGCTGGGCGTCTGCCCGGCGACGTAGCGGTCGTAGGCATCCATCTCGGCCACGCCACGCTCGAAGATGACGGCATCGCAGGCGTGCCGGCGGACCAGTGCCTGGATCAGCCGGCATTTGAAGGCAAAGGATTCGTGGTCGCCGTGCGTCGCCTCGCCCAGCCCGATCAGTCGGGCGCCGACCAGGCGCTCCAGCAAGGGGGCGAGATCGTCCTCGGGCAGCGCCGGATCGGCGCCGGCCAGCGGGATTGCCGCAGCGCGCAGTTGGGCGGTGGAATCCATCTCGTCGCATCCTCCTTCCATCACCAAGCCAATGGTGCATGCGGCAGGCAGAGGGTAGCACAGCGCCAGCCACGCCACGTCGGCGGCGAGTTACCGCACCCGCTCGGGGGTTGACGCTCCGTGCTCGCCGGCTGTAGCATCCGACTCGGTCTCGACGGCGGGAGAGGATCACGTGCATGGCTGCCGACATCCTTCCACCGTCGCCTGACGAGGGCGCAGGTACGGACGGAATACCGCTCCCCCTCGCCATCCTCACTGAAGTGGACCGGCTGGCCGCTCGTCCGCTGTGGCCCAACTATGATCCGCGCACGCTGCCGGTTGCCATCTACGACGGCCGGCAGACCTGGCTCTTCCGCCATCCCGACCCGCCGCCGGAGTTCGCGCCCGAGGGAACGCACCGCCCTTCCCTGGTCTACCGTGGCCTGCATCCCGCCGTGCGCGCCAACAGTTCAGTCACCCTGAACGGTCACGCCACGGCCACCGTGCTGCTGGATGGTGCCGGTCGGCACAGCCGGACGGACCTGGCGGCCCTCGTGATGCATGAGCTGTTCCACGTCTTCCAGCGCCGACGCCATCCCGATTGGACCGCCGACGAAGCGGACCTGTTCGTCTACCCTCTGGATGACGCCGATCTGCTCCATCTCCGGCATCTGGAGACGGCGGCGCTGCGTCAGGCGTTGCACGCGCTTGAACCGTTCGAATGGGCGGCTTGGGCGGCGACGGCGATTGGTTATCGTCGTGCACGTTTCCAGCGTCTGCCGAGCGAAGCGGTCGTTTACGAGCAGGGCAACGAGTTGCAGGTTATGGCCCGCCGTGCGGCGGAGAGATCATTCCGATCGGCCTCGCCAGATGCGGCAGTTACCGAGACAGTTCCACGTACCACATCTGGAAGCCGTGGTCCTGGTAGAAGTCGATGATGCGCCGCCAGTCCCGCGCTGCCGTCAGGACGCGCCCACGAGTAATCCCCTGCTCGGCGGCATCGGCGAGCACACGATCGACGAGTTGCCTGCCAATGCCCCGCTCTCGCCGCTCAGGCACAACGTACAGTTCATCCAGGCGCACATACCGTTCGCTGGCCGGAATGACGGCCAACCCATCGCTCGTCTGGACAGTGCCGCAGGCGAAGCCGATGATGCATCCTTGCGCTTCCGCCACCCAGCAGCACTGGTCGAGCCACTGGCGCACGTCCTCCGCCGTGGCCGCGACCATCCCGATGACGTTGTCTTCCGCCGCCCATTGCTGCTGCAAGGCAACCAGGGCCGGCACATCCTCCGGCAGACAGCGCCGGATGCGGTAGTCGTCGTTTTCCATACGTTTTCTCCAAAATGAACAAAACCGGCGGTAGCCGGAATCGTCGTGATCGTTCTTGTGGTCTGGGCAGCCACACCGCGCCGTGCCTGGCGGTGGCACATCGGACCGCAGCGGGCAGCGCTCCGCCACCAGCGTACCGCAAGGCCGCCATGGCGTGTCTGCGGTGGAACGCAGTGTCAAGGGCGATCAGGTCGCTGCTGGTGGTATCCTCCGGCGATGCAACCGGCTGCCGTCCTCTTCGACCTGGATGACACACTGCTGCCGGATGACGCAGCGACGGCAGCCGCGCTGCTGGCTACCTGCGCCCGGGCGTGGGAGCAGTACCACCTCGATCCAGAAGCGCTCTGCCAGGCGCTCCGCCGCCATGCCCGGGCGCTCTGGACGGCAGCGCCGACTATCGCCTACTGCCGGGCCATCGGCATCAGCTCAACTGAGGGGCTGCGGGCGAGCTTCGCCGACACCGATCCGCGCCTCCAGACACTGCGCGACTGGGCGCCGACCTACCGGCGGCAGTCCTGGCTGGGCGCGCTCGCGGAGTGCGGTGTGGACGACGCCCTGGCCGAACGTCTGGCTGCTGCCTTCCCCGCCGAGCGAGCCAGGCGCAACGTCCCCTTCCCGGAGACGCCTGCTGTGCTCGAGCGCCTGCAGCGCACCCACCGTCTGGGTCTGGTGACGAATGGCAGCCCGGACCTGCAGCGAGCCAAGCTGAAACAGTCCGGTCTTGGAGGGTACTTTGCCGTGGTGATCGTCTCAGGCGAGGTTGGCCTCGGTAAGCCGGAGGCCGGCATCGAACGTAAAGCCCTGCGCCGGCAGGGGGGCAATGGTGGCCAAAGCCCCCGGTGGGGCGTCGAACGTTATGCCAGAGGCCAAGGACCTCTAGTTTCCGCTAACTCAGGCGGCCTCGCGGGCTG
>DHIZ01000389.1:28554-28775 GCA_002404055.1 Chloroflexi bacterium UBA4733
GTGGTGGCCGGAGGCGCCCTTGGGGAGATAGGCGGTGACGGCGGCTTTTTCGCGTCGGCCAGGGGAACTCTTGGGGAAATAGGGAGCGTGCGAGCAAGCGTCGGAGGCGACCTGGGGTCGGCTGGGGGCGACGATCCCAGAACCCGACCGGTACCGCAGGTCCAGTGGCGGCGGCATAGCTCAACACGCTCCCCGCGAGCAAGGAGAGTTCGGGCAGCCGC
>DHIZ01000315.1:0-16245 GCA_002404055.1 Chloroflexi bacterium UBA4733
CCACGGTTTACTGTGGTGCTACCGGCGGTTGGGGTAGGCGTGGGCCCTGCCTCACCGGTTGCGGCGTCCTCATCCTCCCCATGGCTCGCGGTGGAGGAGACGTGGCAACGGAGTACATGCGGCAAGGTCTTGCCGATAAGGTTGTGACGACTCCCAACCCCGGCACGAAAATGCCAGTGGCACGAGAGAGCACAGCGATATGCTGGTACGATACGTGATCAAGTGCGGGAAAGGGTAAACGAAGGAGGCCTTCGATGGCCATTGTGGCGGAAGAACGTGTGGTGAAGGTACGTGAGTTCTCTCCCGAGGAGGGGCGGCAGATCTTCGACGAAGCTGCACGGTTCTATCTCGACATGAGTGGCGAGGAGTTCCTCGTCGCCTGGCGTGCTGGGACGTTTCGGAATGACCCGGATCACCCTGGCGTGATGGATGTCGCTCTGCTCCTCGACCTTGCCCAACCGGACTGAAGCGGGGGCTATTGAAGCCTTCCGGTCGTCGTTCCACTGGCATCCCTCTGAGGATTCTCCCGTGAAATTCCCCCATCTTCACATCCGCAATAGCGTCCTTGCGCATGGTTCACCGATCATGCGGGTGCATATTCCAACCGGCCGTGTGGCGCTGGAGGACGTGATCCGACTTGCCGTTGAGGAGTTCCACGTCGAACCGCGAAGGGCCGACTGGAACGAGGTACTGATTCGGACTCGACAGGGCTTCGTCGAACAGAGGACTTGGGCGTAGCGAAGGCGCACGACCAGGGATCCAACGGTCGGTGGTACAATGCAAACTGAACTGAAGATTCGTATAGGCCTTCGGGGCAGGGTGAGGCAGCGAGGCTGCCAATTCCCGATCGGCGGTAGAGCCCGCGAGCGGCAGCGATTCGGCTGGCGCATGATCCGGTGAGACTCCGGAGCCGACGGTACAGTCCGGATGGGAGAAGGCGCACCGTTTGGCGTGCGAGGCCCGAAGGCGGGGCGTGCATCTATGCACCCCTGCTTTCGGGCCTTTTTGTTGCGTCAGATGGCGGTTGGGGTAGGCGTTGGCCCTGCCTCACCGGTTGCGGCGTCCTCATCCTCCCCCGTGGTTCGCGGTGGAGGAAGCGTGACATCCGAGTACATGCGGCTGGCCTTGGCAGATGCTGATCTGGCGCGGGGCCGCACCGCGCCGAACCCGCCGGTGGGTGCAGTGTTGGTGCGCGCCGGCCTGGTCGTCGGACGCGGGCACACGCAACCGGCCGGCGAGGCCCATGCTGAGGTGATGGCACTGCGCCAGGCAGGCGCGGCGGCGCGCGGCGCTACCCTATATGTCACGCTGGAGCCCTGTTGTCACTTCGGGCGAACGCCACCGTGCACCAGCGCGCTGATCGAGGCAGACGTAACATCGGTAGTTGTCGCCATCGACGACCCGAACCCTCGGGTCGCCGGCGGCGGACTGACCCGCTTGCGTGAAGCCGGGATCAGCGTTGCGCTTGGCGACGGGGCGGCGGAGGCACAGGACATCCTACTGCCCTTTTTCAAGCACATCACCAGTGGGCTGCCGTACGTGACGGCAAAGTGGGCGATGTCGCTGGACGGCAAGATCGCCACAACCTCCGGCGACTCGCGTTGGATCAGTGGGCCGCAAGCGCGCGAGTGGGTCCACCAGTTGCGGGACGAAGTGGACGCCATCGTCGTCGGGCTGGGCACAGTCCTGGCCGATGATCCCGCGCTGACGGTTCGGCTCACCGATGGCGAAAGCAGGCGAGCCGAGCGACCCGGCAAACCCTGGCGTGTCGTGTTAGACAGCAGTTGCCGCATCCCCTTGACGGCCAGGCTGCTCAGCCCGCAACTGGCCGTTGGGACCATCCTGTACGTGACCGAAGCGGCGCCACTGGAGAGGTGCGCGGCTGTCGCGGCCACCGGCGCAGACGTGGTGACGTTGCCGGCTGACCATGTCGGCCGCCTTGACGTTCGGGCGGCGCTGGCGGACCTGGGGAAGCGCGGACTGCTGCACGTTCTGGTGGAGGGTGGCGCCGAGGTCCACTCGTCTTTCATCAATCAAGCGCTGGTCGATGAGGTGGTGGCGATCATCGCGCCAAAACTGTTGGGCGGCGCCAGGGCTCCCGGGCCGGTAGGCGGCAGCGGCGTACACCGAATGGCCGATGCGCTGATGCTCGCTGATTTGCGCACTGAACGACTCGGCGACGACGTTTTGCTGCGCGGACGCCTCAGCCCTTTGGGCGGGGCTGCCAGCCACACCTTGCCAGGCGTATCCGTTGGGAGAGGGAATATGAGCAATGTTTAGCGGCATAGTGGAGGAAGTGGGCACGGTGCGGGAAGCCGCGGCCGATGCACTGCTGATTGCTGCCAGCACGGTACTGGCGCAGACGGCACTGGGCGACAGCATCGCCGTCAACGGCGCCTGCCTCACGGTAGCCGGACGGGGCGACGGCTGGTTTCGCTCCGACGTTATGCCGGAGACGCTGCGTCGAACCAATCTGGGCAGATTGCGAGTAGGTGACTGCGTAAACCTGGAGCGCGCTATGACGTTGGCATCCCGCCTCGGCGGGCACATCGTTCAGGGCCACGTCGATGGCACCGGCTCCGTGCGTTGCATTGTCGCGGAAGGTGACGCGCTGCTCGTTACCGTTGAAGCGGCGCCTTCCATCATGCGCTACGTCGTGGAGAAGGGCTACATCGCTGTCGATGGCGCCAGCCTGACGGTGATGGACTGCACCTCCGGGTCCTTTCGCGTGTCGCTGGTCCGCTACACGTTAGAGCACACCATTTTTGGTCGATGGCGCGTTGGGCAGGATGTCAACCTGGAAATCGACATCCTTGCCAAATACGTGGAGCGTCTCCTGCCTGGCATAGGTGTGCCTGCGTTGGAAACGCCCGAAGGGATAGCAGGGAAATGAGCACACGAGGAGCCGTAACGCCACACGTCAGCGTGGCGGACGCGCTGGACCGGCTGCGCGCCGGCGCGATGGTTCTGGTTACCGATGACGCCGGCCGCGAGCACGAGGCCGATCTGGTCATGGCGGCGGACCATATCACTCCGGCGGCCATCGCCTTCATGATTACCCATGGCCGCGGGTTGGTGTGCCTGGCCTTGACGGCGGAGCGAGCGACCACCCTTGAGCTGACGCCGATGGTACCGCCGGAGCTACACAGCGAAGCGCACGGCACCGCCTTTACGGTGAGCGTCGATGCCCGCACGAACACCACCACCGGTATTTCGGCACATGACCGCGCGGAGACCGTGCGAGTCCTGGCAGATCCGAGCAGCGGACCGGCCGATTTGCGCCGGCCCGGCCACGTCTTTCCGCTCGTGGCGAACAAGCACGGCGTTATAGGGCGTCCTGGGCACACCGAGGCCGCAGTCGACCTGGCGCGGCTGGCCGGGCTGCAACCGGCAGGCGTTATCTGCGAGGTATTGGGCGACGACGGCCTCGCCTTGCGCGGCGATGACCTCACGGCCTTTGCGCGGCGCTTTGATCTGGGCATCGTCACCATCGCCGACCTCATCGCTTATCGCTGGCAGCACGATCGGCTGGTGGAGTGCGGCGCCGAGGCCGCATTGCCGACAGCATGTGCGGTCTTCCGCATGCTCGATTATCGTGACCTGATCACGAACGAGCATCATCTCGCCATGGTCCTTGGCGATATCACCGGCTCGGAGCCGGTGCTGGTGCGTTTGCACTCGGAATGCCTTACCGGCGATGCGCTTGGCTCGCTACGCTGCGATTGCGGCGACCAGTTGCGGATGGCACAGGCTGCGATCGCCGCGGCTGGACGCGGCGTCTTGCTGTACCTGCGCCAGGAAGGCCGAGGCATCGGGCTGCCGGCCAAGTTGCAAGCCTACGCGCTACAGGATGCCGGGCTGGACACCGTAGAGGCCAACGAGCAGCTTGGGTTCGCCCCTGATGTACGGCACTATGGCATCGCCGCGCAGATGCTGAGTGACCTGGGACTGAGCCGGCTGCGCCTGCTGACCAACAACCCGGCGAAGGTCTCGGCGCTCCGCCAGTTCGGACTGGAGGTTGTCGAACGCTTGTCCCTCCTTGCCCCGGACCGCGCGGAACGCCGGCGCTACCTCGCCACCAAGCGCGCCAGGTTGGGCCACCTGCTGCCGGATACATCCCATCTTGCCGGCGGTACCCCGGCACGCCAGGCTTTGTTCCCTCTCGCTCAAGAAAGGATTTCGGTGCATGGCCGCTAGAATACACGAGGGTACGCTGGTCGGCAGCGGCCTGCGCGTCGGCATCGTCGTTGCCCGTTTCAATGAACTGATCACGCGCCAGTTGCTGGATGGCTGTACCTCCTCCTTACGCCGGCATGGCGTCTCGCCCGATGCCATCGAGATCGCCTGGGTGCCCGGCTCCTTCGAGTTGGGCACGGCTGCGCTGGTGCTGGCGCGCAGCGGGCGTGTGGACGCCGTGGTCTGCCTGGGCTGCGTCATTCGCGGCGCGACGAGCCACTACGACCACGTCGCCGCCGCCGCGACGAGCGGCGTGCAACAGGCGGGCCTCCAGACTGGCGTGCCGTGCATCTTCGGGGTGATCACGACGGAAAACCAGGAACAAGCGTTCGATCGTGCCGGCATCAAAGCGGGCAACCGCGGCGCCGACGCCGCTGTCGCGGCTATCGAGATGGCCACGGTGCTCCGCTCGATTCGCGCGGACGAAGGGTAGCGCCCAATACGGTTAAGAGCAGAGTCGCAACTGCGGTTTGCGACCCAAAGACAGCACTGCCGTGCCGAAGGCCATCCCCAGGACCGCAGTCCTGTCCTTGGGTCGCAAACCGCAGTTGCGACACTACCTATGGCGACACTACCTATGGCCAGGATCCTCCAGCGCTATCAGGCACTGGCCGGTCGCTGGCGCGCCCACCGCGGCAACGAAGGTCTGGATAAGTCTTTCTTCCAGGGCAGTCACTGCCTTCGAGGCCTTGTCGGCAATGTGCAACGTGCCGCCGGCCAGGCGCCAGTGGCCGCCGGCAAAGCCGTGGCCGCCAGCCAGTTGTTCGGCCAGCGCTCCAGCGTCGGTGCCTGCCTCCGTGGCACGGATGGAAAAGAGCAAGCGGTCCTTGTAGCGACCGATGGCCAGGGACCAGCGCATACCTTCCAGGCGCACTATCAGATCCGCCGTCTCACCTGTCGTCTCCGGCATGACCAGGTCGCCAAGTTGGGCAACCGCGGCGTCGCCATAGATAACAACGCGCTCCAGGGCGTCGTGCATCGCTCGGAAGTAGATGTGCGGCAGGCGCGGATTCTGGATTCGCGCGAGCGCTCGTTTGTCGGCGGCGACAAACAGGCGCAGGTAGGCGAGCGCGTCGATACCGCTCGCTTGCCGACCGAGGTCCTGCGTGTCGGTCTTGATGCCGTAAAAGAGGGCGGTCGCCAGTCGCTCATCGACGTGAATCCGGGCATCCTCCAGATACTCCGTCAGGATCGTGCAGGTTGCGCCATAGTCCGGGCGAATGTCCGCCAGCGTACTCGCGTGCAACTGGCCAACCAGGGGGTGATGATCGAGCACGACGTTCGGAATCATGTCGGACGGCAAGGAGTGGTTGCCGCTCGCCGGCTGGCAGTCGAGCAAGGCGATGGCATCGGCCTGGGCCCAGGGGAAAGTGGCGGCGGTCTCGAGGTCGACGTGCAGTTCCTCGACAAGTGCCCGGTTCTCGGCGCGGGCAATGACGCCGCCGTAGACCAAAGGCGCACAGAGTTGCAGCCGGGTCTGTAACAGCTTCGACAGGGCGAGGCCGGAGCCGATGGCGTCGGGGTCCGGGTTATCGTGCAGGAGGATAGCGGGGCGCCGCGCACCCTGGAAGGCATCAAGCAGACGCTCGACCTGGCGCGTGCGGGTGCGGGGCCGCATCGGCGGTTCGGGTGTTGGGCTTCCCGTTCCCAGCAGCAGCAATTCCGCTAACCGCCTCGCTCCATCGTCCCTATCCACCACAATACCTTACCGTTGCGCCGCCAGCCGACAACCGGCCTCCAGAGTGTAGCGTCTTTTGGTGTGGACAGGCGGCCACGGGCTACCCGGCAGGCGAGCGACACCGCCTCTACGGTAGGCGCGCCACCAGCAACTCGGCAGCGCCACCCACCGGCTGGAGCAGGCAGGCTTCTAGGGCAGCCGGGAGGAGTAGTGAGCCTCCGGGATGCAGCAATTCATCCGGCCAGTCCTGTGTCGGCGACGAGAGCGTGACGCTGCCCCTGGTGCAGGTCAGGCCTATGAAGGTGCGGCCCACCGGGTGGCACGTCCAACCAGCCTGCAAGGCAACCCGTTCCAGCACAAAGTACGGGCAGCGCACGACCTCTTGCCGCTGCGCGCCGGCTTCGTGCCCGAGGTCACGCGGCGCTACTTTCTCCTGCGCCGGCGGAGTCAGGGTGGCCACCTGCGCGGCCTTGTCGAGGTGCAGCTCGCGGGACTTCCCGTCCGGCCCACGGCGGTTCCAATCGTAGAGGCGGTACGTCGTACTGCTCGTCTGTTGAACCTCGTACAGCACGATTCCTGCGCCAATGGCGTGGATCGTACCGGCAGGCACCAGCACAACATCGCCGACCTGGACTGGAAGGTAGGCCAGGTCGTTCTCAATCGATCCATCGCCCGACCGCTCCCGCAACTGCTCTGGAGTCAGCGGGTGGGACAACCCGTACACCAGTTTGGCGCCTGGGTCAGCATCCAGAATGTACCAAGCCTCGGTCTTGCCGAACGGTTCGCCTTCCAGTGCCTGTGCCTGCTGGTCGTTCGGGTGGACCTGGATGGAAAGCTGCTGCGTCGCGTCGATGAGCTTGATGAGCAGAGGGAAGCGTCCGGGCGGGTTGCCGATGGCGGCTGTCCCGAGCAACAACTCACCCAACTGCTCCGTGAGTTCCCGGAGGGTCTTTCCCGCGAAGGCGCCGTTTTGGACAGCATCGCCTTCGTAGATCTCCCAACTCTCCCCGATGCTGCCGGACGTACACGCACCCTTGCCGTAGCGCTGACCGAGCTTGTCACCTCCCCAGATCGGCCGTGAGAGGTACGGATCGAGACGCAAGGGGTACAGCGTTGGCGGCATGGCGTGTTCCTTTCAGCGTACAGGCTGTAGCGTGATCCGTGCCGAGGCCCTGAACCGCTCCGCCGCCATTATCGGTGTTAGTATTGAGCGTTGCAGAGCACGCACAGGCGTGAGTGGGCTCAGGAGACGTGATGAGCGAAGCGTCGCTGCAGATGGTGGGCGTGAGCCACCGCCGGGCAGCTGTCGGGCTGCGCGAACGCGTTGCCATCGCCAAGGCCGACCTCGCAGGTTGCCTGCTCGCGTTGCGTGCCGACCCGAGCGTCCAGGAATGCATTATCGTCTCCACCTGCAACCGGACTGAAGTCTACGCGGTCATGCGGGGGGGCTCAGCCGCGGCCGACCGTCGCGTGCTGGAAGCGTTTCTGGCGCGGCGCGCCGGCATGATGGGCGACGAGATCGCGCCGTTCCTGTACCAGTTATCGGATATTTTGGTCGCCCAGCACCTGTTCCGCGTGGCCAGCGGGCTGGACTCACTGGTGGTTGGCGAGGTGGAAATTCTCGGTCAGGTCAAGGACGCCTTGCGCGCTGCCGAGGCGGCCCATTCGGGCGGCAAGTGGCTGTACACGCTCTTCCGCCGAGCGCTAGAGGCCGGCAAGCGAGCGCGCAACGAGACGGCAATCAGCGCAGGCGCCACCTCGGTCAGTTGGGCGGCCGTGGAACTGGCACGAGAGCGCGTGCCTCATCTGGCGCACGCGCAGGTGCTGGTGCTCGGCGCAGGGGCGACGGCGGAAGCAGTGGCGCGTGCGCTCGCCGCGCACGGCGTGGAAGGCACGATGGTCGCCAACCGCACGACGGAGCGGGCGGAGAAGCTGGCGCGGCTGGTCGGCGGTGTTGCTGTGCCTTTCCCGCAACTCCTGTCCTACCTGGCCATAGCCGACGTCGTGATCTGCTCCACCGACGCGCCACACCCGATCCTCTCGCTTGCATCCGTGCAGTCGACGCTGGCGGCACGCCAGGGTCGGCGGCTCTGCCTGATCGATGTGGCAGTGCCACGCGACGTGGAGCCGGAAGTCGGGACGTTGGCAGGCGTCGAGTTGTTCGACATGGACGCCCTGGCCGCCCGTGCCGGGCAAGGTCTCCGCCGCCGGGAGGCGGAGGTGGCCAAGGTCGACCAGATCATTTTAGATGAGATCGACCGTTTCGTGGCCTGGCAATCCTCGCTGCGGGTGACGACGACGATCGCCTCCTTGCAGCAACGCGCCGAAGCAATGCGGCGCCAGGAATTGCAGCGTGTCTCCACGCGGCTGGCCAACGTCAGCCCGGAGGCCCACCAGGCCATCGAGGCCGCAACTCGCGCTATCGTCAACAAGATGCTGCATCATCCGATCAGCGTGCTCCGGGAGACGGCGATGCAAGGGACTGACGCACGCTACATCCAGGCCGTCGAGGAGCTGTTTGATCTGGGTATACGGGAAGCGGCTGCCGTCAGTCCTGCAGCGCTACCAGGCGCTGATTCACCGTATCCACCAGCCCCTGCTCGGTAAGGCGTAACGCTCCTGCGCTGGTGTGGGCCAACGAGGCGAGGGCCGAGAAAGGGTGTGCGGCCTCGCAGCCCAGCTCCCAGGCCGCCTCGTACAGGTGTCGCACTGCCACAACCAGGTCGGCTGCGGGAAGTACGCTGAGCAGACCCGCATAGGGGAGCGGCAGCGCCGCACTGACCTGACCGTCCCTCGCCACCGCCATACCACCACCATCCGACACGACCTGGTGCAGCGCCGCCAGCATACTGGCGTCATCGATGCCGGCGACGATCAGGTTTTGGCCCGAGCCGGCGAAGGAGCAGCACAGCGCTCCTTCCCGCAGCCCCAACCCCTGCACAAAGCCCTTGCCGAGCCGCCCGCTGGCGGTGTGGCGCTCCAACACGGCAACTTTGACGATATCTCGCGCCGGGTCAGCGCCGAGTCGCCCGTCGTGCCACGATGGCGTGCCGAAACGAACAGTCGTGGTCCCGTCGGCTTCCAAGGCAATGATTCGGCAGGCGCCGGCATGCCCGGCAATGACCAGGTGTTCGGCCATAATCAGGGCAGCATGCATGCTCTGACGGCCCTGCATTGCTTCCGCTTTGACCACGGGCAACAGTGACACACCCTGGCGGGCGATCGGGCGCCCATCCTTGATGACGAGGTTGATGTGAAAGTTGCGCAGGTCGTCGACTACAACGACGTCGGCTCGACGACCGGGCAAGAGCGCGCCCCGGTCGTGCAGGCCGAACAACGCCGCCGGTTGCGATGTCACCATGCGCACGGCATCGCCGGCAGGCACACCGGCGTGTACCACCCGCCGCAGAGCGGCATCGAGGTGGCCATCGGCGACGAGGTCCGCCGCGCTGCAGGGCCCGGAGACGAGGCAGACCCGGTCGAGGCGAGTCGCTTTGCTGAGCCACTTCAGATCGGTCGCCGACGAGGCCATGCTTCCTTCCGGCGCGAGGAGCCAGAGTCCCTGCCGCAACTTGGCAAGCGCCTCCTGCGGCGAATGCCAGGCACGATCAGCAACGACGCCGAGCGCCAGGAGCGCCGCCGCCTCTTCCTCCGTCACGCCGGCAGCTTCGACAATCACCGGCAAATAGGCCTCGTATTGGCTGGTATCCAGCACTTCACCACCAGCGTCCAGCAGTGTTCGACCATCAAGGTCGCCACCGCACGCCACCAGGCCGGGCAGCGAGAGGTGCATCGGCTCCAGGCTGCCGAAGCGACCCGGCGCCGTGTCCCAGAGCGGGGCACAGGTCAGGGGCAGCGCACACCTGACGTCGATCTCCGGCCGCGACCCCCCGGCCGATATGGCCGCCAGCCCCTGGAGTCCAAGCACCGCGGCGATGCCGCGGAAGTCAAAAACTGCCAGCGTCGTGCCATGCGTGCTGACCGCCCGGCAATACCCGCCCAGCGAGAGCAGACTTGTTTCCAGTACCGCACCGCCGTCGATAAACCCCGGCAAAATGATGCGGCCGCGCACGTCAAAGGTTTGCAGCCCATCGTACCTGCCGATCCCGGCGATTCGGTCGCCGAAGAGGGCGAGGTCGCCCTCCACCAGATCGCCGCTGAGGACATCGAAGATGCGGCCGTTGGTCAAGACCAGATCGGCGAGTACACGGCCGCGCGCGACATCAGCCAGACGCTGTCGCGCATTCATCCGGCTACGCCAGTTGCATCGTGTCCGGCAAGAAGGAAATCCAGACGTTGCCCGGCGCGAAAGTCGCTGGCGACCCATCGGGGAAAACAAAGGTCGTGAGGTCCTTTACCAGGTCGCGGCTCCAGGTAAGGTCGATCCGCTGTTGATCTCGCAGTAACACCGCCTTTCCCGTACCGATCTGGATGAATTGGAGGGAATGGGAGCCTTCACTGTCCTCAATGATATTGGTCACGACTTCTTTGGCAAACTGGGCGACGACGTTGGTGACGATGATCTGCTTGCCGGTATTGGCGTCGATCAAGCCTCGCCCGTCGACGGAGCGGCGGTAGCCCTGAGCCGCACTATCCCAAACATAGCCGGCATCGGAAGGCGAGCCATACGGGATCGTCAGGCCGGCGGCCGGCGTCGATGTGAGACCCGAGGGCAGCGGCCCGACCGGAAAGGCACGCGGAACTGCTGCGGTCAGGGTGACGCCGCGCCCCGCCAGAAACGGTCGCAGTCGTTCCAGCGACGTGTAGAGGTTATATGGCGCGGCGCGGTCCGATGTCCGGTAGGCGGCAGGTACGTTGTTCGTCAGATCCAGGTCGATCTGCGTGATGCCGGCCGCGTTGAGCAGTTGTTGCACCGGCGTGCTCGCTCCGACGTGCATCAGGATGGCATCCCACTGTTGCGTGAGGTCAATGTCGACGATGCGAGCGCTGCGCAGGTTGCCGATGTCCGCCAGCGTCTGTTGCAGGAAGAGGCCGGTGAAGCGCGTGATGTTGCCTTCCGCCAGGGTTTCGTACACGGCGTAGGCGTTGCTCAGGCCGCTCTGCGGTCGAGCGTCTGGAGCATTGTCGATCTGGAAGAGGATCGGGCGCAGGGCAAAGTCCCACGGTTGGTTGGCGAATTGCGCGTTGAGGGCGGCGGCGCTGACCGGCGCCGACGCCGAACCGGGCGTAGCGGTCGCGGAGATACTGGAAGCGGCGACGGTTGCCGTCGGTGCGACCGTGGCCACCGGCGTCGGAACCGTCGCCGTCGGCGTCACGGCTGGCGGCGCGCTCGTCGGTAGCGCGCTCGGCGTGGCGATTGCCGCTGCCGGCGGTGGGGCCGCCTTGCCGGCACAGGCGGAAAGCAGCAGAAGCGCTGGTGCGCCAGTCAACAAGCGGACCATTCGTCGTCGTGAAAGCAATTCGGTCACGCAGTCCCTCGCAATGTGCCGGCGCGGGTGGCGATTCACGCCTGGCGACTAAAGTCGCGGCTATGCCAGCAAAGTCCGCCTTCGCGGACTAGGTCAGCCCGCGCAGGCGGGCTTCGCTCACTGTAGCCGCGACTTTAGTCGCCAGGCCGTTATCTCCGCCGAAAATCGCTTAAACACCGATAGGGCCATGGCACGCCATGGCCCTATCATCGCAACGTCGCTTGGCGACCTAATGGGCGCAGCTCTTCGCTTCGCCGCTGGCGCCGTCGGTGCGGAACGACTGCCCACAACCGCACCCGCCCGTGGCGTTGGGGTTGTTGACCACGAACCCGGCGCCCATCATGCTCTCCACATAATGGACCTCGGCGCCGTTGACGTAGGGCAGGCTGTCCGAATCGACGAGGATCTTCACGCCGCCATACTCGCTGACGTCGTCGTCGGCGTTCACTTCGTCGTCGAGCGTCATGCCGTAGCTGAAGCCCGAGCAGCCGCCGCTCGTCACAAAGAGACGCAACGCCAGGTCTGCCCGCTCGTCGCGAGCGGCAAGCTCCTGGACCTTGCCCGCAGCCTCAGGTGTAATCGTAATCATTCCTCTACTCCTTCTCTCCCCACCGGGCGAGCTGGTTTGCCAAACCGGGAAACCTGCAGCAAGTCTACCATGGTGACGGCGGACCGTTGGCGTGGGTACACTGGCAGCGAGCGGCAGACGGTTCGCCCGGAGGAGATGTTGAAGCGTGGTAGAGACCGCCGAACGATTGCGCCAGTTACCCCCCTATTTGTTCGTCCAGATTCGCCAGAAAGAGCGTGAGGCCAAGGCCCGTGGCATCGACGTGATTAGCCTCGGCGTCGGTGACCCCGATCAGCCCACGCCGGATCACATCATTGAGGCACTTTGCAGCGCCGCCCACGACCCGGCCATGCACGTTTACCCGCCGGACGAGGAGCGTGGTATGGCGGAGTTCCGCCAGGCGGTCGCCGACTGGTATGGTCGGCGATTCGGCGTGAAGGCGGACCCGGAGCGCGAGGTGCTGGCGCTTATCGGCAGCAAAGAGGGCAACCACCACCTGGCGCTGGCCTACCTCAACCCTGGCGACGTGGCCCTGATTCCTGATCCGGCCTATCCCGCCTACGTCGCCAGCGCGATTTTCGCCGGCGCGCAGGTGGTGCGGGTTCCGATGTCGGCCGAGCGCGGCTGGTTGCCAGATCTCAGCGCCATCCCCAGCGACCTGGCAAGGCGTGCCCGCGTCCTGTGGCTCAACTACCCGAACAACCCCACCACCGCGCTGGCCGGCGCCGACTTCTGGCGGGAGACCGTCGCCTGGGCCAGGGCCACCGACACGGTCGTCGTCAACGACTGCCCCTACAGTGAAATCGCCTTCGACGAGCAGCCGGCGAGCCTGCTGGCCGGCGGCAGCCTGGATGCCCCAATTGTCGAGTTCAACTCCCTCTCCAAGCCCTACAACATGACCGGCTGGCGCATCGGCATGGCCATCGGCAATGCCGACATTATCGCCGCTCTGCGCAAGGTCAAAGAGAACACCGACTCCGGCGCCTTCGGCGCCGTACAGCGGGCAGGTGTGGCTGCCCTGGCTGGCCCGCAGGACAATATTGCCAAGATGATTGCCATCTACTGTCGCCGACGCGATCTGGTCGTCGACACCTGGCATGCGCTCGGCCTGCCCTTGGAAGCGCCGCGCGCCACCTTCTACGTGTGGGCGCCTATCCCGGCGGGTCGCGGCTCCATTGCGTTTGCCGGCGAACTGCTGGAGCGGGCCGGCGTTGTGGTCACGCCCGGCGTCGGCTACGGTAGTCAGGGCGAAGGCTACGTCCGCATGTCGCTGACGATGCGCGACGAGCGTCTACAGGAGGCCATGCAGCGGATTCGGGCGCTGGGCCAACTTTGAGCGACGACATTCTTTCCCTGCGGATCGGCCTGCTCGGCCTAGGCACCGTTGGCAGCGGCGTGGCGGAGTTCATTCAGCAGCGTTCCAGCCGCTTGACCGGGCTCTTCGGCTGCCAACTGCAACTGGCCCGCGTACTGGTGCGCGATCGGCGGAAGCAGCGGGCAACCGAGGTCCCGCCGCACCTGCTGACGACGGACCCTTCGGCCATTCTCGATGACCCGGACATCGCCATCGTTGTGGAAGTGCTAGGCGGCGAGCAGCCGGCCCTTGACTACATGCGCCGGGCCTTGCGCAACGGTAAGCATCTCGTCACCGCCAACAAGGAAGTGCTCGCCAAGCACGGACCGGAGCTGCTGGCGCTGGCGGCACAACACAACGTGGACCTCTACTACGAGGCCAGCGTGGGCGGCGGACTGCCGCTGATCGGCCCTTTCAAGCGCGACCTGCTGGCCAACCAGATCAGCAGCGTGCGCGCCATCATCAACGGCACGACGAACTACATTCTCACGCGCATGGCGGAAGCCCAGGTCGATTTCGCGACGGCCCTGGCCGAAGCACAGGCCCTTGGCTATGCCGAGCCGGACCCGTACAACGACGTCAGCGGGCTGGACGCTGTGTACAAGCTGGCGATCCTCGCGACACTGGCCTTTCACTCCGAGGTGCGTCCCGATCAGATTTACTGTGAAGGCATCACCAAACTCACAGCGCGCGACTTCCGCTTTGCGGCGGAGATGGGCTACCACATCAAGCTGCTCGCCATAGGTCACGACCGCGCGGAGGGGATCGAGGCACGGGTCCACCCATCGCTCGTACCTAAAGCACAACTGCTGGCCGGCGTGAACGGCGTCTACAACGCGGTGGAGCTGGACGGCGACCTGGTCGGGCGGGTCGTGCTCTACGGTCGAGGCGCCGGCAGCCTGCCCACATCCAGCGCCATCGCCGGCGACCTGATCGACCTGGCGCGCAACATTCGCAAGGGCATCAGCAACCGCACCGAGGTCACGCTCGGCCCAACCCGCCCCGTGCTGCCGATCGAGGCGCTTTCCACCCGTTACTACCTCCGCCTGCACGTGGCCGACCGGCCCGGCGTGCTGGCCGATATTGCCGCCGTGCTGGGCCGGCTGCAAATCAGCATCGCCGCCTTCATCCAGCAGGAAGTCGACGCCGCCCGCCAGAGCGCCGAAATCGTCATCGTCACCCACCGGGCACGCGAAGCGGATATGCGCGCCGCCATCGTTGAGTTCGAGGGCTTGCCGAGTGTGCTTGAGCTGGCGGCGTTGGTGCGCATTGAGGATGGTAACTAGCCGCCGCGCTACGGTCGCTGCCAGGCCGCAGCAGGAGTTTACCGCAGCCAAACCCGTTCGTTTGCGGGCGGGCGCGACTGGCGCACCCGGCGATTACAGGAACAAACAACCTACGCCATCGTTGGCGCGACGTTCGTACACGCAACGCCGCCGGTAGGGGCGACCGCCTGGCGCGATCTCCTGGCTCCCGAGGCACAGAAGGCTCCTTCTGTTATATTCGAGCGGTGAAAACGAAGGAGTTGCCAATGCCACCCACTGGGGAGTCGCTAGCTTGGACGCCCCCGCCGGTGCCTCTGCTCTCTGCGCGGGGATGGCCTTAGATGCGACGTGTGACGAGGCACAGTCCGCCCAATCCCGATAGGAGGAGGCCGAGCAACACGAGCTTGCCCCACACCCCAGTGCCTGTGCCTCCTGCACCGGTGCGGGGCATCTGGGCGGGAGCCTGGATGGGCGCAGCCGGGTGCGCCTGCAGATAGGCCTGCCACTTGACGGTCTGGGGATCGCTGGTGTCAGGCTTGGCGACCAACGACGAGATCTTGCCGCCTCGCGCCTGCACCGTCCAGATGTTGACCACACGGTCGACGCCAGCGGCATGGATGTTGCCGGCGACGTCGGTGACCTGGACCTTCACGACCACTGTGTCGGGCGCTGGAGGCGCCCCCACCGGCGTGACACTGATGTAGTGCTTGTGATCCGAGACGGTCTGCGCGAACTGCTGCTGGAGCACCGCTCGGCCGACACATGTCGAGTTCGGATATGCCGAACAGACACCCTTCCCCTGCCAGGTACCGTCCTCGGTGAACACGGCCGTTGCGGCGGCGGCGTCGCCCCGGTTGATGGCGGCGACGTATTGCTGAACCAGCGCCAGCGGGTCGCCCGGCGCCGCCTGGGCCAGGGCGACCGACACCGGCAAGAATAAGGTAACCAGGGTGATCGCGAGGATGCGCCGCCGGTACATGCTAGACCTCCTCCTACTCTCGGGAGCGGACGGGCCTGCCGCCCGCTCGTACTGAACGCCTGAGCGCCACGCTCTGAACTGTTGCGACTGCCATCCCTGATCGAAAACTTTCCACGGTACGGCGACACCCCGTCTCGTCTCAGCCTTGACCCGCAATCGACGCTGATGGCGGCAGCCCCCGCCACCGGCCTTCCGCGTCGTCGCGGTCGGCGCACCGACATCGCATCAGGCAGTGTAGGCGCGAACGAGCCATCCCGCTAGGCGCAAACCACGCAACCGCCCACGCATTCACCCACGTAGTTGGTCTTGCCAGTCACGTTGCCGATTGCTATGCTGGGTGCGGGGCCTTCACAAGTCAGCCCGAAGGACAATCCGAAATGTTCCCGGTGGAGGGACGAACGATGGAGCACTCCCAGACATTCGGTGCGTTGTTACGCTGTCACCGGATTGCGGCTGCATTGACGCAGGGGGAATTAGCGCAACGGGCGCAGGTAAGTGAGCGCGGCCTGAGTGACCTGGAGCGCGGCCTGCGGCGCGTGCCGCAGCAAACCACGCTGCGCCAACTCGGGGCAGCCTTGGCCCTCTCTCCTGAGGAAACCATTGCCTTTAGTGCTGCAGCACGACGCGGCCGCCGAGACTGGATCGGCAGTGACGGGGATACCGACTGGGCCGACCGAAGGCAGGCGTCTGCATCCGCTCTCCTGCCGTACTCGCTGACGAGCTTCATCGGGCGCGA
>DHIZ01000315.1:16378-36732 GCA_002404055.1 Chloroflexi bacterium UBA4733
TTCATCGGGCGCGAGCGGGAGCTGGGGAGCCTGCGTCAACTCTTGCGATCTTCCCGTCTCCTGACGCTGACGGGCGCGCCCGGCGTCGGTAAGACGCGGCTCGCCCTGCAGCTCGCGGTGGAGCGTGGGACCGACTACCCCGGTGGCCTGTCCTTTGTACCGTTAGCGCCGCTCACCCGTGCCGATCTCGTCGTCCCAACTATCGCTCGGACGCTGGGCGTACGGGAAACGGGCAACCTCTCACTCCTGGAGAGTCTTCAGGCGGCGCTGCACGAGCCGCGACGATTCTTGCTCCTGGACAACTTTGAGCACGTCCTGGAGGCCGCACCGGCCGTCAACCAACTCATCCAAACCTGTCTCCAGTTGACGGTTCTGGTGACCAGCCGGTCGCCCCTGGGCATCTCCGGCGAACAAGAGTTCCCGGTATCGCCACTGCAATTGCCCGAGGCGGCGCAGGGATGGCCATTGGAGCGACTCTGCCGGACGGAGTCGGTGCGTCTGTTTGTGGAGCGGGCGCAAGCGGCGCGGCCCGGCTTCATCTTGACCGAGGCGAATGCCGCCACGGTGACGGCCGTCTGCCGGCGTCTGGATGGGTTACCGCTTGCTATTGAGCTTGCCGCCGCTCGTATCGGTGCTCTCTCGCCGCTGGATTTGCTGGCGCGATTAGACCATCGGCTCACCGTTTTGACCGACGGTCCACGCGACCTGCCGCCCCGTCAGCGGACGCTATGGCACGCCATCACTTGGAGCTACGACCTGCTGACGGCGTCGGAGCGCCTACTATTCAACCGGTTGGCCGTGTTCACCGGCGGCTTCTCCCTAGCGGCGGTGGACGCGGTATGCGTTGGCGAAGGGTTGGACCCGGCGGAGCACCTGACGTCACTCATCAGTCTCGTCGATCAGTCGCTTGTGGCGATGACCAGCCAGGAGGGCGGGGCCCACTACGGTCTCTTGGAGACCTTGCGTGAGTACGCATGGGAGCGCCTGGTCGGGAGTGGCGAGGCGGATTACCTCCAGCAGCGGCACACCATGTACTTTGTGGCGCTGGCCGAGCAGGCGGCGCAGGAGATCCATGGGCCAAGGCAGTTGATCTGGTTCGAGTGCGTGGCACAGGAGTATGACAACTTGCGTTAGGTCCAACGCTGGTGCGTTGCGCAGGGCGAGGTCGCCCTGGCTCTGCGGTTGAGTAGGGTGCTGTGGTACTGGTTGTACCGGGGGCAGATTCGTGAGGGGCGGGAATGGTTAGCCGAAGTGCTTGCGGTACCCCAGGCGGTACCGGGCACGAGCGAGCGGGCGCAAGGGCTGGTGCTCGCCGGTATCCTCGCCTCGCTCCAAGGCGACATCCCGGCCGCACACGATCTGCTCGAACACGGTTACTCCCTTGCCCAAGCGGTCGACGATACGAAGACCGTCGCGCTCGCCCTGGGCGCCCAGGGCGGCCAGTTCCGGCAGCAGGGGGACTTTGCAGCAGCCGCCGCTCGCCTGCAGGAGGCCGAGGCGCTGCTACGAGTGTCAGGTGCGGATGCCCATCTTGCCCAGGTGTTGGCGATGCTGGGCCTGGTCACCCAGAATCAGGGCGACTCCGCGCTGGCGCGCCGGCTGTTCCTCGAGAGTTTGGCGATAGGGCGTTCACTCGGCGATCGCCTGACGCTGATCATATCTCTTGTTGGTCTGATTGATCTGGCCTTAAATCGCGGCGACTATGCAAGGGCGCGCGCACTACTTAAAGAGCACTTGACGGCGTCGCAGCAGCTGCACGATCTGCTTTCCATCAGTTGGGGCCTGGAACACATGGCGAGGTTGGCCACTGCCGAGCATCAGGTAGCGCGCGCCCTGCGCCTTGTTGGCGCGGCCGCGATATTGCGCCGCGAGACCGGCACACCGCATTCCGACGCAGAGCAGGCACGACTGGAGCATCGGCTTGCTGCGACCCGCCGCCGTCTGAGCAAGGAGGAAGCCGCGGCGGCTTGGGCCGAAGGGCAAGCCATGTCGCCTGAGCAGGCCATCGCCTATGCGTTGAACGAGCAGTTGGGAAACGGCTGACCGCGCATGCAGCCGAACGCCTTTTGCGATGGATTTGGGGATCCGGCATTGTGCTGTCCCGCTTGCACTTCAAGGGGTGTGAGTAGCAGCGGACACTGTTGCCGAAATCAGGATGGGTTGAGATACCGCTCTGTAGACGACGCTGCTGATCGGGACGTGGTCGGTTTAAGCTGGGCCTCGCCTCTCGAAAGCGGCGACTTTGGGGTCTGAAATAGGTCGCTCGGATTTCGGCAACAGTGCCAGCAGCAGAACAGCAACAGCGCCCGCGCTCGCCGCGCCTTGCCGAGCGGCGTGCTGGTCGCCCGCAGCCACCCCTCCAGCCGCTGGCGCACCGCCTCACTCAACTTCACCGTCAACGCCGGCTTCCGGCCTCGCATCGCCATCCTCTCCTCATACAGCGCACGCCCTCCTCTGGCTTGCGCCCGGCGATGCTATCATTTCCTTGCCCGTCTTGTGTGGACGTGTACTTAGCCGGGGATCTGCAGCCGTCCCTTGATTTGCAGCGAAGGTTTCTCCCGTGAGGGGGAAACCTGGCGAGTAGTGCGAGCCGGAAGGGGTTCCTCCCCCGCCCACGAACCAAGCGCCCTACACCTGCCTGGTACAATTCATCAAAGCAACAGGCACATTTGGGAGTTTGACGGACTGGTGGCGCGGATTCTAACAGTACTGGCACACCCGGATGATGCCGAAATCTGGGCGGGCGGCACGCTGGCTCGCCAGGTGCTGGAGGGCGACGAGGTCCTGATCTGTAGTCTGGCCGGTGATCCTGGCTCGCTGCGGGCGACCGAGGTCGGCGAAGGCGCACAGGTGCTTGGGGCTCAGGTAACGGTGTTGAATCAGGCGGACCGGCATATGCGCCTGAGCGATGAACTGGTGCGGGCGCTGGCCAGCCTCATGGCCGACTATCGCCCCAACATCATCATCACGCATTGGGAGCAGGATGCGCACCCGGACCACGTGCTGACGAACGCCGCCACGCGCGCCGCCGTCGTCGCCGCCTCCGGGCTCAGTGGGGAGCTGGACATGGTGCTGGCCTGCGATACCTACCTCAGTTCCGGGCGGGACGGCATCTTCACGCCGGAACTGTACGTTGATGTCAGCGACGTCTGGGAGATGAAACTGGAAGCAATCCGCAAGCACGCCAGTCAGGACCCGGAATATTACATCCAGACGATCGAGCGGCAATGCTGGCTGCACGGTGCGCGCGCCAAGGTGCGGTACGCTGAAGGGTTCCGGCGCATCCCGGTGTACGGACGCCTGGGTGGCGCCCTCCACCACCTGGGACGGGCTGCTGTGCCAAGCGAGAGAAAGAGGACCGGTCTATGACCAAACGGGTCGCCATGCTGAGCGTCCACACCTGCCCGCTTGCCGGGCTTGGCGGGCGAGACACCGGCGGGATGAACGTCTACGTCCGCCAACTGGCGCGGGACCTGGCGCGCCGAAATTTCGCGGTCGACGTGTTCACTCGCCAGCGCTTCGGGCGCGGCCCGCGCATCGTGGAAGACGGCCCAGGCGTGCGCGTCATTCACCTGGAGGCCGGCCCGCCGGGACCGATGGACAAGGAAACGATCTACGAGCACCTGCCGGAGTTCGCAGCGCGGGTGGACGAGTTTCGCCGAACAGAGGGGCTGTGCTACGACCGGATTCACGCCCATTACTGGCTCTCCGGGCTGGTGGCGGCTGACCTGCGGCGGCGCTGGAACGTGCCGACGCTGATCATGTTCCATACGCTCGCTCGTGTGAAGAACCTCTACATCGGCGAAGGAGAGACGGCCGACAGCGAGTTGCGCGCTCAGGGCGAGCAGCGCGCGATGGATATGGCCGACTGCATCGTCGCGGCGAATAGCATCGAGCGCGACCACATGCTCTCGCAGTACCGCGTCGATCCTGCCAAGATCTCCATCGCGCCCCTGGGTGTCGACACGAGCATCTTCAGACCCCAGGACCGCCAGCGTGCCCGGGCGGACCTCGGTCTTGCCGGCAAGCAACTGGTGTTCAGCGTCGGCCGCATTGAGCCCCTGAAGGGTATGGACACGCTCGTCCGGGCAACGGGGCTGTTACTTCGGGAGGAACCAGGGCTGCGCGAGCGGTTGCGTGTGCTGATCGGCGGCGGGCATGTCGACGACGACGACCCGAGCGGCGGTACCGAGGTAGACCGTCTGAAGGAGTTGATCCAGCGCCTGGGGCTGGCGGAGGTGGTGCAACTGCTGGGTTCGTTGCCGCAAGTGGAACTGCCCCGCTACTATGCCGCCGCCGACTGCGTCGTCGTACCGTCGCATTACGAGTCCTTCGGGCTGGTCGCTGTGGAAGCCATGGCCTGCGGCACCCCGGTGGTGGCGTCGCGCGTCGGTGGCCTGAGTTTGTCGGTCAAGGATGGCGAAACTGGATTTCTGGTTCCTGCGCGCGACGATGCAGCGTTCGCCGACCGCATCGGTCGTCTCGTGCGTTCACCCGAACTCGTGACCCGACTGGGCCAGGCCGCTGCAGTGGCGGGCCGCGCCTACAGCTGGCGCTCGGTGACGGATCGCATACTCGATCTGTACGGAAAGTTCGGCAAGGTTTGCACGCGGCCGGCCCCCGTGCCGGTGGAAACGCGCCGCTACGCGACGACCTGCAGTTGCTAAAAGGCGCCATGGCAGGAAGGCTAAAAGGGCCGCGACTGCGGTCGCGGCCCTGCTCGGGTGCTCCAGGCCAGCACGCTGCCGTATGACGGCTCGCACGCGCCTTGATCTGCTGGTGACGCAACGCGGTTTGGCCGAGAGCCGGGAGCGGGCGCAGGCGCTGATCATGGCCGGCAGCATCAGCGTCGACGGCAAGCGCGTCGACAAGCCCGGCACTGCCGTAATTGACAGCGCGCAGGTCACGCTGGTGGGCCCGGAATTGCCCTATGTCGGCCGCGGCGGCTTAAAGTTGCAGCATGCGCTTGATACCTTCGGCCTGGACGTCACCGACGCTGTCGCCCTCGATATCGGAGCCTCCACCGGAGGTTTCACCGACTGCCTGCTTCAACGCGGCGCCAGCCGCGTCTATGCAGTGGATGTCGGGCGCGGCCAGTTACATGCCAAGCTCCGCAACGATCCGCGCGTGGTCGTGCTGGAAGAGACAAACGCGCGTTACCTGACGGCGCTGCCGGAACGGCCGGCCGTCGCCACGTTTGACGTGTCGTTTATCTCGCTGCTCAAAGTCCTGCCGGCGGTACTGCTGGTGCTCGATCCAGCCGCCGTGCTGGTGGCGCTGATCAAGCCGCAGTTTGAGGCAGGAGCGGCCCTGGTCGGCAAGGGCGGCGTCGTGCGCCGGCCGGAGGTTCGCCGCGACGTTGTTCACCAGGTGCTGACCGGCATGGCTGCGCTCGGTGTGCCGCCGCGGGGGTTGACGGTTTCGCCGTTGCGCGGGCCGGCCGGCAACGTCGAGTACCTGGCCTATGCTACACTAGGCGCGGCTACGGAACCAGCCGACCTTGAAACGCTGGTCGCGGCCGTGCCCTGGGCCTGAATGACTGCCGACTGGGACGAGCGTATGAAGCAGCCCAAGGCCGCGGCATGTGGTGGACATGATGACTCAAGCCGCATGCGTATCATATGGACGGATCGTCTCCAGCACGCCGGCCAGGGTGCGCTTGGCCACCTCGATGTCGTGGTGGGCCTGCAAGCGCAACCAGTAACCATCGGACAGTCCGAAAAAACGGCACAGTCGCAAATCGGTATCCACGGTGATGGCACGCTTGGCCTTCACGATCTCTCCGATACGCCGCTGGGGGACGTCGATCTCTTTGGCAAGCCGATACTGAGTGACGCCCATCGGCTTCAAAAAATCTTCCAACAGAATCTCCCCAGGCGTAACCGCTGGCAGGCGCGGTCCCTCGGCCACGTCCGAAAAATCCATCTTGTCCAGGTCTTCGATGCGGATGCTCATTGTCCTATCCCCTCAATGATAATCGACGATCTCCACGTCATACGCATTCCCTTCATGCCAGCGAAAGCACACGCGCCACTGGTCGTTGATGCGGATGCTCCACTGGCCTTCACGATCGCCAGAAAGCCTTTCCAACCGGTTGCCCGGCGGTATGCGCAACTCCGCTACATCCGAAGCCGTAAGCACCTGCATCATCTTCCGGCGAGCCGCTGGGTGGATGGCTTTTGGCCATCTGCGCACCGTCAGGCCCGCGAACAATGCAGCGGTTTCCTTGCCGGCGAAGGTCTTAATCATACCGACATGCTATCGTGCTACATTAGTATCGTCAAGCGCTACTACCACAGGCGCGGGCCGGCCGGCAACGTCGAGTACCTGGCCTATGCTACACTAGGCGCGGCTACGGAACCAGCCGACCTTGAAACGCTGGTCGCGGCCGTGCCCTGGGCCTGAATGACTGCCGACTGGGACGAGCGTATGAAGCAGCCGGCAATTGAGCGTGTTGGCTTGCTCTACCAGACCAAGCGTGCTGCCCCGGCGGAACTCGCCGCCGTCATCGTCCGCTACCTGCATGGCATTGGGGTAGCGGCCTTCAGCGCACCGCTTGGCGACGAGGAAGCACTGCTTACCCAGACGCCTGACCTGCTGGTGACCCTTGGCGGCGACGGGAGCATGCTGCGCGCCGCCCGCTACGGCGCGGTAGCCGGCGTACCGATCTACGGCATCAACTTTGGCCGTCTGGGCTTCCTGACCGAGTGCCAGCCTGACCGCTGGCAGCCGCACCTTCAGCTTGTGCTCAGCGGACGCTACCGGCAGGAGCGGCGCGCCTTGCTCAGTGTCCGCCTGGAGTTCGACGGCTCGCGCGGTGAGGAGTTTTTGGCGGTGAACGATGTTGCGCTGACGCGCGGCGACCAGCCGCGCGCCATCCGTGTCCGGCTGTCCGTGGCGAGCGCCGAGCTGGGGGAGATCACCGCCGACGGCATTGTCTGCTCCACTGCCACCGGTTCGACCGGCTACAACCTCTCCAACGGTGGTCCGATCCTGCCACCGGAGTTTCGTGGCTTCGTCGTCACGGCGGTCTCGCCGCACCTGTCCTGGTTTCGCCCCCTCCTGCTGCCGGAGACAGAGGAACTACAGTTGCGCGCCTCCGGTACCGGCGGCGTCATTCTGACCATTGACGGGCAGGTGGACGTGCCGATGCAGCCGGAGCAGCACGTGCATGTCGGCGTCGCCCAGCCGGTCGTGACCTTCGTGCGGACACGGCCGCCGGAGGACTTTTACGCCGGTCTACCCACGCGCCTCGTGGCGCGCTCCTGAATGCCGGACGGTGGCGGGCGATGCTCGATGAACTGGACATTCGCAATTTTGCCATCATCGACCAACTGCATCTGCGTTTCCAGTCGGGGTTGACCGTGCTCACCGGCGAGACTGGCGCCGGCAAGTCGATCATCATCGACGCTCTCGGCATCCTGCTCGGTGGCCGGGCCGGCGTCGATCTGATCCGCGAAGGTGCTGCGCAGGCCCGGGTGGAAGGCATCTTCCGGCTGCCGGACGACCCGGCATTGGTTGAAACGCTGGCCGAGTATGGCGTGGAAGGCGAAGATGGCACACTCATCCTGGCGCGCGAGCTGTCTCGCGCCGGCCGCAGCACCGCGCGAGTGAATGGCCGGGCTGTGCCGCTGACGGTGGTGCAACGCATCAGTGAACGCCTCGTCGATATTCACGGTCAAACGGAGCACCTCGCGCTGCTGCGTGCTGCAGATCAGTTGGGGATTCTCGACCGCTATGCCGGCCTCACGGGCAGGCGGGAACGGATGGCGGCGCTGGTGCGTCGCCTGCGCGCCGTTCGCGCCGAAATCAGCCGTTTGTCCGGCGACCAGCGCGCGGCGGCGCGGCGCCTGGACCTCCTACGCTTCCAGGTGGATGAGATCGACCGCGCGGCTCTGACTCCGGGTGAAGAAGCCACCCTGGAGGCGGAGCTGCGCGTCCTGGCCGGGGCCGAGAAGCTGCGCCAGTTCGCCGGTCAGTTGCATGGCCTCCTGGCGGGCGGTGAGAACGAATCGTCGGCGGAGGATGTGCTCGGAACCGCCGTACGTCTGGCCGAGGAGATTGCGCGCATCGATCCCGCGCAGGCCGACACCGCCGCCCGGCTGGAAGCGGCGTTCGGCGATGTCCAGGACATTGCTCGGGAGGTGCGGCGCTACGCCGACACGACTGAGGATGACCCGGAGCGCCTGGCCGCGCTGCTGGACCGCCAGGAACTCGTCCGCACGCTCAAGCGCAAGTACGGGGCGACCGTGGAGGACGTGCTGGCCTTTCGCGACGACGCGGCCCGCGACGCGGAGGCCATCGGTCGTAGCGATGAACGCCGGGCCGAGTTAGACGGTGAAGAGGTACAGGTAGCGACCGAGGCGGGCCTACTGGCCGGCGACCTGAGCGCCGCCCGGCAGCGCGTAGCGACGGAACTGGCGGAGCGCGTCCAGCAGGAACTGGCGAGCCTCAATATGGGCGGCGCCATTTTCCAGGTGCGGCTCAGCCGGCGGCCTGACCTGGCTGGGTTGGCCGTGGGGTCCTCGACGTTCGCCTTTGACCTGACAGGAGTTGATCAGGCCGAGTTCCTCGTTGCGCCGAATGTGGGGGAAGCGCCAAAGCCGGTAGCCCGGATTGCCTCCGGTGGCGAAACATCCCGGATCATGTTGGCCTTGAAGTCGGCCCTTTCGGAGGCGGATCAGACGGCGACCCTGGTGTTTGACGAGGTGGATGTCGGCGTGGGCGGACGCAGCGGCCGGGTGATCGGTGAGAAACTCTGGCAACTGGCCAGGCATCACCAGTTGCTCTGCATCACCCACCTGCCGCAGGTCGCGGTGTTCGGGGACCAGCACCAGAAGATTCGCAAGGTGGTGCAGGGCGGCCGCACATCGACAGCGGTGGATGCCCTGGATGGCGGCGAACTCGTCGAGGAACTGGCGCAAATGGTCGGCGGGGCAACCGCCGGAGTGATCGCGCGCCGTGCAGCCCAGGACCTGTTGGAACAGGCGCAGCAGTGGAAAGCCGGGGCCGCAGGTGCATGATCCGGTCTGGGACCTGCCCCGTGAACGGGCGCCGCGGCGCCTGATCGACGACTTCCCCAACCTGCCGCCGCTGGTCGTCCACCTGGCGGCCTGGCGCTTGCGCGCGCTGGGTGGATCGCCGGACGACGGAGACAGCACGAGTGCCGCCTGGCCGGACGCGGCAGCCTTGCAGGACTTTCTCTACCCGGCGCCGACCGCTACCCTCCCCCCTTGCGAAATTTCGCGCCTGGCCGAGGCCGCCGCTCGCCTGAAGCTGGCTGTTGCGCGGGGCGAGATCGTCGGCATCCACGGTGACTACGACGTCGACGGCGTGACCTCGGCGGCGCTCCTCACGACCTGGCTCACCGGCCTTGGGCTACGGGTCGAGACGGTACTGCCGAACCGCCTGATCGACGGGTACGGGTTGAGCGTTCGAGCGCTGGAGGACCTGGCAGCGCGCGGCTGCCGGCTCGTCGTCGTTGTCGATTGCGGGATCACGGCCGTAGCTGAGGCCCAGCGGGCCCGACAGCTCGGCGTTGAACTGATTGTGCTGGATCACCACGCGCCCGGTCCCGTCATCCCGGACGTTGAACTGCTGGTCGACCCGAAGCTGCCTGGGGCCGATGTCGCTGATCGCTGCCTGGCGGCTGTCGGTCTCGCCTATCGTCTGTGCGAAGCAATGGCGCAGGCGGGCGTTGGGGACCTACCTGCGCTCAACCAATTGCTGGATCTGGTCGCGCTCGGCACGATCGCCGATGTCAGCCCGCTCACCGGCCAGAACCGTGTGCTCGTGAGCCGGGGGCTGGACGTGCTGCGACATAGCCGTCGGCCCGGCGTGACGGCACTGGCATCGACTGCCCGAATTTCCCTGGCGCGCTTGAGCGCCGAGGATGTCGGCTTCCGGCTGGCGCCGCGCCTCAACGCGGCCGGGCGGCTTGGCGACCCCAAGCCGGCCTATGAGCTACTCATGACGGTCGATCCAGGCCGAGCAGCAGTCCTGGCCAGTGAATTAGATCGGTTGAACCGCCAACGTCAAAGCTTGACCGAGGATGCTCTGGCTGCGGCACTCGCCCAACTCGGCAATGTGAACGGCACGCCGAAGCTGCTGATGGCTACCGGTACCGACTGGCACCTGGGCATCGTGGGGCTGGTCGCCGGAAAGCTGGCGGAGCGTTACCATCGACCTGCCATCGCACTGACGACCACTGCTCAGGGCTACGTCGGCTCAGCGCGCTCGATCGAGGGCTTCGATATCGCTGCGGCGCTGAACGCCTGCCATGATCTGTTGCTTAAAGTCGGCGGCCATTCCCGTGCTGCCGGCCTCTCCCTGGAGGAGGCGTCCCTGGCGCCACTGCGGGACCGCCTGCTGGCACTGGCCGACGAACAGATCAGCGCCGATCAGATGCGCGCTCATCTGACCGCCGACGCCAGGGTGCTGCTGAAGACGCTCACGCCCGATCTCCTCCATGCCATTGAGCGGCTCGGCCCCTTCGGCGAAGGGAACCGTCCGCCGCTCCTGCAAGCCGAAGGACTGGAAATCGCTGCGGTGAACCGGGTAGGGAATGAGCGCCAACACGTGCAACTGCGGTTTAGGCAGGAGCATATCGTTCAGAAGGCCGTACAGTTCAACGCTGAACCCACGGCGATTCCCGTCGTAGGGAGCCACGTCGATGTGTTGTTCGCACCCCAACTCGATCTATTCGACGGGGCCGAACGCGTGGAGCTGCGTGTGGTGGCGATGCGTGCTGCCCGGTAGGCGGGCGGGGACTGGCGACTGAAGTCGCGGGCTACACGCCGCAAAGTCCGCCTGCGCGGACTAATCGAGCCGCCGAAGGGCGGCTTCGCTTCTGGTAGCCCGCGACTTCAGTCGCCGGGCCCCGCCCGCCTACCGCCCCAGCCAAACGCCTCCGCCGCCCGCTCGGCAATAAGGCGACCGATGGCGAGCGAGGAGGTCGCGCCCGGCGAGGGGGCATTGCGGACGTGGATGATGCGGCCGTCCTGGACGTTGACGACGAAATCGTCTACCAGCCGGCCGGAGCGGTCCAGCGCCTGCGCGCGCACGCCGGAAGGTCCGGGAATTAGGTCGGCGATGGACAGCGCTGGGATATAGCGCTGCAACGATTGCAAAAAGGCGCGCTTGCTGAAGTCACGGTGCAACTCCATCAGGCCCGTGCGCCAGAACTTGCTGGCCATCCGGCGAAAGCCGGGGTAACCCACTACCTCGACGAGGTCGGCAGGGTTGGTGTGCAAACGGCGGTACCCCTCGCGAGCAAAGGCCAGGACTGCATTGGGGCCGAGCCAGACAGCGCCATCCTCGCTGCGGCGCGTGAAGTGAACACCCAGAAACGGAAAGGCCGGGTCGGGCACGGGGTAAATCAGGTTGCGCGCCAGGTAACGACGCTCGGGCCGTAGCAGCCAGTAATCGCCGCGAAACGGCACGATGCGCGGCTCCACCGGCGCGCCACTCAACTGGGCGACTCGGTCGGCCTGCAATCCGGCGCAAGCGATCAGGAAGCGCGTTTTCACGTCGCCGCTTTCAGTCTGCAGCACCACCGATTCCGGCACGTTCCGGATAGCGCGCACACCACTACCGACACGCACCTCGCCGCCGCTTGCACGGAGATCGTCAGCGTATGCTGCGGCAACTCGACCATAGTCCACGATGCCCGTGGACGGCACCCAGAGGGCGCGCACACCGGCGCAATAGGGCTCGATCTCGCGGAGACGCTTCGGCCCAATCAGCTCCAGCCCCGGCACGCCGTTGGCAACTCCCCGGCGATACAGCTCGTCCAGGCGCGGTAACTCGCGCTCGTCGGCAGCCACAATCACCTTGCCGCAGCGTTCCGCCGTGATGCCACGGCTGTCGCAATAGGCGTACAGGTCTCGCGATCCCTGCACGCACAGCCGCGCCTTTAGCGTGCCAGGCGCGTAGTAGACACCCGAATGAATGACGCCGCTGTTATGTCCGGTCTGGTGGGCTGCGATGGCCGGTTCTTTGTCCAGCACCACCAACCGCAGGCGCGGCTGCCGTTGGAGCAATGCTCGCGCCGTCGCCAGGCCGATAATACCTGCTCCAATGATGGTTACGTCGTAGGTTGGCATGCGCCAGACAAACCCTCCGCAACAGTGTTCAGCGCAATAGCGTTCGCCGTCCCGAAGACAGTAACACGTCGCCACCGTCGGACCACAACAAGGAGATGCGTACGCCAACGTTTCCGGAAACCATCCCCCCCGGCAGCGAGGCCCTCTCCGCCCAGGAGAGGCGCCCAGAGGGCGCCCGCAAGCAAAGCGCGCGGGTGAGGTTCGATCCGCCGTTATGGGGGGGGACAAGCAGGGGATGGGCAGGGCAACGGCGGAGCGGTACGCTGGCTTGGACACGGAGAGGGGAGACGGAAGAGATCAACGCACGACAAGGCTCCGCGGCCGACACTGTGCTGTTCCGTAAACTGGGGCAGCCCTGGCCACGCATCGCCTATAGCGGTAAACACATTTTCGTGAGCGGACTGTTGTGCCCTCGCTGCGGCGTCGCGCTTCACGCTCTCGTCCCACGCTCGGCCGAGGCGGTCGTTAACAGGAGCAACCTGGAAGAGTTGCTGCGGGCCGTACCGAGTTGCCGGCACGACTAACACGCGGCGTTGGTTTGAGCGCCGTCACCGCTAGGGGCCCGCTACCAACTCCAGCATCAACCACTCCAGCGCCAGGCGGGGCTGGACATTGGCATCCAGCAGGCGCGAAGCGCGAGCGATCAGCGCGAGTTGACCTGCCAGGACCTGGACGCCCGTGTCGCGCAGGCGCTCTGCCGCCGGAGTCTGAAGAGGCGCCACGGTAGGCACGCCGGCTGCCGGTCTTCCACCGGCATGTGTTTGGTTCGCCGCCATCTGTAGCAGTTGATGCCAGATCAACGCTGCCAGGTCAAGCGCTGCGCGCGCGGCTGGAAAGTTCCTGCTCCACACGCCCGCCTGATCCAGCCGGGTTACGGTGTCGGCCGTGGCGAGTTCCAGCCAGAGGGCGATCTGGCTGTCGAGCGGCGCTCGGCCACCGGCGGCGGTTGCCAGGCGCTGCGCCAAACCGGGCCGTCCCACCGCGAGCGCCGCGTAGGTTGCGGCATCCTCGGCGTTGCTGCCAATAGTTGTTTGCAACCAGGCGGCAATATCACGGGGTGGTACGGGAGTCAGGCGCACCACCTGGCAGCGTGAGGCGATCGGCGGCGGTAACGCCTCCAGGGCCGGCGCACGCAGCAACAGCACGGCACGCGGCGCCGGTTCCTCGAAGAGCTTGAGCAACGCCGAGGCCGCCGCGTCCTGAACCATGCTGCCATCCAGCGTGGCCACCCGATAGGCGGACTGGCTCGGGCGCGTCGCCATCACTCGGATCAGGTCCCGGACCAGCTCGATGCGCACGGCCCGACGGGGTCGTTCTGCCGAGCCGGACTTCCAAAGGGCACTGAACTCCGGCGCCTCATCGTGCTCGCCCTCGATCTGCTCGACATCGGGATGGCCGGCTCCCAACAGCATCCGGCACTCTGGGCATGCATCGCAGGGGGGGGATTCGCCGGTGCAGATCAGCGCGCGCGCAAAATCCAGTGCCAGTGTGGTTTTGCCGCAGTTGGCCGGTCCAGTCAGCAGATACGCATGGCTGACACGACCGAGCTCCAGGCTGCGCGCCAGAAAAGCGCGCGCCGGCTCCTGCCCCATCGTTCGCCAGGACACTTTTCCCCCTCTTGTCGTCGTGGTGCGCCGCATGGCATGCTACCAACTGTGCGACAGATTCTGGTCATCCGGGGCGGGGCGCTCGGTGATGGTCTGCTCACGTTGCCGGCGCTGGCAGCGCTGCGTACCCGCTGGCCGCAGGCAGGCATTACCTTGATCGGACCGCGCACGCTCCTGCCGTTTGCCTCCGCATCCCGGCTGGCCGATCGGATTCTACCGATTGAAGATGAGGCCGGACTGCTGCTGATGCGCGACAGCGCCGTCAGGCCGGATTGGGCAGACGTCGACCTCGCCGTGCTTTGGCTGCAACAGCGGGACGAGGTAACGCGCCAACTGGAGTCGTGGGGAGCGCGAAACGTCATAGCTGACGCCTCGCTGCCGGCGGCGGACGAGCCGATACACGTCGCTGACCACCTGCATCGGGTGCTTGCCCCCCTGAGTATTGGACCAGGTCGTCTAGCCCGGCCCTTGCCAACGCCAGCGACGGGAACCCGGGCGGTGCAGGATTGGTGGCACTCGCATTTTCCCGAGGCAACGGTGTCCGTCATCGCCGTGCATCCTGGGAGCGGCGGGCAGCGCAAGTGCTGGCCGGCGAGCCGGTTTGCCGCCCTGTCCAGGCGCCTGAGTGCTGGTGGCCACCGTGTCATCCTCTGCCTGGGTCCGGCGGAAGCAGAATGGGCAACGTCGCAAGCGCACTTCAGCCTGGAGTGTCCGGGTGCGATCACCGCCAGCAATCTTGAATTGGACACTCTGGCCGGAGTATTGCAGCGCTGCACCGCCTTTATCGGCAACGATGCCGGTGTGACCCACCTCGCCGCTGCGCTTGGTGTGCCGACGCTGGCTATCTTCGGCCCAACCGATCCAGGTCGTTGGGCGCCCCTCGGACGCCAGGTGCGGGTTGTGCGTGATCCGGCCTGGGCAGGCCAACTGCCCGATGCCGGGCCATTTGATTGGACGCTGTCGGTTCAGACCGTCCTTGCTGAATGCTCAGTGTTACTGGCTCAGGCATCGCTGGACGTGGCCGACACAGAGCTGTAGCAGCACTGCTACCGATCGACTGTCACGGCAAGCCAGTCGGCGCGTTAGGGTAGTAGAGGACATGTTGCCGCAGCCTTTGGCGGTTGCGCTTCCGGTATAAGGAGACCGAATGCCCGCCACCCGCTTCCTTATGCGGCTCGGCAATCTCGCTGCCGCCGCGCTGCTGGCCATGGCACTCGGTGTGCCGGGAGCAAATGCCCAGGCAACGTCCGGCACCGCGACGCCGGACGCAACGGCGACCGCGACACCTGTTGCCAGTCCGACGGCCACAATCACAGCCGTTTCCACGCCGACGGCGACAGCCATCGCCACGGCAACGCCGACGTCGCCGCACGACAGCCGCTATTTTGCCCAGACCGGCTTTCGCGTTGACAACGACACGATCTGGAATTACTTCAACCGCCGTGGCGGCGTCGGGGTGCCCTCTGGGCCCTTCGGCTATCCTACGAGCCGCACCTTCACGCTGCAAGGCTTCACTGTGCAGTTCTTTCAGCGCCGCATCGTCCAACTCGATGCGAGCGGCAATGCCCGCCTGCTCAACCTGCTCGACGCCGGCCTACTCGACTACACCGGCTTCAACGGCAGTACCTTCCCGGCTATCGATAGCGGTCTCATTTCTACCGTTCCCGACCCGGCCAACCAACCGGCAGTGCTGGCATGGGTCCAGCAGCACGCACCCAATAGCGTGCTTAATGCCCCTACAAACTTTCTAGCAACCTTCCAGACCGCGGTGTCCGCCCAGGTCGCCTTCCCGACCGGCGGCGACCCGAGCCTCCTGCCGGGAATCGATCTGGAACTGTGGGGCGTGCCGACCAGTGGCCCCTTCATAGACCCCAACAACCACGGGTTTATTTATCTACGCTGGCAGCGGGGCATCATGCTGTACGATGCTTCTTGCACCTGCACGCAAGGCATCCTGCTGGCGGACTATCTGAAGGATGTCCTCACGGGCCAGAACCTGCCGGCCGACCTCGCCCAGGAAGCCGCCAACAGCCCGTTTCTGAACCAGTACGACGCGACTGCGCCGAAATGGGTCCACAATGCGACCTTGCTGCCCAGCACCGACCTGACCAACGCCTTCACACCGGAATAGGCGGCGACGTTATCGCTCGGCGCCTCCATCATAGGCAACCGCCCCTTCAGCCACCGTCAGTGCCACCTCGAACTGGTCGTCCAGCAGGACCAGATCCGCGTCTTTGCCTACTTCCAGGCTGCCCTTCGTTGCGCTGAGACCGATGGCCCTGGCGGCATTGAGGCTCGTCATAGGCCCCAAGTCCGTCAGTGAAAGTCCCGTGGCGACGGCCACATTGCGTAGCGCAACGTCCATCGTGAGGACGCTGCCGGCCAGCGTGCCGTCGGGGAGGCGAGCCTGGCCATTGCGAACGGTGACGGTCCGGCTGTCGATGGCGTAGTCACCTTCCGGCATACCCGTGGCGCGCATCGCATCAGTGATGAGGATGACGCCGTACGTGCCTTTCGCGGCAACCAGGACCCGGATAGCAGCGGGGTGGACGTGAATGGTGTCGGCGATCAGTTCGCAACGAATCTGCGGAAGGGCCAGCACCGCGCCGGCTACGCCCGGCTCGCGGTGGCCGAAGCCGGTCATGGCATTGAAGGTGTGCGTCGCCTGCCGAGCGCCCCGTTCGGCGGCGACCAGCACTTGTTCATATGTGGCGCCGGTATGGGCGATGGAGACCGTCACGCCGCGCCGAACGCACTCGTCCAGCAAGATCAGGTTCTCCTCATACTCGGGCGCCAGCGCCAGCAAGCGGATGACATGGCGACCCAGCAGGACCGACGTCTCGGCCGGGTCCGCGCGGCGAATCGCCCGAGGGTCCTGTGCGCCACACTTCGCCACGTTGAGGTACGGTCCCTCTAAATGGGCGCCCAGGATGGTGGCGCCGCCCGCAACCGGCCCGACGACAGCGGCGATGGCGTCGATGGCCCGCAGGGTCGCCTCCGGCGGCGCCGTCCAGGTGGTGGGCAGGAAGCCGGTTACGCCGTGGCGGGCATAGAGCCGTGCCATTGCCTGCAAGCCGGTTACCGTTGCGTCCATCACCTCATGCCCGGCGGCTCCATGCACATGCAGGTCAATGAAGCCTGGCAGCAAGTGCCGTCCCCCGCCGTCGATCTCACGCATCGGCACGCTCGCCGGATATTGCGGCGGCCGTCCATGACCATATCCCGCTATGCTGCGGCCCTCAGTCAGCAACCAGCCGGGAGAGGCAACAAGGTCAGGTCCATAGACGCGGACGTTGTGAATCAGGAGCCGAGGTATTAGGTCAGTCATGTGCGAACTCCGGTAGCTCCTCTCATCGGTGATACGCGGGTAGTGTAGCCGGTGGCAGACCGGTAGGTCCTCTTCCGGCGCGCTTCGCTTGCCGGGTTACTCCCGATGCTGTTACTGCTTGCGACCGATCAGCGACAAGCTGATGACACGTTCACCCGCACACTTTCGTCACATCCGCCAGCACCTTGTTCGCCGGCGTGAGACCGCTGGGGTCAGTTTAGCGCGAGCGGGTCACTCTCCATGTAGCTATAGCGATTCAGGGTCAGCGGTGCCGCGATCAACCCGAAGACAGGGTCGCGGCTGAGGAACCGGCCCGTCGCTGACTCGTGGTACCGTGCCCGCAGGTAGAGCAGCCCAGTGCTGTCCTGCTGCTGTCCGGTGAAGCCGAAGGGCTGGCTGCTCGTCCCCTGGCTCGCCGTGACGTTGCCGAAGGCATCCGTCTGGTAGGTCTGCATCAGCGTCCCGCTGCCGTTGGTCAGCGTCCGCACGCTCCCCAAGCCGTCGATGTGGTAGACGCTGACATTGTTCGTCGCATCCACGCTGTAGGCCAGCCCTTGCGCCCCATAGACGTACTTCAGCGTGCCATCGGTGAGCACCACCGGCAGCCCGCGATTGCTGTCGTACACATACGTCGTCGTCGGATTGGTCCCCACCGCCTGGCTGCTACGCTGGCCGTCGCCGTTGTAGACGGCGGTCGTGGTGACGCCGCCCACCGTCGCGCTCGTCAGCCGGTTGGCCTGGTCGTAGGCGAAGCTGTCTGTCCCCCGCACCGTCACGTTGCCAGCGGCGTTGACGCTGTAGACGGTCGTGCCGGCGGTGAGGACCCGGTCGGCCCGGTCGTAGGTGGAGGCTGTGGGCACACCTCCGACCGTGAGCGTGCTGCGGTTGCCCACCGGATCGTAGGCGTAGCTGGTCGTGCCGTCGCCCAGCAGGCGGTAAAGGCTGTCGTAGCTGTAGGTCGTGCTGCTGGCGCTGCTGCCACCGCTCACCTTCGCCAGCGTCTCGCTGCGCTGCGTCGGGTTGCCGAGGCTGTCCAGGGTGTAGCTGTGCTGGTCGATCACGCTGCTGCCCTGCTGGTTGCTCACCTGCGTCAGCCGCTGCGCGTTGTCCTCGCTGTAGGTCGCGGTGGTGCCGTCGACGTTGGTCACCGTCTGCAAGCCGCCATCGGGGAAGTAGCCGTAGCTGGTGCTGCGGCTCGCCCAGTCTGCCAGCCCGGTCAGGCGGTTCGCCTTGTCGTAGCTGGAGGTCACTGCTGTGTTGTCTGGGTAGATCAGCTTGGTCGCATTGCCGTTCAGGTCGTAGCGGTAGCCTACGCTGACGCTGCCGGGGCTGCTCACGGCGGTGAGCCGGCCCAGCTCATCGACGCTGTAGGTAGTAATTCCCGTGCCATCGGTCATGTTCCTTCGGTTGCCGTTGGCGTCATAGGCGTAGCTCACGTTGGGCGTCTTGCCGTCGCTGTAGCCGATGGCGGTGAGCCGGTTGAGCGCGTCGTAGCCAAAGGTGGCAGTCTGGTTCAAGGGGTCTGCCCGGCTGGTCTGGTTGCCGTTGCCGTCATAGCTGGAGCTGGTCACCAGCGTCGGCGTCGTCGCCGGCCAACTGGGATACTGGATCTCCTGGCGCAGCCGCCCGGCTCCGTCGTACAGATAGTCGGTGGCTCGTTCGTTGGCGCTGTCACCTTTGGCGCGGGTGACGCGGCTGAGCTTGCCCAGGTTGTCGTAGCTGTAGCTGGTGGCCACGTCCGGGCTCGGCGTGACATTGGGATTGGTCCAAGGGCTGGGACTCTGGTCCACCTGGCTCAGGTTGTCGCGCACGTCATAGCTGTCCTTGGTCACCTGCCCGTTAGCATCAATCACCACCGTGCGATTGCCCACCGGGTCGTACTGGTACTGCGTCAGCAGCGGGCTGCCGCCGGTCGTCGGCGCCGGCGCGCTCACCGAGAGCAACCGGTCCTCATTGTCGTAACTCCAGCTCCAGGTGTGGGCGGCGGGCGTGCCGCCGGCCGCGTTACCGTCTGGGTCCACCATGCTGACCTTGCGACCCACGGCGTCGTAGCTGTAGGTCGTCTGGTTGCCGTCGGCGTCAGTCGAGCTCTGCAGCATGCCGGCTTGACTGCCGGCACCGTAGTAGGTCATGGTCGTGGCGTAGCTGTAGTCGGGCGTGCCGCCGGTGTTGCCGCGTGGCGGGATCAGCCGCGTCAGCCGTCCCGGATTGGCACTGTCGTTGTACTCGTACTTGGTGATCGCCGTCTGTTGGCCGAGGTCGGGATCGGTGTAGCGCTGCGTGGTGGAAAGCAGGTCCACGCCGCTGCCGTCGTAGGCGTTGTCGGTGGCGTAGAGCGCGTTGATGCTGCTGGCGAAGTTCGTGCTGCAGCTCGCGCTGGCCCCGCTCGCCACCCCCTTGGGCGACACCGTCTCCAGCACGTTGTTCTTGCTATCGTACGTGAGGAGCGAGACCAGCACGTTCTGGCCCGCCGCCGGTGCCGGGGCGATGGTGCGCGTGAGGTTGCCGGCGCTGCCGGCGATGGCGGCGCCGGTGTAGTCCACGTCGTAGCAGAACTGCGTGGTGTTGCCGCGCGCATCGGTGCTGCTCGCCAGGTTGGAGTTGCTGTCGTAGCTGAACGTCTGGGTGTACGTCTCAGCGCTGGATGGCTGGCTCAGCCGTTTGATCAGTCGTCCGCTGGTGTCGTAGGTGTCGGCAGTGGTCGGGTGGAAGCTCGGCTGGTAGGAGGTCGTAGGCAACGTGACGGTGGTCGTCTGCGTCCCGTCGCCGTTGGTGACGTAGGCAAAGCTGGTCTGGTTGCCCAGGGCGTCCTGCTGGCTCTGCACCCGGCCGTTGCCGTCGTAGCTCAAGGTGATGGCGGTGTGGTTGTTGGCGTCGGTGATGGCGGTCAGGCGGCTGCTCGTCCCGTCGTAGGCGTATGTCGTCTGCTTGCCGTCGCGGTCGGTGACGGTCTGCAGCCGCCCGCTGGCGTCGTAGCCGTACTGCACGCTGCGCGCCGGGCTCGCCCAATCCGTGACGCTCGCCAGGAGACCGCTGGCGTTGTAGGCGAAGCTGAGGTTGCCTCGCCCCGCCGGGTCGCTCACGGAGACGAGCTGGAACTGGGGGTTGTAGGTCAACACCGAGGCGTTGCCGTAGCGATCACTGATCCTGGTGAGCTTGCCGGTGCTGTCGAAGGTCCAGGCGCTCTGGTCCTTCTGGGTCGCCGTGTAGCTGCCGTCAGGATTGCGCACCAGGGTGGCGTACACGGCGGGGGGGGGGGGGGAGGGACCGCCCGTGTGGGAGGCGTTGGGGGCGGGGGCCCCCCCCGGGGCCCCC
>DHIZ01000315.1:36787-48033 GCA_002404055.1 Chloroflexi bacterium UBA4733
CACCAGGGTGGCGTACACGGCGGGCGGCGGGCTGAAGGTACCGCCGTTGTGGAAGCTGTAACGGTCGGCGCCGCCCTGCGGTCCCACCAGGTAGAGATCGGCGGTGCCGTCGCCGGGACTGGCCAGGTGCATGCCGTAATTGCTGGTCCAGCCCGGCCCGAACTGCCCCGTGCGCGTGTCGCCACTGTTGGCGGTGCGCAGCAACACCGGACTGGGGCCGCGACCTGGGATGGCGAGGTCGCTGTGGCTGTAGCCGAAGTTGCCGGTGAACGTCTGCACCGGATCGCCACCGCTTGTGCCGTAGGGCTTGTACGCCTGTTGCATGACCGTGGCTGCGGCCTGTACCGTGACATTGCTCGTCGGCGCCAGTGTTGGGGAATAGGAGAAGTCATCGAACAGGCAGACTTCGGGGTCGCAGCCGAGGCCGTGTGCGGTAGAGGTGGCGAAGGTGCTATCCGTGGCCATCGCCACCGTGGCGCCGTTCACGGTCGCCGCCAGGCTGTTGCCGTGCATCACGACCTGGACGACGTCGCCGCTGCTCGCCGTCAGCCCGGTATCAACCGCGAGCACGTAGGCATGGTTGCTCCAGTAGCCTAACTGGTAGTCGCCGTTGATCTTGCCGAAGATCCAGTAGTCCCCAATGTCCATATAGCGGAAGGCCAGCCAGGTACCGCCCATGGCTGAGGCATTGGTCAGGGTCGCGGTGATGGTGCCATCCGGGGACCCGGCACTGTAGGTGAGCATCGACCAGTTGCTAGCCGGCGCCTGGGCCTGCTGGTTGTTGACCGTCCAGCCGGTCGCCAGGTGCTGCACCCACGGGCCGCCGATCGGACTGTTGTCGCGGTTGAAATTGTCGGCGAAGGCCACTCCCGTGGTGGATACGGGGCCCGTGCTCGCCAGGGTCGGTACGTAGCTGAAGTCGTCGAAGGTACAGGCCCCTGGTCCACAGCCGAGGCCATGGGCCTTGAGCGTCGCAAACGCATTGTTGGTCGCGCTGGCGCGGGTCACGCCATTGACGGTTGCGGTGATCGTGTTGCCATTCATCACGACCTGCAGCACATCGCCGTCCTGGGCAGCGAGACCAGTCTCGGCGAGGAGATAGTAGTTGTGGCCGAAGAAGTAGCCGAGTTGGTAGGTGTTCCCATCTTTGCCCCAGATCCAGTAGTCACCGCCATCCTGGTAGCGGAAGACGATCCAGGCCATGTTGGCTTCAGCCCCGTCCACCAGGGTGGCTTGGACGGTGCCGTTGGCCGAGCCCGTGCCATTCGTCATTGCCGTCCAATTGCTGTTGTTGCCCACTGCCTGCTGATTGCTGACCACCCAGCCCCCGCTCATCTGCTGGGTCCAGGGGCCGCTCATCCCGCCATCGGGCCGGTTGAAATTGTCCGAAAAGGCAACGCCGCTGGTCGAAAGTGGACCGGTGCTGGCGAGGGTAGGGGAGTAGGAAAAGTCATCGAACAGGCAGGCGACGCCGGGGCCGCAACCCAACCCGTGCGACGTCGCCGTCTGGAAGGTGCTGTTCGACGGCGCCGCCCAGGTCGTGCCGTTGACGGTGGCTGTAATGCTGCTGCCACTCAGGACCACCTGAAGGACATCGCCATCGCGCGCGGAGAGACCAGTATCGCTGATGAGATAGTAGTTGTGTCCGGCGAAATAGCCGAGCTGATAGTCTCCGTTCGCGCGGCCCCAGATCCAGTAGTCACCGTCATCCACGTAGCGGAAGACCAGGTAGCCAAGGCTGACGGTCGAGCCATTGACCAGGGTGGCCGCCACCGTCCCGTCGCCTGATCCTGCGTCGTAGGTGATCGCGGTCCAGTTGGCAATGGCGAGCGCCTGATCATTGGAGACGGTCCAGCCGCCGTTGACCCGCTGCACCCACGGCGCGCCGATGGGTCCATTCGCCCGGTTGAAGTTGTCGGAGAATGCTGTACCGCCGCCGGTCAGGGGGGAAACGCCCCCTGGCTTTCCGGCGCCGGGCGTCGGAGCAGCGGCGCCGGACGTGCAGTATTGCGCTCCGCCGGAGCAGAGCGGCGGCGGGGTCGGGGCGGGCGGCGGCGGCGTCTTGGAACAGTAGGCGGCGCCAGGTGAGCACATCGGCACAGGCGTTCGCGTCGCAGTCGCCCCGTGGCGGAGGAGGCCAGCGCGCCGGGAAGCACACCAAAGAGCAGCGCCAAACCGATGATGAGCACCGAGAACAAGCGAATGGAAGCGATTGGGCGCAATGGGGTGGCCTTCCTGATGCGGCATGTGGCGACGGGTGAGTATGCCCGATCCTGGCGCGGGGTCCCCGGACCTGACCTTTGGGGGGACAGGCGCGCTATATGCAGCGGTCCCCTTCCCGCAGGAACGCACTTACCTTCGTTTCCAGACATGGCACGAGCGGACGCTATCGTCAGGTGAGCCGACGGACAAGCAGACATACGCCGCTCCTTTGTTTGGCAGCCTCACCTTCCGGTCACCTTATGCGCGTGCGGCCGGAAACGCGAACGGTCGCCGATCCAGAGGGCCGGCGGCGTTGCCCACTGGCGGGCCATGGCGTTGAGGATGCCGGCATACTCCGACCGCAAGTGGGAGAACGCTACCCACGACTGGGACGCCTCACGCAGGTGATAGCCGGCGGCCAGCAAACGCTCACGCGCCATCGTGAACTCGTCCTCCTCGACGTAGGGATCGCCACTGCCATCCAGGCGGAAATACTGGCCGAGGTCGCCGACCAGGTGCGTGCCGACGGCTTGCAGGAGGTAGGCCGGGCCGCGCGGGCCGTCGTCGATCGTCGTCAGCACCAGCGCGGCCGCGTCCAGCACCGCGCCGAGCGCGCTGATCCAGGACTGGCTGTCGTGGGTGGAGCGGAAGAAGGCCAGCAGGGGATAAGAGAGGTGGCTATCCAGCACTTCGGCCGACCATGTTTCCCAGGCGGCAAATACCTGCGCCAGTTCGGGAACCATCGCGAACTTGGCGTAGGTCTCCAGCAGCACCAGGCCCGAAGGCGGCGCCCCGGCACGCGCGCTGAGACTGATGACGAGCGTCTCCCGCCGCTGGTAGGCGCCAAACAGCGTGAACAGGAAGGTGATGACCAGCGCCACAATGCCGAGCCCCGTGCCGGCTTCCAGCAGCACGATGACGCGCACCGCCGCGCCGCGGGCCACGAAGTCGCCGAAGCCAAGGGTAAAGAGGGCCACACCGGAGAAATAGAAGGCAGTGCCCAGGCTATCCAGCACCGGCTGCACGTCGTTGCGCAGCGCAAACAGCATAAGGCCATACCCCGTGATCAGCAGCAGGACCCAGGCCACCAGCAGCAAGACGACGATAAATGGGGCGAAGGTGCCTAACACCAGCTCCCGACGGGCGGAGCTGCGCAGCCGCATGGCCAGTCGGAAGGTGAGCCTCCACAGCGCGCCAATGACGCCGGCGCTGGGGCGGAAAACGGCAGGCGTGGGACGCGGCAGCACCACCGTTTGGAAGACGTCGAACAGCACGATCAGGACGATGGTCGCCCCGGCGATCAGCAGCGGCGCTTCCACGGCAGACGAATACTCCCAAACCTGCTCACTGTAGCCGGATGTCACCCATGCCGGCGGTCAGGAGGCGGCGACGTCCTCATCTTCCGCATAGATCAAGGGGTTGGGCCCACTGTAGCCGCCGAACTTGATGATCTGGTCGGTGCGCGCCTGGTCGAACATGCAGCGAGCGCTGCCAAAACCGTTGTAGTTCGTGTCTTGCAGGCGGTAACCCAGCTTGAAGTTGAAGACGTCGAGCACCGTCGGCAGGGCGCGACTCCGCCCTCGCTGGCGCAGTTCAGCCAGCGCGCTGAGCAACGCCGTCCGCTCGTCGTCCGTCAGGCGACGCCGGATAACGGTCGCGGCGGCACGCAAAGGCGTGGTGCTCACACTGTCGGCGTTGGATCGCTCGACGGCGCTGTCGGTCACCAGTGCGGGCGCGGCCGTCGCTCGGGCGTCGAGCATGCCCTCCAACCGGCTCAGTCGCTCGTCCAAGGAGCGGAGCCATGTCACGAAGGAGAGCAGTTCTTCCGAAGCGCGCGGTCCACTGCTTATTGGGCGCGTCAAAGGAGCGGCTATCTGTTCCAGTCCCAGCGCTTCACCGAGCGTGGTCAGTTCACGCGGTGTCAGGGAGATGCCGCTACGCGGCTTCCAGGTGAGCACGTGGCGTAGCCAGTCGTCGAGGTTGTACCACCAGCGTCCGTACCGGCTGGGCGGTCCCAGCGGCAGCCGGTGCCCGACGTCGCTGGGACTGAGGAGGACGAGGTCGGGCCACACCTTGAACTCATCCTGCGGCCGCACCTCCGCCGACTCGCGGTAGCGCTGCTGGTGGTTCCAAAGCCACTCGGCCAGCACGTTCGCCGTGTTCACCGACTGCCAGTAGTAGTTGATGTCGCGGTTGTTGGACGGGGCGATTTCCTGCCAGCCACCGGACTCGGTCGTGATCTCCCAGGCGCTATCAATCGAGCCGCGAAGCGGACGCGAGACGCGCTTCAGTTCCATCAACATGAGGACGGAAGGTTGGTGGGTAGCTGCCCGTGTGACGAACCAGTCGACGTTCCGACTGATACCGTTGAACTCCCCATAGACCCAGAAATCGTCGGGCAGCGTCTTCATCGCCCCCAGCGCCTCCTGATCAATGCGGGTCAACTCTCCAGCAAAAACGTGTGCCACTATTGAACCTCTATCCTATATCCTACGGAAAGCCCATTATTCCCACCTCGGTAGCCAGGCATGCTGGACTACTGACGGTGCCGAAGTCGGCATTATTCGCCTGCCCTGACGATACCATCCAGGGGAGGTGGTGGCGCGGGGACAGGACCGCTGGTGGTATCGTGAGTGCGGGGAACTGGGACCCACAGCGAAGGGATGAGACGGTGACCGGCTTTGCCACCAGGGCGGTCCACGCCGGCGAGCACGGGACACGTCCGCCGTTCACGCCGACCAGCACGCCCATCTATGCCAGCAGCAGTTTCACCGCACCAAGCCCAGAGGATCTGGACGCCGTCTTTTCCGGTGAGCGAGCCGGCTACGTCTACTCGCGCTATGCCAATCCCACCACCAACAGCTTCGAGGAGGCCGTCGCGGCCCTGGAGGAAGCCGACACCGCCGTGGCCTTCGGCTCCGGTATGGCAGCGTTGCACGCGGCGCTGATCGCGCTCGAGGTGCGGGCGGGCGACTGTGTGCTGGCGGCCCGCGATCTGTACGGCGCAACGCACACCTTGCTCCAGTCGATCCTGACACCGCTTGGGTTGCGCGTCGAGACCATGCCCATGGCTGACCCGGCAGCGGTCGGCCAGCGCTGCCGGGAACAAGGTGTGCGGGTCGTCCTGCTGGAAACGATCTCCAACCCCCTGCTGCACGTGGCCGACGTTCCCGCCATCGTGGCGGCAGCCAGGGCTGCCGGGGCGCTGGTGGTGGTCGATAATACGTTTGCCACGCCCTACCTCTGCCGTCCCCTGGCCTGGGGAGCGGACGCCGTGGTCCACAGCGTCACCAAGTACCTGGCGGGCCACGGCGATGTCACCGCTGGCGTGGTCTGCGCCGGCGACGAGCTGGCAACACCCTTGAGGATGACGTTACGGCTGGTCGGAGCGGTGCTCTCGCCTTTTGAGAGCTGGTTGGCGCTACGCGGCCTGAAGACGATGCCGCTGCGCATGCGCCAGCACTGCGCGGGGGCCGCCGCAGTCGCAGTATGGCTGGGGGAGCAGCCACAGGTAGCCCGCGTCTATTACCCGGGCCTGGCGTGCCACCCAGACCACGCAATTGCCGAGCGCTTGTTCGCCGGGCGTGGGTATGGCGGCGTCGTTGCCTTCGATCTGGTCGACGCCAGCAGGGAGGCGGCCTTCAACTTCCTGCGCAAGATTCGCCTGGTGCTGCCGGCCACAACCCTGGGCGATGTCTATTCCCTGGCGCTCTATCCGGCCATGTCGTCCCATCGGGGCCTCTCGCCGGCGGCACGCCAGGCAGCCGGTATTGGTGACGGCTTGCTGCGGCTGGCTGTCGGCATCGAAGACGTGGAAGACATTCTTGCCGACCTTGCTCAAGCCCTGCAAAGCGGCGAGTCGCGGTAGCATGGACTGGCCAGCGCCTGTAGTGCCATCGAGCGGCCGGCAGCGCTTGGCGTAACGGAGGGACATACGAACCATGATTCACGAAGAGAAATACCTTGCCTTGCAGCAGTCGCTCCGCGAGCTAGGGTCCGTCATCGTCGCCTACTCCGGCGGCGCCGACAGCGCGCTGCTGCTCAAGGTGGCACATGAAACGCTCGGCGACCATGCCCTCGGCGTCATCGCCGTATCAGCCAGTTACCCGGAGTCCGAACGCGACCAGGCGGTCACCCTGGCCCAGCAAATCGGCGTGCCGGTTGAGGAGATCCGCACTGACGAGATGGACGATCCGAACTACGTGGCCAATCGAGTGGATCGTTGTTACTTCTGCAAACACGAGCTGTTCAGCAAACTGGAAAAGCTGCGTGTGGAGCGAGGCTACGCTGCGGTGGCCGATGGCTACAACGCCGATGATGTGGGCGACTATCGGCCTGGCATCACGGCTGCAGCCGAGCAGCGGGTGCGCCATCCCTTGCAGGAGTCCGGCCTCACCAAGGCAGAAATCCGTGATATCTCGCGCGAGCTTGAGTTAGTGACCTGGGATAAGCCGGCCATGGCCTGCCTGTCGTCGCGGATACCGCACGGTACGCCCATTCAGGTCGGCATGCTGGAGCAGGTCGATAGAGCAGAGCAGTTCCTGCGCTCTCTGGGCTTCCGCCAGTTGCGGGTGCGCCACCACAACAAGATTGCCCGCATCGAGGTTGACCCGACCGAGCTGCCACGACTGGCCGCGCCGGAGATTCGCGACCAGGTGGTGCGCGAACTGAAGCGTCTGGGCTACGCCTATGTGACGGTAGACCTGGCGGGCTATCGCATGGGGAGCCTCAACGCCGTCAACACCGGCAACGCCGCAGTCCACGAACGCCCTCCCGTCGCAGCGCTCACGCACTGATGCCGGCCGGAGCGCTGTGATTAGCACGGTGACAGCCAAAGCCGCGCCTACGGCGCGTTCGGCGTGGGGTCGCGCGCTACGGCCAGGCGCGGGAATGGCCTTCCTCGGCGCCGCGGCCCTGGCCGTCGACAGCTTGTGGCTGGAACCGCGCCGCCTGCAACGCCGATGTTACACCGTTCCTTTGAGCGGGTTGCCACCGGACCTCGACGGGCTCTCCATCTTGCATCTCTCTGACTTTCATTACGTGCCGCGCGATGCCTGGCTGCGTACTGCTTTGACTGAACTGGTAGCGGAGACCGCCGCCAACCCACCTGACCTCATCGCGTTCACCGGGGACTTTGTCGAATGGGATGAGGATGCGCCGGCCATTGCGGCCCTCCTCGGCGCCATGCAAGCGCGCCTGGGCAGCTTCGCCGTCCTCGGCAACCACGACTACGGGAACGCAGTTGACCCAAACGACGCAGAGCGACACTCGCTGATGAACGCCTTCTCCGAACTGGTCGGCGTCCCCCTCCAACGCCACCGGGAACGGTTGGCGAAACCTGCCGGCAATTGCATCGAACCGATCATCGAGGCGCTGGAAAATGTACACATCACCGTGTTGCGCAATACTGCCGATCGTTTGTGCGTTGGCCACACGCCACTGTGGGTCGGCGGCGTCGACGAGCCGCACCAGCATCGCGCCGACCCGGCTGCCGTCCTGGCCGAAATTCCCGCGCACGATCCGGTACTCCTGCTGGCCCATTCGCCCGAAGTGCTGGAGTGTCCGTTCCCACGTTCGCCCGCCCTGATCCTGGCCGGCCACACTCACGGTGGACAGATTCGCATTCCGTGGCTGTCGCCGCTCGTCACGCACACCCGTGTCCCGCTGCCGGCGTATCAGGGCCTTATCGCCACAGCGCAGGGGCCAATGCACATCAGTCCCGGCATCGGCGCCTCGATTCCCTTGCGCTTCCGGTGTCCGCCGGAGGTAACGACGTTGGTGTTGAGGGCGGCGCCGGGGTAATGGCGGGGATCGGTGGAACGGCGAGGCCATCTTCCCCCGGGACCTATCCGCCCCCCAACCTTCTATACAGCGTGTCCAGCTCCTCGTCCGACGAGAAGAAAATCGTCAGGCGGCCGCCGCGGCGGGAGCGGTCGAGCTTAACGCGGGTGCCGAGGGCCTGGCGGAAGAGGTGCTCGACGCGCAGCATGTCAGGGTCGCGCTCGGCAACCGGTGCTGGGGCAGGGAGGAGTTCGAGCGCCTGGTTGGCATAGCGGCGCGCCAACTCTTCTGTCTGACGGACGCTGCTGCCGGCGGCCAGCACCTGTTCCAGCAACCGTTCCTGGTTGTGTACATCTCCTGCGCCGAGAATCGCCCGCGCGTGGCCTTCGCTGATCTCACCGCAGAGGAGCGCCGCGCGCACCGCCGGGGCAGCGCGCAGCAGACGCAAGGCGTTGGCGATACTGACGCGCGCCTTGCCGACACGGCGGGCAACGTCCTCCTGAGTGAGGCCAAAGTCGCTGATCAGATGCTGGTAGGCCGCGGCTTCCTCCAGCACGTTCAGGTCTTCGCGCTGGATGTTCTCGATCAGCGCCAGCTCGACTAACTGCTGGTCACTTGCTTCTTTCACCACTGCCGGCACGCGGTAAAGACCGGCCAGTGTCGCCGCCTGCAGGCGGCGCTCGCCGGCGATCAAGCGGTAACGCGGCCGCTCGCCAGGAGCGTCGGAGAGGACACTCACCAGCAGCGGCTGCAGGACGCCGTGCTCGAGGATGGAGGCCGCCAGCTCGTCAAGTCCGTCGAATTGCTTCCGAGGCTGGTGCGGATTGATCTCGATACTATCGAGCGGCAATTCGAGCAGGCCGGTCGGTCGCTCGTCCGGCAGCAGGGCCGCCAACCCCTTGCCAAGGCCGGATGCGCGCGCCATACGTGTTCCCTTCCGGCGCCGGCGGAGAGACGCTGGCGGCGCCCCGCATACTACCACGGGGCTGCCGTGGTATACTGCGCGTGCTTGTATTCGCGCGTTGGCGCGTCGTGGCGTTGTGGGGAGTGGAGCATGCTGGAAGCCGCTGGCGAAGCATGGCAGCTCCACGGCCGCCTCGCTCCAGGCATAACGAGCTAGCCGCCCAACGAGATGACGCTGGCGCCGGCCCTCACTCGGCTCGTTGTCGTTACATGTAGGGTCTTACGGCGGTCCGATTGCTCGTCACGATCCAGCGCGGCATGAGTCTTGACGCCATGGACAAGGCGGGCGACACATCACTCCATCACGGTGGACATACATACGCCTTACGGCGATAGGGGAGGAGAAGCGCAATGGCGTCCAGCCATAAATCGAGCCGCGCAGCGGCTGCCGGTTCCGACTCCACGTACGAACTGCGCCTGGCCACTGATGCCGATTGTGACGCGATCTACGAGAGTATCGGCAACTCACTCTCTCGACCAAAGGGCAAGACTCCCCGCAAGAGCTATCTCGACGCCGCACGCCGCGGCGAACTATTGATGTTGGAGCGCTGGGACCCCAAGGAAAGCGACTGGCATCTGGCCGGCATGCTGGAGTGGTACACCCGCGTCGACGGCGTCGTAACCGTCAAAGACGCCGGGACCTATGGCGACTTGCCGGACGCTGCCGTCGTGAAGCGCCTGGTGCGCGAACTCATCGCGCTCCAGTCACCTTCGGAAGTTCGCGCCAAGACGAAAGACGAGCAGAAGGAGTGGATGCGCATTTTTGCTGAGTTGCCCGGCTTCGCGCTGGAAGGCAAGGAATACTCGCGGCCGAACTGGGTCTACATCTGGTCCTGGGTGCCCGGCCGCACCCGCTCGGTGGCGGCGCCCGCCGTCGGCGGGCGTATTGGTGTGCCGGTCGGGCCGAACACACGCTGATGGCGATAAAGTACGGGGCGGGTGGGATACCAACTCTCTCATTGCGTTGTGCGGTACCGGCCCCATGTCCTATCCTTCCTGATGCTGTCGTGCATTGGCAGGCGACCGTCCAAGGAGCGCAGAGCGTATGTTCACCCCTTCGTACCACTCGCCCACGGGCGGAACGTCCGACGTCAACCGAGTGACCAGGATTAAAGTGATCGGCGTCGGCGGCGGCGGCAACAATGCAGTGAACCGCATGATCGAAGCCGGCCTGGTCGGCGTCGACTTCATCGCCATCAACACCGATGCCCAGGTGCTGGCCATTTCCGACGCCCCGACCAAGATCCACCTCGGCTCCGCCCTGACGCGCGGCCTCGGCGCCGGCGGCGACCCGGAACGCGGCGCCGCCGCCGCCGAGGAGAGCATCGACCAGATCCGTGAAGCAATGAACGGCTCCGACATGGTGTTCGTCACCGCCGGCATGGGCGGTGGCACTGGTACTGGGGCCTCGCCCGTTGTGGCGCGCCTGGCTCGGGAATCGGGGGCCCTCACCGTTGGTGTTGTCACCCAGCCCTTTGCCTTCGAAGGCGCGCGCCGCCGGCAGGCCGCCGTCAAAGGGCTGGCCGAACTGAGCAAGCACGTCGATGCGCTCATCTGCATCCCCAACGACCGCCTGCTGAAGGTCGCCGACCGCAAGACGAGCATCAGCGACGCCTTCCGACTGGCCGACGACGTGCTGCGCCAGGGCGTGCAGGGGATATCCGACATCATCGCCATTCCCGGCCTGATCAACGTTGACTTCGCCGACGTTAAGGCCATCATCGCCAACTCGGGCTCGGCGATGATGGCTATTGGGCGCGCCCGTGGCGACAACCGCCTCGTCGATGCTGCGCAGCAGGCTGTGGCCAGCCCCTTGTTGGAGGCGACTATCGATGGCGCACGCGGCGTGCTGTTCAATATCACCGGTGGTCCTGACCTGACCATTTTCGAGGTGAACGCCGCCGCGGAGATCATTCAGCGTGTCGTCCATGCCGACGCTCAGATCATCTTTGGCGCGGTGATCGACGAGGCGCGGCGCGATGGCGAGGTGCAACTCACCGTCATTGCCACCGGCTTTGACGCACCGGCCGTGGGCATCGTACCGCCAGTCAACGATGCCGCCGCGCGCTACACGGCGCCGCCGCTGCGACCGACTGCGGTAACGCCGACTCCCGTCTATCAGCCCGCGTCAGCCCCGCTTCGGGAAAGTCCCGGGCGGGAGCCGGAACCGGTAGAGGAAGAGTTCGTGCGACCACAGGCAACACGACGGCCCAACTCCAACATTGAAATCCCCGCCTTCCTGCGGCGTCGGCAGGGGTAGCGCCAATACGGTTCAGCCCGGTCCCGGCGACTGAAGTCGC
>DHIZ01000315.1:48217-71625 GCA_002404055.1 Chloroflexi bacterium UBA4733
GCGACTTCAGTCGCCGGGACCGGGGAACGACAATGCAAACTGAAATCTGAGCCGAATTGGGGGGTAGCAAGACGAGCGCCACGATCCTCAGCAGCGACGAACGCCGAGAGGCCCTCCGGCATCAGTTTCGGGATTTACTCCTGCTGGCTTGCCGCCATGGCCTGGCGCCATACGTCCAGCAACAGTTAGAGCAACTCGGCAGGCGCACCGCCATCGAGGCCGAGGGTCTCGCTCCCCTGCTGGAACGCGTGCGCCAGGCGGCCGACGATGTGGCTGAGATCATGGACCACACCACGGAGGATGCTGCCCAGCGCCTACAGGCGGAACGACGGCTGCGTCACTCCGTCCACGCCCTGTCCACGGAACTCTCGACCGCTTACGCTCAGACCAATGCCACCCTGATTACCACGCTGGGTGTCATTGATCAGACGTTGGGCGCCCGAGTCGATCAACTGGCCGCCCTACAGGCCGTGAACAGCGCGGCGAACTCCAGCCTGGACCTCTCAACGGTGCTGGAACTGACCGTCAAGGCAGTGCGCGGTGTCACCCGCAGTGATCTGTGTAGCATCTACCTGTTTGATGACCAACGCAACGATCTGGTCCTCCAGGCGAGCACCGGGCTGTCGCCCGATGTCATAGGTCGGGCTCGCATGCTCATGGGCGAAGGCATCACCGGTTGGGCCGCCCAGATTGGTAAGCCGGTCGCTGTGCCCGACGCCTGGGCCGATCCGCACTTCAAGTACATCCCGGAGTCGGGCGAAGAGTCCTACCGCTCCATGTTGTCGGTGCCGATCATCCTCTTCACCGTCCATAAGCTGGTCGGTGTGCTGAACGTGCAAACCATCCAGGTGCGCGAGTGGACCGCCGATGAGATCGCCTTTGTAGAGACGGTCGGTGGCCAGATTGCCCTGGCTATCGAAAACGCCCGCCTGTACCATCAAACGGACGACCAGTTGCGGCGAAAAGTGGAGCAACTGACCACGCTGCAACGGGTGTCGGCCCTCGTCGCCTCCAGCCTTGATGTGTCGGAGGTGATGGAATCCATCGTGACCTACCTGCGGGAACTGGGCCGGGCCGACATGTGCGCAATCTTCACCTACGATACTGCCCGCGAGGAGTTTCACATCGTCGCCAGTCAGGGGCTGAGCCAGCAGTACCGCGAACGCGTGCGCGTGCCGATGGGCGATGGCGTGGTGAGCCTGGCCGTCAAGAGCGGCGAGCCGGTGATCGTGACGGATGCCTGGGTCGACACGCGGATTGCGGCATCCCAGGAGGACATCCGCCGGGAAGGGTACCGCTCCCTCCTCGCCATACCGCTGATCACCAAACGCGGCGCGCTCGGTGCCGCCTGCCTGTATACGATGGCGCCGGGACGTTTCGTGACCGAAGACATCCAGATCCTGTTCGCCTTCACCAACGAGGCAGCCCTGGCCCTGGAGAATGCCAACCTCTACGAGGAGGTCCGGCAAGGGCTGCAGACGAAGAGCACCCTACTCGCGGAGATGCATCATCGCGTCAAGAACAATCTGCAGACGATCGCCGCGCTGCTCTCGCTGCAGCAGCGCCGAGCGCGGGGGCCCGACGAACGCAGCGCGCTGGCGGAGAGCGTTTCGCGCATTCAGAGTATCGCCGCCATCCATGACCTGCTCTCCCATAAGGACATCGGCATCGCCAGCGTCCGCGACATCGTGCAGCAGGTCGTCAGCAGCGTCACCAGCGCTCTCTCCGCCACGGCCGTCCACGTACACTATGAGACGGACGATGGCAACCCCCAGATCGCTTCCAAGGAGGCGACGGTGTTGGCGTTGGTTGTCAACGAACTGGTGACGAACTCCATTCAACACGGGTTCGAAGGGCGCGAACGCGGCACGATTCGGGTGGGCGTGTACGTCGAGGGTGAGCAGGTGACGGTGGAAGTGCGCGACGACGGACAGGGCTTGCCGGCCGGCTTCACGTTCGATCAGAACGGTGGCCTGGGCGTGCAGATCGTGCGGACGCTGGTCGGCAAGGACCTGCGCGGCAGCTTTGACCTGCGTGACGACAATGGCGCGGTGGCCACTGTGCGCTTTCCGGCGGGCAGCTTGCTGTCCGCCGCTGCGCTCTGAAATGCGACGAAGCGAAACGAGCCGGAATGTTTGCAGATGAAGCGACCATCGTGGTCCACGCCGGCGATGGCGGCAATGGCAGCGCCCACTTCCGCCGGGAGCGCTTCGTGCCGTATGGCGGCCCGGACGGTGGCGACGGCGGCCGGGGCGGTTCGATTTACCTGCTGGGCGACGCCAATCTCAACACGCTGACGCGTTTCATCCACGAGCGCCATTTCCGCGCCGTTCGTGGCGGTGACGGCGCCGGCAACCGGCGCCACGGCGCCAAAGGCCGCGACCTCCTGTTGCGTGTGCCGCCCGGCACCATCGTACGCGATGCCGCCAGCGGGGGCGTCATCGCCGATGTCGTGGCCTCGGGGCAACGCGTCCAGGTGGCGCGCGGCGGACGCGGCGGCCTGGGCAATACGCACTTTGCCACGGCCACCAACCAGGCGCCACGCGTGGCCGACCGCGGGGAACCAGGGCAAATGCGCACCTTGCAGTTCGAGCTGCGCCTGATCGCTGAAGTTGGACTGGCCGGCCTGCCCAACGCCGGCAAGTCCACCTTCCTCGCCGCCGTGACGCGGGCCCAGCCGAAGATCGGCAACTACCCCTTCACGACGCTGGAACCGAACCTGGGTGTGGCCACGCTGGGCGAGCGCACCATCATCATCGCCGACATCCCCGGCCTGATCGAAGGCGCCCACGAGGGAGTTGGCCTCGGCCACGACTTCCTGCGCCACATCGCCCGCACCCGCCTGCTGCTGCACTTGGTCGACGGCTCCGGCCAGGAGGGCCGTGACCCCCTGGACGACGTCGCCGTCATCGACGAGGAACTGCGCCTGCACAGCCCCGAACTGGCCGAGCGGCCGCAGATACTCGTCGTGACGAAGGCGGACCTGCCGGACACCGCCGCCAACGCCGAGCGCCTACGCACCGCCTTGGGGGCTAGCCGGGAGGTCGTCGTCATTTCGGCCGCGACGCACGATGGCCTGACCCCGCTCTTACAGCGCGTCGCCATGGTACTCGACCAGTTGCCTCCCCCGCCAGTCCTGGAGCCAACGCCGGTACCCGTGGAACCTGATATAACTGCGAAGGTGGAAGCGCCAAACGTGGTGCGCTTCGCCGGCGCGCTCATGGAACGCATCCTGGCACAAACGGACCTGAGCGAGCGTGACGGCGTGGAACGCTTGCGCCGCCGCCTGGTGCAGGAGCGGGTGCCGGCGCTGGCGGCGCGGGCCGGTGTCAGCAGCGGCGAGGTGCGTCTCGGCCCGACGGTCTGGCAGTTGCTGGATAGCCAGCTCAGTTGGCTACGAATGGACGAGACAGAATGACGGAGCGCTTTGGGACAGAGGAGGCGGGTGACGGCGCGCGCCGCCAGCGTTCCGAACGCCAAGAGCAGCGCCGGCAAGCAGTCCAGCGCCGTCATCAGGCCCAGCATCTTGCCCAAGAGGCGCAGCAACGAGTGCGCCGGCTGGGCTGGCAGCCGGGACGTCCCTTCGTCTACCTGCTCGCCCTGTTCTTCTTGACCGGCAGTGCTGGCAGTGCGGGCATCGTCCTACTCCTACCGCCAGATGGCAGCCGCAACCAGATCGCCTTCTTGCTGGCGAGCGGCAGCGCCGTCTGGGGCCTGGTCGGTCTGATCGTCATGATCACCCGCCGAAAAGCGCCGGCACGGCAGGGCGGGTTCGTCGCCTACGATGCCATGCGTCAAGGCCTGCTGATCGCCGGTTGCCTGGAGTTGAACCTGGCTACGCGCATGCTCGGCCTCTGGACGCCCCTCATCGGCATCCTCCTGGTGGCCGTTTTCGCCCTCTTTGAGGTTGTAACGCTGGGGCGTCGGCCGGCGTAGGTCGGGGCATACCAAAAAGGTGCATTTACCAAGTCCCGCAGTTCGGCGGGCTTGCTCCCGGCGACTGAAGTCGCGGGCTACGCGAGGCGAAGTCCGCCTGCGCGGACTGATCGAGCCAGCGCAGGGCAGCTTGGCAGATATAGCCCGCGGCGGCGCCTGGTGGAGTGCATGCTCGGCCAGTAGGAGGTCTTGACGCGCCAGGCGCCGCCAATCCCGGACTTCGAGCGCACGCTCAGGCAGCATAGAGCAGCTTCCCCTCGCGTTCGACGGTCGCCGGCAGGGAGGCGACCACCACGCGCCGCCGCTCAAAGAAGGCGACGCTCATGACCAGCACATCCACGGCGGCATCAATGCCCCGGAGCGCGTGGTAGCCCGCCTGGGCCAGACGGCGGGAGCGATCAGCATGTACCGGCACCAAAACCAGCAGATCGTAGTCACTGTCAAGCTGCGCATCGCCCCGCGCCCGCGAGCCAAACAGATAGATGCGTTCAGGGCGCAAGGTCTCCGCCAGGCGGCGCGTGATCTCGGCCAGCAGGGGATCATCCGCGCCGTCTTCGTCTCGCGCGGCGCCTCGCAGTTGCATTGTGGCGAACAGTTCGTCTTCCACCGGCTTTTCTCCCCCCGCTCGGGCCGTGGCAGGCCGCTCTCTCTCACGGTATCCATAACCGGAGTTGCGGGCTTCTGTCCTGCTCCAAGCGGTGCTCGCCCCCCGCTGGCAAAGGATGGCCGCGTGACCGCTGCACAGCGATGCCGCGTTAGTCTAATGACTGTACTTGGTGCCGGACCGAGTGGCAAGTGACGACGCGGCGGCGCGGTGTTCGACATGCCACGAGACTCGTGCCATAGACGGTTCTGAGGTTTCGTAAGTAAGCGGGATGCTCCGTGGACCTGGTGGACCCGGACGCGTCCCGTCGCCCACGTAGCGCAGCACTGCGGTACTTTGCCAATCATCCCATCGATACCGACAGATGTGCGATACTTCGCGGTGCGCTTGTGCGCTGTGGTCGACAGTGAAGGCGGTGCCATCGGATGACAGCACGGCAAGCACGCCTGCAGCTCTCGCGCCGCCTTCTGCTGCGAGGGACGGGCGGGATGCTTCTGCGTACCGCCAGCGCAGGCGTTGTGCTCAGGGGCGCGTTTCACTTGCTGGAGCCGGCAACCGCCCTCGCCGACAGCAGTCCTGACGTCAACACCAAGGCCGGCGATCTGCTCTTTGCGGGCGGCGCGTACTTTACGGAAGCCGGAGCAGGCAAGGGCGGCTACCGCATTGCCGATACCGCCAAAGCCCATTTCTGGACCAAGTTCCAAAAGGTAGGCGGTGTCGCCACCTCCGGCTATCCCAACGCCGAGCCCTGCTTGATTGCAAACACGCTCTGTCAGCCCACCCAGTACTTCATCTTCCAGAAGAACCCGGCCAACAGTGACCCTGCCGATATCCAACTGCTGAATGTCTTTGACATCCTGATGCAAACCCCGACCAACATCCCCTGGCTGCAAAGTGTGGGAGTGGCGGCGCCGGACGACACCGATCACGACCCGACCGGCGCCACCTACGCCCAGGCGGTTGCCCGCCGCGACCAGGCACTGACCAACGCCGCCATCACTCAGCTTTACCGCAAGAATCCCAACCCGGCAGCGTTTGCAACCTGGGACCCTGAGTCGTTTTATGGTCTGGCCAAGTCCAAACTTACCAAGATGGCCGATGGCTCGGTCTCCCAAACGTTCCAGCGCGTGGGGATCAAAGTCAACCCGGATGGTGAGGCCGTTTTCATTTTCGGTGGCGACATCGCCAAACGCATCGGCCTGATCCCAGGAGACGCTGCTAAGCCACAGCCGTATGCCAGCCTAGACACTCGGCCCTATACCTATCCTTCAGGCGGAATCTCTGGAGCACAGGGAGCAACAAGCGGCGAGATTGTCGCCGGCAATGGCTGGACCATCACGAATGGAGGCCCCCCGGGATGACGCTGAGCGTCAATCCGGCCTGGGGTGCACAAGCGCTTGAAGGGTTAATACAAAAGTACAAGCCCGGCTGGACCATCAATATTCAGATTGTTGCTGACTACCACCAGATGCCACGTACTCCCGATGGCTCTCCCTATGGAGCGATCGCAGGTTTTAGGGGGCAAGGATATTTAGATTCCGAGATGGCGGCATATGATGGTCAACGGAAGACGGCCACCTTCTATTTCTGGCCGGGTGATCAATTCAAGGTTGCGAGTCAAGGCAGAGTGAAGGACGGTGACAATTTTACAAATTGGTTGACCTCGACTCAGCTTCTCCTGTTCCTGTACAACTCCGATGCAAACTACATCGTTCACGGTAGTCCGCTGAGCTCAACAGTGCAGGAAGACTTAGATTTATATAGCGGCGTACCGGCGCTTGGCAGTCCAAAGAATCAGTCCCTTCTACACTGGAACTGGTAACGTCCACTGTCCTCATAACTTCTCTATAGCACCAAGTGTTCCCTGTTTGCCCCTATTTGTCTCGTAATGGCAAGCTCTTTGAAGGAGTGCGATACCAGGCGTGAGATACTGCTGGTTCTCGCCAGTCATATGACGGAACGGTTGCACCATCAGTGGCGCCCAGACACGCAAAAGGCCCTCCGCGAGGCCAGGCAGGCGAGTGAACGCACTTCCCACGAAGCGCAGGCGCTGCTTCGTCGGCCAACCATTGCCGGCCGCCCAGGCCTACCAGGTGAGCCGCTTGTATCGGCGCCCGGACGTGCTGGCGCCCTTTACCCAGCACGGCTTGAACGACATCGGCCACGGAATCGCCCGGATGGTGTTTACGGTTCCCGATCAGGGACACCGCAGTGATATGGCGGCGACGACAAGTTGGGCGAAGACGCTCGGGCTGGGGGATTGGTTTGCGTGGGCTCCGTACACGGAGGGGCGGTAATAGCAAGCCCGTTCGCGTTCACGCTATACCAAGTGGGCAATACTCCGATGCTCGGCCAGTTCGCGACAGGACCGCTGAGTCGCTACGATGCTCGTGCGATAGCTGACAGAGCAACGGAGAGGACGCATCAATGGTATTACAAGGCAAGCTATTCGACGAGATCACAGAGGCAGGTCTTGGGGGTTGAGGCATATCTGAGCGATAATTGGCGCTAAGGAGTCCGGGGCCGGATGCCGTCCCCCGGCGCCGCGCACAACAGTTGATCACGGCCGCTGCTGGCGGTCCCGGCGAGCAGCAGCCCGACAAAGAGAATGCCGCTTGCCGCTGAATAGCGATCCCAGGGTCGAGACGTCTCTGGGGACCGGGACTGGATCAGGCTGGTCTTCATGATGTCCTCCATCTACGGTACGTAGTCAGAACGTCGGACCGTCAGGAACGTCCACAGCTCACTTCGCGGCGGTGTTCCGTGTCTTCCACTATACGCGTCAGGCATTCCCACGTCATGAGGCAGGTGTCCTCAGATGGCTGGGAAGCTATCCCAAAGACACTGGGAACGTGCTGCGTTACGCTCGACCTGAGGCGTTGTGGACAGCACAGTGACACTGCATCAAGCGCCCAAGCTGAGATCGAATTACCCTGGCCCGCTAAACCGCCACGACCTCATGGAGGTGGAAGTCTCACGACGCTCGGTCCAACCACGTCCGGCGACCGTGGCCATTATGTGAGCGCGGCTGTCGAAGGGGAGAGTCCGTGGACATCATCCTGCCCATTCGCCGATACGGCCTATCCCTCTGGATCTGGAGCCGGTGCCGCGGCGGTCCGCTGGCCTAATCCCGCGTCCAGGGCCATCAGCATTAACTTCGCCCGGTCCGTCGCCTGTACCTTGAGCAGGACGTTGGAAACGTTGTTACTCACCGTCTTCGGGCTGAGTCCCAGGCGTCCTCCAATTTCGGCGTTACTGTGCCCGCGCGCGATCAACTCCAGGATGTCGCGCTCCCGGTGCGTGAGTTCGTCGAAGACGTGGGCTGGAACGTGCGGCGGAGACGCCGCCAAGTACATCAAGACCCGACCCGCTATCCCCGGGCTAAAGACAGCGCCGCCGGTCGCAACCGTACGGATGCTGCGCAACAACTCGGTCTGGTCGGCGTCCTTGAGCAGGTAGCCGCGAGCACCCGCACGAATCGCCGGGAAGACCGAGGTGTCATCATCAAATACCGTGAGGATGAGAATGCCGATGTGCGGGCTCGTACGGTGGATTCGCCGCGTTGCCTCAATGCCATTCACGTCCGGCATACGCAAATCCATCAGCACGACATCCGGCTGCAGCGCGGCGGCGATCTCGATGGCGTCTGAACCGTTGGCGGCCTCCCCCACTATCTCTATATCCAGAGCGGTCTCCAGCAACGCTCGTAATCCGGTCCGCGTGATCGTCTGATCATCCGTGATGAGGACCCGTATCGCTTCCATCTTTCCCCTCAGGAGGTGACGAAACAGGGCAGCCGGGCACAGACACAGGTCCCACCCCCGGCCATTCGCTCGACCAGGCACGTCCCGCCCAGCTCCGCTGCTCGTTGCTGCATCGACGTCAGGCCGAGACCACCGTGACCCTTCTCCCCCGGCAGCGGTAGGCCGCGACCATCATCCCAAATGGCCACCTCCAGCACCGGAACGTTCGACGTACCGGAAGCGGACGCTAGATCGGTCAGGAGGATCAAGCGCAAGCGGCAGTGGTGAGCCCCCGCATGGCGTCCCACGTTGGCGAGCGCTTCCTGGGCGATGTAGTAAGCAGCCACCTCAACGGCGGCAGAGAGCGGCGGGAGCGGCGCCGGCGCCTCGATCGTGACCTCCAACCCACCTCCCCCGTGCTGCTGGATGCGCTCCCGCAGCGCGCCAAGTAAGCCAAGCAATTCCAGCTCGGGTGGGTGGAGTGCGTGCGCCAGTCACCGCACGTTCTCGATGGTGACTCTCATTTCGCACGCCAAGTTGTGGAGAGCCAGTTTGGCGGCCGCAGGGTCACGGTCCAGCACATGCGAAGCCGTCTCGACCTGTCGCAACAAGCCGGTCAGGCGATGCCCGAGGCCATCGTGAAGGTCGTTGCCAAGCCGGCGGCGGGCCTCTTCGCGCGCCGACACGATCCGGACACGCGAGCGCTCAAGGTCGGTCGCTAGGAGCACGCCGTGCGCCACGACACCTGCCTGGCGGGCGAGGTCTGCCAGCAGCCGGCGATCAGCCGAGGAGAACTGTTCGGCGGGAGAGCGCGGGGCGAGCACCAACTGACCAATGGGTTCGCCACCGTACACGAGCGCGCAGTTGAGGACGTGGTCGACTTCCCACAAGCGATAGCGCAGGATGGCAAAGGCAATCCCAAGGGGACCAAAAAACTTGGCGCAGAGCCAGGCCTCGCCGGCCACTGCATAGGCAGCCGAGTGCGGTTGCAGAAGCGCCGGCACAGACCGCGACAACACGACCAGGGTGAGCAACACCAGGGCCTGCAGTGCCATGCCCAGGAACACCCATTTCGTCTGCTGTCGCTGCACCGACCCGTATCTGCATCGGTAGCGATAGAGCTGCAGGCCGACAATAAAAGCGAAAGCGACCGGCAAGGCGAGGCGATCGAGCGGGTGCAGCGCAGGCAGGACGGCGGTCAGCACGCTTTCTGCTATCCAGGCAAGGGCAACCCAGCGCGTCCAACGAGGCACGAATTGCCCATCGGGAAAGAGGCAGAAGAACGGCACGAGGACGGCGCCCTCGATGAGATCGATCAGTGCGCTCACCGGCCGAACAGCGGGGTACACCGTAGCAAGCGCCGGCAAGCAGCCACTCGCGGAGACCGCCAGCGTCAGCAGGACGAAGGCCGCCAAGAGCGGCATCCAGTGGTCGGCCGCCCGCCGCGCGAGTAAGGCGACCAGCCCGTTTACTACAGCATACAGCAGGTGGCATACAGGCGCATCTTGCTATGCAGGCAACGAGGAGCGCAGGCACGGCACGCCTCATTGCCTCAAGCCTTACCGGTCCGCTGGGAAACCATGCTTGCTCAGGATGCATTACCAGGCGTTGATCAGGCGTGCTGCAGCGCTCCGCGGGACTCATCGTCGAGTTGCGTGGTCTGTCGCGCCCGTTCCGTGAGGAGCGCGTAGCCAAACCATGCCAGCGCTACGTCAAGGAGTGTCCCCGTGGCCACACCCGCGATCGTCTGGACGACCGCCGGCAAGGGCACGGCGTGGAGCAGCGTCACCGGGCCGAAGAGCAGTAGAATCCCTGCTCCGCGCGGCAGGACGCCCGCCCGGATCGCCGCGCTGCCGAAGAGTACCGCTCCGATCAACCCGGCCAGCGCTGTCGAGATCGTGAGCGCGAGAATCGCCCCTGGATGCTGTATTGAGAGGGTGGTGTTCGGGATAATGACTGCGTCACCTAATGAATGGCCGAGACGGAGGAGCACGGCGCCGGACAGCAGCAGGAAGCCGACCAGCAGCAGGAAGCCGACCAGCCCCAGGCGACCAGCCCGCCCCGCCTGCTTGACGTAGACGGCGAGAAGCCCCCAGACGACCAGGATTAGCCCGGCCACCGCGAGCAGTGCGACGGGGGCGGCCGATGGTCCGCCGTAACCGAGCGGTCCGGCGATGATCAGGTCGAGGAGCATACTAGCGAACGTGATCAGGCTGCCGAGGAGCAACGCGAGTCCGCCGAGACGGTAGAGGGTTTTGGATGATATCGTCGCATCATTCGGGGCGAGGTTCATCACGGGCCTTTCTGGGGCAACATGCGGCGTGTGCCGATCGAGCGCACAGCCGCACCCGACGATACGGACACTACGGCATGGCATATCGGGTTGCCAGAGGCGATCTTCCCGCGCTTTGCGGGAAGATCGCCCGGCGCACCGGCGATCGCGGTCGCGGGGCGAACCATACTGAAAGATCCCGTTGCCGGATTCTCAGGTGCGACAACGATTCGTGATTTTTTGGGCCACTTGCCCGGTCTGAGGCGTCTGGGCGTTCGGGCGGTACGCTGGGCGTCGTGCTGGTCTCTGTTGCTTTGCCTCCAGGCGTGGTAGCGTACGGAACACTCGACAGATTGTCTCTTCCCTGTAGTACAATCCCCGCATGGACGCCATAATCCGCCCCCACCCCGCATCTTAGAAGAGGCGCTGACGGCCTTTGTCAGCAGCCTGGCCGGCCGCAATCTCAGCAGTTACACGATCCGGGCCTACCAGACCGACGTTGCACAGTTCATCACCTGGACCCATGCCTACGCTGTCGTGCGTATCCGGCCTGACCAGGTGAGCAAGCAGGATCTCCGGGCTTACCTGGCGTCGCTGGGCCAGCGCGAACTCTCCGGCGTGTCGCGTGGTCAAAAGCTGGCACAGCCCGCATTTGCCCTGTCTTGGTTCGCTTGCTCGCGTTGCCTCTCACGACTCAAGGCCACTGCACCGCACACGACCAATCCGCCCGCAATAATGCCGAGAGGCGGCCCTCAGTCCACCCCACGCATCTCCGCCCAGTTCGAGCCCACCTTCACTTCCACCTTCAACGGCACGCTGAGTTGCATGGCCCCTTCCATCGTTTCGCGCACGAGGAGTGCGACAGCGGTGACTTCGGCTTCGGGTACTTCGAAGACCAGTTCGTCGTGGACCTGGAGGATCATGCGGCTGGCTAGGTGGCGCTCGCGGAATTGCTGCTGGAGCCGGATCATGGCAATTTTGATGATGTCGGCGGCGCTGCCTTGGACCGGGGCGTTGACGGCGGCGCGCTCGGCCCCCGCTCGTACCTCGCGGCGCGGGTCCTGCAACTCCGGCATGCTGCGGCGACGGCCGGCGAGCGTCGTGACGTAGCCCTGCTCGGTTGCCTCCCGCTTGGTCTGATCAATGAACTGGCGCACGTCGGGGAAGGTGGCGAAGTACTGGGCGATGAAGGCGTCGCCTTCATGCCGGGAGACTTCGCCTTGGCGCGCCACGGCCTGCCCGCCCATGCCGTAGAGGATGCCGAAGTTGATCACCTTGGCGATACGCCGTTGGTTGGAGGTCACCGCCGCCGTCTCAACGCCGAATACCTTGGCCGCGGTCGCGCTGTGGATGTCCTGGTCGGCCAGGAAGGCTGCCGTCAGGCCGGGATCACCACAGAGGTGCGCCAGCACGCGCAGTTCCACTTGCGAGTAGTCGGCGGCCAGGAGGAGCCAGCCCGGCCGCCCCGGCACGAAGGCGGCGCGGATCAGCCGGCCGAGCTCGCTACGGATCGGGATGTTCTGCAGGTTCGGTCCGGTGGAACTGAGCCGGCCGGTGGCGACCACCGTCTGGTTGAACGAGGTGTGGACCCGGCCGTCCTGGGGATTGATCAACTCCGGCAGACCGTCCACGTAGGTGGACTTCAGCTTGATCAGTTCCCGGTATTCCAGCACCTTGGCGACGATCTCGTGGCGGCCGCGCAACAACTCCAGCACATCGGAGGAGGTCGAGTACCCCATTTTGGTGCGGGCGCCGGAGGGCAGCTTGAGTTCCTCGAACAGCACCTTGGCCAGTTGCTGGGTGGAATTGATGTTGAAGGTGTGGCCCGCCAGCGCCACGATGTCGCGTTCCAGTTCAAAGAGCTTGGCGCCAAGGTCGTGGGAGAGCTGCTTGAGCCGGTCCAGGTCGATGGCCACTCCCTCCAGCTCCATGGAGGACAGCACGCCGATCAACGGCACCTCAATGTCCTGGTTCAGACGGTCCAGCTTCTGGGCCCGCAACTGAGGCTCCAGATGGGCGACCAGCCGGTAGGTCAGGTCCACATCGGCGCAGGCGTAGTAGCCGGCATCATCCACTGCCACTTCCGCCATGGAGATCTGCTTCGTGCCCTTACCAATCAGGTCGGTGATCTGTGTCATCTCGACGCCTAGTTCGCGCGCCGCCATGTCTTTGAGGCCCAGTCCGCGCTGGTTGAGCAGGTAGCCGGCCACCATTGTGTCGAACGTCAGCCCTTGCACCGCGACACCGTAACGGGCCAGCACCGTGATGTCGAACTTGGCGTTGTGGGCGTATTTGGGGATCGCCGCATCCTCCAGGAGCGGACGCAGGAGGTCAAGCGCCATCTCCGGCGTGAGTTGTCCGTCGTTGCCGCCTTCCAGCGTTGTCAGCGCGGCCGGATGATGGCCAACTGGTATGTAGTAGCCGACGTGCGAGGCCGGCGACAGCGAGACGCCGACGAGACTGGAGCGAATTTCGTCGGGAGCTGTCGTTTCGACGTCAAAGGCGATGGCCAGGGCCTGCTGCAGGTGTTCCAACATCGTTCGCAGTTGCTCCTCGTTGCGGACAATCGTGTAACTCAGCGAGGCATCCAACTCCGATTTGGCGGCCGGCGCGGTCGGAACGTCGAGCTCCGGGAAGAGCGACGATTGGCCCAGCGTGGTCGGCGCCGTGACCTGGCGACCGCCAACAGCCGGTGCTCCGGCAGCCTCCGCTGGCTCGTTCTCCGAGCTGGGCAGCTTCACGAGCAGACTGCGAAACTCCAACTCCAGCAGCAGCGCCTTCGCCTGACTGCGGTCATAGCGTGCCAGCAAGCAGCGCTCGCGCTCGAACTGCACCGGCGCGTCGCGGCGGATCGTCGCCAATACCTTGCTCTGGCGAACCTGGTCGGCCAGTTCCGCCAGAGCTGCGGCGTTGCGCGGCTTGATCTCGCCCAAATGAGCCAGCACGCCTTCCACGTCACCATAGCGGGCAATGAGGTCGGCGGCAGTCTTCTCGCCGATGCCCGGCACTTTGGGGATGTTGTCGGAAGTATCACCCACTAACGCCTTGTAGTCCGGCAACTGCAACGGGGTAAAGCCATACCGCTGTTGCACCGCGGCGGGATCATACTCAGTGGTGTCCTGCACACCGCGCCGGTTGATCAGAACTGTGACGTGCTCATTGACCAGTTGCAAAGCGTCGAGATCACCGGTGACGATAGTGACATCAAGGCCGCTGGCGACCGCCTGCACGCTCAGCGTACCCAGCACGTCGTCCGCTTCAAATCCCTCCATCTCGTAGGTCGGGATGCCCAACACGTCCACAATCTGGCGAACGCGCGGGAACTGCGCCGCCAGTTCGTCGGGCATCCTCGGGCGGTGTGCTTTGTAGGCGTCAAATTGCAGCTTCCGGAAGGTTGGCCCCGGCAGGTCGAAGGCCACGGCCACACAGGCCGGCTTGAGCATCTGCAGACTCGTCAGCAGCATCGACGCGAAGCCGAAGGTGGCATTCACCAACTCCCCGCGCGAGGTCATGAGCGGTCCGATAGCATGGAAGGCTCGATGCACCAGGGCGTGGCCGTCGACCAACACCAGTCGCTCACGCTGCGTCACGCCGGCTGCCACCTTTCGCTCTGCTGCTGCGCCTGCTCATTTTAGTACAAAGTATCTAATGGTGCAACAGTCAGCGCCCATGCGGCCCCTGGTCGCTCTCTTGCCAGAGCGGCGCGGGTACGGGTGGACGAAGGGCCGGACCTTCCGGCGCCGAGTCCGCTACGCGGCCGCTGAGGGCGCCCGTCGTCACCTCGCCCAACGAACGGCGGCGCAAACGCTCCTCCTCGGCCTGGATGCGCGCGCTATCCTCCTGCTGGCGTCGCCCCACTTCCGCACCCACGTCCAGGTTGCTGAGCGTCGGCAAGATCAGCGGGAAGCAACTCTCCCAGACTAGATAGAGCAACATGGAGGAGAGGATACCCAGGAAGACGTAGAGGACGCCTCGGTCGACAAGCGAAGGGACGGCAACCAGTGCCTGGGCCTGGACGAGCTGGCGTGCCTGGGCGGCCTTCACGAGCAGACCAATGACCACAACCAGGGTCACCGGCACGAAGAAGCCGGCGAGCCCCAGGGCGCTACGCGGATGGTGAAGATAAAACTGCAGGCCGCCGCGGCGAAGGTAGTCGTACCGGCGCAATATCGCACTGAGAGCACCCGCCACGGCGAGCGTGAAGATCAAGGCGGCCAGTACCAGCACAAAGTCCTGGCGACTCGTCGGAGTCATCTGTAGACCGGCGATGCCGTTACCAGGTGAGGCGCTGTCGACGACCGCGGGGCCACTGAAGACTATCGAGAAGAGGAAGGCGACGATGCCACTCGCCACCAGGAGGATCGGGATCACCGCCAGACCGGCGAGCAGACCCGCAGCGACCACCTCCTGCGGTCGCGCGGCGACGAACATGATGTCGCGCCGGTACCGCCGCAGGAGCCGTGAGTCCTGCTGGTCGGTGGCGGAGCGATAGTCGGTGCCGTAGAGCATTGCCATCACCACCTGAACTGCGCTGCTGGGCCGCCCGCCACGCTGCCGGCCACAGCAGCCGCGGCCGATGGCGCTGCCGGCCAGCCCGCAACGGCAGTTGTGGGCCGTCACCATCATCGCACAGCGCGCGCCGCTTGTATAGCAGCATGCCGAATCCGGCGCAACCGCCGCGACTCTACTATACTGCTGGGTAGAGAGTGAGGGTCAGGGAAGCATGGATCGTCGTGTTGAGGCGTCACAGCGCCGTGTGACGGTGCGGGAGTTCCGCGCCATGCGGCGACGGAAACAGCCGATCGCCATGGTCACCGCCTACGATTATCCGACCGCCCGCGCCGCCGACGAGGCTGGCGTGCCGGCGATCCTGGTGGGCGATTCGCTCGGTACGACAATTCTGGGACTGGAGACGACCGTTCAGGTCACGTTGGACGACATCCTCCACCACACGCGGGCAGTCGCCCGTGGCGCGCAACGGCCAATGATCGTGGCCGACCTGCCTTTCATGAGTTACCAGCCGAGCGTGGAAGTGGCGGTCCGCAGCGCCGGACGGCTGATGCAAGAGGGCGGCGCCACAGCCGTCAAATTAGAGGGCGGCCAGCCGGTAGCCGAGAGCGTTCGCCGTATTGTCGATGCCGGCATACCGGTGATGGGGCACCTGGGCCTCACCCCCCAGTCGATACACCGGCTGGGGGGCTATCGCGTACAGGCCCGTAACGCGGCGGCAGCCCGCCGCCTGCTCACCGATGCCCAGGCTTTGCAAACTGCAGGCGCCTTCGCCGTAGTGTTGGAGTTAGTGCCCGGCTGGCTCGCCGGCGAGGTGACGGCGGCGCTGCGCATCCCCACCATCGGCATCGGCGCGGGGCCGAACTGCAGCGGCCAGATCCAGGTGTTGGCCGACCTGATCGGCCTGGACCCGGAACACACGCCGCGCCATGCCCACGTGTATGCTCCTCTTGGCGCGGACCTGCGCCGGGCGATCACTGCATACATGCAGGAGGTGCAGTCGGGGCAATTCCCGGCGAGCGAGCACTATCGAATGGGAATTCGACCGCCCGATTTCGGCAACGATACCGGCGCCGGCAACACCGGTTCAAACCAGCCGGAGCTAGAAGATGAGGAGAGCGATGACTGAACGGCAGATGGCGCCGTATGGGTCGTGGCGATCGCCGATCACGGCCGACATGGTCGCGCGGGGCGGCGTTCGCCTCGGACAGATCGTGCTGGACGGTGAGGATATCTACTGGATCGAGGGGCGGCCCAGCGAGGGCGGCCGCAACGTGATCGTGCGTCGCGGCGTTGACGGACACACCATTGATCTCACGCCCGCGCCGATGAACGCGCGTAGCCGCGTCCACGAGTACGGTGGCGGCGCCTTCACCGTCGATCAGGGCAGCGTGTATTTCTCCAACTTTGCCGATGGCCGCCTCTACCGCCAGGGTAGGGACGTAGCGCCGCGTGCAATTACCCCGGAAGCAAACCTGCGCTACGCCGACCTCGTCGTCGACCGGCGACGGCAGCGTCTGATCTGTGTCCGCGAGGACCATAGCCAGGCGGGCGAGGCCGTGAACACGCTGGTGGCAACCCCGCTTGACGGTACCAGCGAGGCGATCCTGCTGGTCAGCGGCAGCGATTTCTATTCTAACCCGCGCCTCAGTCCAGACGGCAGTCGCCTGAGCTGGCTCGCCTGGAATCACCCGAACCTGCCCTGGGACGGTACGGAGTTGTGGACAGCGCAATTCGGCGCGAACGGCTCGCTGGAGCAGCAGCGGCGGGTGGCCGGCGGACCGGCTGAGAGCATCTTCGACCCGAAGTGGTCGCCGGATGGGTTGCTCTACTTCGTCTCGGATCGCAGCGGCTGGTGGAATCTGTACCGCCAGGTCGACGAGCGCGTCGAGCACCTGGCGCCGATGGCAGCAGAGTTCGGCACGCCTCAGTGGGTGTTCGCCCTGTCCACCTACGATTTTATCACCGCAGATCGCTTGATTTGCCGCATCATCGAGCAGGGGCAAACCCGGCTAATCGCGCTGGAGCCGAACAGCGGCGACATAGCGCCGATTGCCCTGGCCTACACCGACATCGGCGCGGACATACATACCCAGGGCACCCGCGTTGTCTATAGTGCCGGATCAGCCACGCAGCCAGACTGCTTGTTCCGCCTCGATCTGCGGACCAACGACGTGGAACTGCTGCGGGAATCACGGCGGTTGACCGTCGATGCCGCCTACCTTGCCGCGCCGGAGGCCATCGAGTTCCCCACCGAAGGCGGGCTAAACGCGCACGCCTGGCTCTACCGGCCGGCCAACCCGGATTATGTAGCGCCAGCAGGCGAACTACCGCCCCTGTTGGTACACAGCCATGGCGGGCCGACCTCCGCTGCCGGCGCGTCGCTCAGCCTGGCGACGCAGTACTGGACCAGCCGCGGCATCGCCGTGCTCGACGTCAATTACGGCGGCAGCACCGGCTACGGCCGCGCCTACCGCCTGCGCCTGGAAGGGCAATGGGGTGTCGTCGACGTGGATGACTGCGTCAACGGCGCTCGCTACCTGGGGCAACGCCGCGAGGTGGATAGCAACCGGCTCATGATCGCCGGCGGCAGCGCCGGCGGCTACACGACGCTGTGCGCGCTCACCTTCCGCGATATCTTCAAGGCCGGCGCCAGCCACTTCGGCATCGGTGACCTGGAGACGTTCGTCCACGACACCCACAAGTTCGAATCACGCTACCTGGACCGCCTCGTCGGGCCGTTCCCGGAACGCCGAGACCTGTACCACGAGCGCTCGGCCATCAACTACACCGACCAGCTCTCCTGCCCGGTCATCCTGTTGCAGGGTCTGGAAGACAAGATCGTGCCGCCCAACCAGGCCGAAATGATGGTGGAAGCTTTGCTCAAGAAGGGTCTGCCGGTCGCCTACCTGGCATTTGAGGGCGAACAGCACGGCTTCCGGAAATCGGAGAATATCGCGCGAGCCCTGGAGGCGGAGCTCTACTTCTATGCTCGCGTCTTTGGCCTCCCCCTGGCAGACCCCGTTGAACCGGTAGCCATCGCGAACCTACCGGCCTGAAGGTATAAGGAGACAACCATGCAGTTCGGCGTATCGATCTGGCCTTTCCACTGGCAGCCGCCTTACGATGAGGGCATCCGGCGCATCGCCGCGCTTGGCTACCGCCAGACGGAGCTCATTGCCTGGAACCGGGAGACCCTGGAGGACTACTACACACCGGCCGGCATTGCCGGGTTGCTGCGCACGCTGCAAGACTGCGACGTGGCGGTCTCGGAGTTCGTCACCACCCCCCGCGGTATCGCCAGCCCCGACGCCGCGCGGCGGGCTGCCGGTATCGACCAGTTCAAGCGCGCCGTGGAGGTCGCCGTCGCGCTGGGCGCGCCGATGATGAACAGCGTGGTCTCCACACCCTTCGACCTGCCCTTCCCAGGCATGCTGGAACTGCCGATCAGCCAGGAGGTCAAGGTTACGCTACCGCCGGGGCTGAACTGGCAGCAGGGCTATGACGATTATGTCGAGAGCCTGCGTATCTGCTGCGCGGCCTGCGAGGGGGCCGGCCTCCGTTACGCCCTGGAGACGCACCCGTACCGTTGGGCCACCACAGCAATGAGCCTGGCACGCCTGATCGAACACGTCGGCTCCTCGGCGTTAGGGATCAACCTGGACCCCAGCCACCTCTTCCCCTGCGGCGAGATGCCGCAGGTAGCCGTCTACCAGTTGGGCAGCCGCGTCTTCCACTGCCATTTCTCCGACAACGATGGCCAGAGCAACGCCCACTGGCGACCCGGCAAAGGCAAAGTCGACTGGCGCGCCACCCTGATCGCCCTGCGTGACGTCGGCTTCGATGGCGTGATCTCCCTGGAACTGGAAGGCGCACCCGGTTCCGCCTCCGGCCGTAACCCCATCGCCGGACCGCAACTGGACATCGAATACAACGAAAGCCGGGCCTACCTCAGCCGCCTGGCCCAGGAAGAAGGAATCGACTTGGCTTGAGGTCCCGCAAGCGATCGACCGCCGTAGGGGCAGGCCCCCGTGCCTGCCCTGCTCGCCCGTCAACAATCGATCGTTGTTCGCGACCGGAGAAAGGGCAGGCACAGGGGCCTGCCCCTACGGGAACACCGGCCGGTAGTCATTCGAGAAGGTGGGGCAGGCCCGCTGGCTTTTTGACGGCCCCCCACCCGCACGGCTATACTGTCCGTTCGTGTCGCATGAGCGAGCACCGTTGCAACGTGCCTTTCGAAGGCCGCCGAGTAGGGAACTGAGTCATGTTTGCAGTCGTCCAGACTGGCGGCAAGCAGTATCGCGTTGCTGTCGGCCAGAGTATTCAAGTGGAAAAGTTGCCCAACATCAAGGGCGACTCGTTTGAGTTCGACCGTGTGCTGATGGTCTGTGAGGGCGACCAGATCACCGCCGGTACGCCGCTCGTGGCTGGCGTACGGGTCGTCGCCACGATCAGCCGCCAGGAGCGGGGACCCAAGATTCTCGTCTTCCGCTACAAGTCCAAGAAGCGCGTGCGGGTGCTGCGCGGCCACCGCCAGAGTCTGACACAACTCTTCATTCGTGATATCGTCGTGAACGGCGAAAGCACAGCAGCACGTTCGGCCCCGGCAGAGCAGCCGTCACCGGCGGCCACAACGCTGACGGCCGCGCCGGCCGCCGAACCAGAGGCAGCACTCATCGCGTCACCCGTGGACCCCGTTACGGAAATGGCTGCTCCCGCCGCGGAAGCCGCCGCGGCGATTGAGACTCCGCCTGCTGAAGCCGCTTCAGCAACGGATGAGTCGACCTTAGAGACAGCGGAGACACCTACTGCAACGACTGAAGGGACCGAGGCATAAATGGCTCATAAAAAGGGCGTCGGTAGCTCACGCAACGGCCGCGACAGCCAGGCGCAACGCCTGGGCGTCAAGCGCTACGACGGGCAGGTGGTGACCTCCGGCAGCATCCTGGTACGCCAGCGCGGCACGCGCATCAACCCTGGCCGCAACGTCGGCCTCGGCCGCGACCACACGTTGTTCGCCACGGTGGACGGCACCGTCAAGTATGAATGGGAGCGACGCGACAAAAAGCGTGTCAGCGTCTATCCGATCACCGCAGCGGTGGCGTCACCTGCCGCGGGGGCTGTCGCGGGCTAGAGCGGCGGCCTGGCGACTGAAGTCGCGGCTAACGAGTCCGCGCAGGCGGACTTCGCTCTGGTAGCCGCGACTTCAGTCGCCAGGCCAGCTATGCCACGAAATCCTAAATGAACCTACACCGCTACAGGCGTGGGCGGGATGCCTGCGCTCTCGGCGGCCTCCTCGGTGAGCATGCCGCGCAAAATCTGCTCCATCGCCATGGTGTGACAGCAGCGGTTCCAGCCCTGGAAAAAGTGGCAACTGCAATGCCAGACGCCATCGGTGAGCGTCACCTCGTGCTCGTCGTTGTCGCCGTGGAAGGCAATCGCGAAGTTGCTAAAACGGATTCGCGACTCTCGCTCGGCCGCATAACGATGGGCCTTCTCGACTTTGCCGTACCAGCTCGATTGCACGGAAACCTCCTTCTGCATGCCACGTGACCACCACGTGACCTACCATGCCACAGGCGCCTGCCTCGCACATTGACCGTGTTGATGGGCGAAAGCAACTGGATGGGCCCAAGAGTGTGCTTGCAATTGACGGGCAATACCAGGCGAATCAACACAAGGGGGCAGGAGATGCGCGCCTGTTTGCGAGACATCGGACATGGCCGCCTCGTTTCACCTCGTCGTGCGGAGTATACCAAACTCCGTCAAGGCGCGCAGCAAGCGATGCCTGCCCGGCAAGGCTGGCGCGTGGTCTACGCGAGCTGCGTCCCGCGCGCTACACTCTCCCCGGTCAGTCGTGGCCATTGGATCCTGGCCCGGAAAGGAGCGTGGTTATGGTTCACGTACGATGGCATCCTTCGGGCGATGCCTCGCCTGGGGCCGCCGGCTGGTCGAGTGCGATCACATGAGCGCTGCGCGTCACCGCCACACGCCGATTTCCGGTGTACCCATTGCGATATCGGCGCTGGCAGTCACTCTGGCTGCTTTGGTCTGGAACGCCGTGTTCAACATGGCCCGGCCGATCGTCTCGCATTCGTTGTACATCGTACCTCCGGCGCTGGCGCTTGTCGGTGGACTGCTGGTGGCGGCTGCGGTCAGCCGCATGCGCCACCGCTGGACGGCCGCAATCGCCGCGGTCATTGCCGGACTGATCGTGGGTGTCATTGCCGGCGTGGTCGCGCTGCTGGCGGTGTCGTCCGTTGTTGGCACGGCGGCGATGCAAGGGGACGATGCCTTCGCTGCCAACGAAGGGGTGGTCGCCCTCATCGTGGCGCCCCTGGAATGTCTCTTCATCGCCCTGCTGGGAGTGCGGTTGGCAGGGCCTCGCCGCCTGGACCCGACGGTACCGTCGACGGTCAGCACGCCAGGAGCTCCGTTGCTGACCGACCCTACGACGCCCCTCATGCCACATGTCAGCGCGCAGCGCCATCGACACTATCGGGTGGTCCTGATTGCCGGCCTGTTGCTCTTCGCCGTCCTGACTGGGTTGACGGCCGAGACCGGTAGCGTCATCGCGGTGGCAGCCGTGCTGGTCGTGGGCAGCTTTTTCGTGCCGGTCGTCTACGTTGAGTACATACAGGAGATCGACGCTTTCGGCGGCGTACCGCACGGGGCGCTGGTGCGCACCGGCTTCCTGACTGCATTGTTCGGCATCCCTTCGGCCGGCGTGCTGGAAGCTATCGAGCACGCCGGCGCAGGCTCCCTGCTGCCCGCGCTGCTCACCGGGTTCACCGAGGAGGGCGTAAAGATCCTGCTGGTTGTACTGCTCTTGCGCCGGACGCGCTATCGCTTCGAATTGGACGGCGTCATCTTCGGCGCCGCCGCCGGCATGGGCTTCGCCGCCTTTGAGAACGCCGGCTACGCCATCACCGCACTTTCCCAGCACGGCATCCCCGACTTCCTCTCCACGCTGTGGCTGCGGCAGGCGCTGGGTCCCTTCGGCCACGGCACCTGGACTGCGGCTATTGCCGCGGTGGTCTGGCGGCAACGCTATGGCGGACCGCGCGCCGCCTCTGCCGGCATCCTCGGCGCGTATGTCGTCTCCAGTGTGCTCCACGCCGCCTGGGACTGGAACCCGCTCGGCGGGTTAGGGGGCTTCTTCTGGCTGCTGGCCGTCGGCGCCATCAGCATCGCTGTCCTGCGCGGCCGCGTCCGCGAATCTATCCGCCAGGAGCGCCTCTTCGCGGCAAGTCCACAGTTCTCGGCGTCCTAAAGTCGGGGTGCGTTGATTCGCCGGAGCACCGTTCCAGCTTTTACGTAGCACGGCCGGAGCGCGGACTATCCAGCCTAACGTCAACAACGTCATTGCTGGGCCGGCACTCAGGCGCTGGCGTGTCCTGGCACAGCTTGTGCGCTGGCTCGCTGGCTAGGCTTGCTATTGGGCATGGACCAGCAACCGGTCGGAAGGGGCACGACGGAGTGAGTCGGTATAACGCGGGCAGAGTGTCGCCAAACGCTGCACGGAATGATGTGCCCCACCTTCGGTTCATTCTCGGGGAACTGTTGCTCGTGGCGGCACTGGCGGCATTGGCACTGGACCTGAAGCGACACCCTGGTCCTTTACCCTACGACGTGAGCGTGACGCTGGGTGAGCAGCACCTCCTGCTGCCACACCACTTGCTCTCGTCGGCGCTGGAGGAAGTCAGCCAGATCAACTGGCCAATCCCCGCCGGTATCGTGGTCGGCGTCGTCGTCATTGGCCTGCTCCTCCTGCGCCACTGGCTGGAGGCGCTCACCGCGTTGGCTGCGTCCGTACTGAGCGATCTGACCAGTTACCAGGTGAACCAGTTCGTGCAACGCCCCAGGCCCAGTGGCCACGGCATCGTTATCCTGCAGAACATCGCCAACTACTTCAGCTTCCCCTCCGGTCATGTGGTCCACGCCGTTGCCTTCTTTGGTCTCCTTTTCTTCTTCTGCCTGGTAGCACAACGCGACGCGCGCTGGTTGGCACTGGTCGCCATCGTGCTGCTGGTGCTCATCCTGGCCATGGGACCCTCCCGAGTCCTGGAGGGCGAGCATTGGCCCAGCGACGTGGTCGGCGGGTACCTCGTGGGCGGCTTCTGGCTCGTCATCACCACGCACGTCTACGCCTGGCTAGCGCGCCACCGGCTGCCGCCGTACCGCCGGTCGATTATCCGATAAGAAGTGACCTTGCTGGCTCGCTTGTGCCTGCGCGTGGAGGAAAGCAACTCGTTGGGAACGTTGGGCGCGTAAACCGAACTGCACCAGTCCGTGTCTGTTCGGTAACGCCAACAAATCCCTGACATTGGCTCCCCCCCACGCC